>JBALXR010000151.1:0-3740 GCA_036960525.1 Marinobacter sp.
CCAGAAACTGGGCAACTGTAGCGAATACATTGGTGGGCTGATGCTGCCGGAAATCAGCGTCATTAACCAACCTGCCACGTTAATTGTGCCGCGGCTGCCCTTTCAATCTGGAAACCGTATTGCCCTGCTGATTGATGACCAGGAAGAACAAGGCCAGTTGCTGAAAAAAATGACGGCGACCGGCAGCATCAACCAATTTGAAATAAAACTTCAGAGCAGGCCTGACGCTAAAGCCAGCGCCAATAGACCCGGTCCTGCTACCAGCGAAGATGAATTTGATTCGCTCTGGCCCTCGCTGTAATACGCGTAACCGCTTTGTACCTGATTGCGCAATTATAGCTTCGTGTGTCTTAACTTAGCGCCGCTCCCGCGCCGGACTTGTTATTACCCGGCAACCTCTTCATCATTCATACTCATCCAAGAGCCTGGCCTTGCTAGTGGCCCGGCTCCCTCAGTGTGCAGCACGAGACTGTCGAGTCATGCAAAAGAAAGCCTCCACCGTTCATTTGCTTATTCTGGACCCGTCACTGAATGACGCGGAAAACCTGATCAGCCTGTTACGCAACTCCGGTCGCGCTACTCGGGCCCACCGCATTACCTCAGAGGAAGATCTCGAAGAGACCCTCAAAAATGGTAACTGGGACATAGTGCTGGCCCGAGACACTGAACAGGAGTGCCAAGTAGACGCGGCGTTAGCTATGTTGCGGCGGCTTGGCAAAGACATTCCTTTCATATTATTGACCGATGACTACGACGCGGCCCGCGCCACGGCAGTTCTTAAAGCCGGAGGACAGGATACGGTACCCTACACCGAACAGGCACTGCTGGTACTGGTCGTGAATCGGGAACTGGCAGACCTTGACGAGCGCCGCCGCCGTCGGCTTTTGGAATCTCACCTGCGCGACGCCGAACAACGCTGCCAACGTCTGCTGGAAAGCTCAAAAGACGCCATTGCCTATGTTATTGAAGGCATGCACGTTTACGCTAACGAATCCTATCTGGAGTTTCTAGGTTACGACGACATCGACGAACTGATGTGTATCCCGGTACTTGACACCCTCGGCAGCCAGAGCCAAGACGACTACCGCCAACTGATGAAAGGCTTTGCCGACCAAAGCAACGAACGAGTTAGCCTGAAAGTGACCGCACGGCGAAGTGACGGCCACGAATTAACCGCCAACATGCAGGCCTCGACCGCCACTTTTGACGGCGAACGTTGTACCCAGATTGTGCTGCGGCCGGAACACAACGGCGAAGAACTGGAAGAAAAACTGAGAAAAATCAGTAATCAGGACCTGCTTACCGGCCTGTATAACCGCCCGTTCTTTATGGTCTCGCTAGCGGAAGCTATTACTCAAGCCGGCGCCAGCAGCGAAGCTGGCGCGCTAGCTTATATTTCCCTGGATAACTTTGCACCGCTGAAGCGAGACGTTGGCATTGCAGGTGTCGACTTTCTGCTGCGCGATTTAGCCACTCTGCTGCGCGAGCAAGTCGGTGCAGACATGACCCTGGCGCGCCTAGGCGACGACTCGTTCGCACTGCTGTGCCTGCCGTACAGCGAAAATGACATGGTCAGCCTGGCACAGAACATCTGTACAGCCATTGAGGGTTCACTGTTCGATGTCGACGGCCACTCGGTACAGCTCACGGTAAGTATCGGCGTTGCTGCCGTCACCGAAAAAGCACCCAAAGCCGAAGAGTTGATGGCCCGCGCGCACCGCGCTTCAGCCGAACTGAAAAAACAGAATGATCACACCCACGGCAACGGTGTGCAGGTACACAACGCCGCCGAACACCGAATACTCAGCGATAACACCGCCATCGACAGCATTAATCGTGCGCTAGACAACGATCAGTTTCGCTTGCTATTTCAGCCTGTTATCAATCTGCGCGGGGAAAACGAAGAACACTACGAAGTATACGTGCGCATGCTGGATGACAAAGGCGAAGATGTGTCACCCTACGATTTCTTGCCACCCCTGGGACCTACAGATACAGCGATGAAGGTCGATCGCTGGGTGTTCTTGCAGGCCATAAAAAAACTGGCTGCACACCGCGTGAAGGGTCAGAACACCAGGCTATTTCTGAACGTGACCGCCGAAACCCTGCACGACAAAACCTTCACACCTTGGCTCAGTGTGGCTCTGAAAGCCGCCCGCCTCCCGGGTGACACGCTGATATTCCAGCTCCGCGAATGCGACGCCAATAATTTCACAAAACAGGCAAAAGACCTTGCAAAAGCCCTGCACCAGCTGCATTGCAAAGTGTCTATAACCCAGTTTGGCTGCGCCTTGAACCCGTTTCATGCGCTCAACCATATCGATACCGACTACGTAAAAATAGACGGCTCGTTTACCGAAGAGCTGCAGAATGATAACGACGCCCGCGAACATCTCAAGGAAATGGTGCAATCACTGCAAAGCGCCGGCAAGCTGTCGATTGTGCCGCTGGTAGAAAGCGCCGGCATACTGGCAACTCTGTGGCAAGCAGGGGTAAATTACATTCAGGGCTACTATTTACAGCCGCCCACCCCTGAAATGACCTACGATTTCAGCGACAACTGACCCCTAGGCACTATTTCAGGCACTATCTATAGCCCTGTGTCATTTTCTTTTGGCGGTTGCGCCTGTTGACTGGTTTCGCCTTCGCGAAAGCCAATCAGGTACAGAATGGCGTCCAGCCCGAGCGTTGAAATAGCGTGGCGGGCGGATTCCTTGACCACAGGTTTGGCACGAAACGCTACACCTAGGCCAGCTTCGCTGAGCATAGGCAAGTCGTTAGCGCCGTCACCCACTGCAATTACCTGTTCGTGGGAGATCCGCTCTTTCTTTGCAATTTCCAACAGTAGTTCGGCCTTGCGCGCGCCGTCGACAATCGTACCAGACACCCGCCCGGTTACCTTGCCGTCCACAATCTCCAACTCGTTGGCGTACACATAATCAATCCCCAGCTGACGCTGAAGATTAAGGGCGAAGTAGGTAAAGCCGCCCGACAGAATCGCAGTCCGGTAACCCAACGCTTTCAAACTGCGAATCAGGTGCTCGGCACCTTCTGTCATCTTCAAGCGCGCGGCAACCCGCTCCAACACCGACTCATCCAAGCCCTTCAACAGCGCAAGACGCTCGGCAAAGCTCTGGCTGAAGTCCAGCTCACCGAGCATCGCACGCTCGGTAATGGCGGCTACCTGTGGCCCCACACCAGCCTCCAGAGCCAGCTCGTCAATCACCTCGGCTTCAATAAGGGTGGAATCCATATCAAATACCACAAGGCGGCGGTTGCGGCGGAAAATAGAATCTTCCTGAAACGCGATATCCACGTTCATCTGGCTAGCCAGATGCAGAAAGTCGGCTCTCAACTGTGCCAGATTGTCTGGTGTACCACGCACGGAGAATTCCACACAAGCAGTGCGGTTTTCATCCACGGTCAGTGACGGCCGCGCCGACAGCCGCGTGATGTTGTCGATGTTGAGCTGGTGGCGGGCCGTAATTGCCGACACCCGCGCAATCTGCTCGGCGGTTATGTCCCGCGCCAGCAAAGTAACAATGTAGCAGGCGCGGTTGCGGCCTTGAGCCCACTGCTGGTATTCCTCAGGTGTAATCGGCGCAAACCGCACTTGCAGATCCAGAGCGTGCAAGCGAAATAACAGATCGCGGATCACCGGTGATGAGTGCGACGCGTCAGGAATCTGGATCAGAATCCCCCACGTCAGATAATCGTGAATCACTGCCTGGCCGATATCC
>JBALXR010000152.1:0-3563 GCA_036960525.1 Marinobacter sp.
GTTCAGCGGAGCGAAACGCTGGTTGCCGGTGCCGGCACCGCCGCGGCCATCAGCAACGCGATAGGAACCGGCCGCGTGCCACGCCAAACGAATCATCAGACCGCCGTAATGCCCCCAATCCGCCGGCCACCAATCCTGGCTGTCGGTCATCAGGTCATTCAGATCTTTTTTCAGTGCGCCTACATCGAGTTTTTTCAACTCTTCGCGGTAATTGAAATCGGCACCCAGCGGCTGGGTTTTGCTGTCGTGCTGATTAAGGATGGCCAGGTTCAAAGCGCTGGGCCACCATTTCATGTTGGTGCTGCCGACGCTGGTATTGCCGCCGTGCATGACTGGACATTTGCCAGCCGTCGGGTTGTTGTCAGCCATATTTATTCTCCACTATTTTCGGGGGATGTTGGCTCCACTCAAAGACAGCACAGGTACTATGTTTAGCGCCTTTGATGTGGCTTGGTATGACTATAGGACATCAGGCCAATATTGGCATAATTTTCTTTGACTACTAAATGCATTAGCTTTTAACTATGAATGCGTGGCTGCCTCAGCCTGTTCCGCCAACAAACGCACCCGCGCAAAATCGTCGTCGGTGAACACGCCGTTCACACCAGAAATAGCCGCCAGTGTCATGCCGTGCTTCAGACCTAATTTGTAGATCTCCCGCACTTTTTCCCATTCAATGTTACGGCCCAGGGTGAAGTTCTCAAAACGCCCTTCCAGCGCCAGCACCATGGTTTCTGCCAGGCAAGCGTAGGCGATGCCTTTGGGCAAGCCTATATCTTTCATAAGTACATTGCCGGGCAGGAAAATTTCGCCGGACTCAATCACCAGTACGTCGGGGCGTTTGGCAACGTCTTCCGCTGAAATGTCCAGAGGTCGGGCCACGTCGGTGATCACGCAGCCGGGTTTTACCTTCATGATGTCCAGCACCCGCTTACCCGCGCCAGAGGTGGCCGTCACAATCATATCCATCTGCGCCAGATCACGATTGGCTGCGCCGGCCACGTGCACGATGGCGCCCGGAGTTTCCTGTTCAATAGCCGCTTTTAACGCCAACAGTTTCGCCGGTTCCGGTGCCGCCAGATAAATCTCATCCACAGCTTTTGCCAGCAGGCGCGCGCACACAGAGCCAATGGCGCCAGTGGCTCCAACCACCATGGCCTTACCCTGCATCTTGCCGTTGTCGCCTATTTTGGCGCGGCCAATCTTCTTCACGGCTTCGTGGGCAGCCCACAAGGCACCAGAAGCACTGTAACTGTTGCCGGTGGTGATGGGCAGCGGAGCTCGCTTAGCGACGGTAATGCCGGCGTCGCCCACCACTTTGGTAAACGCACCCAAGCCCATAATTTGCGCGCCCAATTTTTTCGCCAATTCGGCGGCAGCCAAAAGACGTCTATAGGTAAATTCGGGGTCGTGGGCCATAATTTCTTTTGGCGTGCCACCCACGGTAATCAGGTAGCCTTCCACTTCATCGCCAGTGGGTGATTTCAAACCGGATATTTCGGAATAGATAAACGGCGGTGCATAGGCCACGACTTTTTCAATCAGGTTCATCACCGATTTTGGTGCTACCGCGGCAATCAGATCAAGCGGTGGAGTTTTGGTCAGATACTGTTGTGACAAGGGATGAATCACAAACGCCATGCGGTTAATGCGGCGATAGCCGTCGGGGTAAAGAATGCGTGGCTCTATGCCCAGGGTCTGGATAACGTCCAGATAATCATCTGGCCCAAGTTGTCCCGGCGTGCGCGACAGCGCCGCGCTGATCATCGCTTCCATCACGTTCACGCCAACCGGGCGGCCTTCCAGCCAAGGGCTGTAATCGACCACCATAGCAACGCCGCGGGAGCGCATCCAGTCCAGAACGGATTCCGACACCCGCGAGGTAATCACGGTTTTGCCGTCCAGCTGTTCACGGGTGAACGACGCCAAATCACCCATATTGCCAACAATGACGTGAGCTTTTTTTACGGCCGACTGCAGGCTCCTTTGTACCCGTTTTTTCCCCATGCGGTACAACGGGCCGCCCAACAGCACCTCCACTGCTTTTACTGCACCCGGGCGTTTAGCCAGAGGCGCCGTGAGCGCAACATAGCGTTCAAGCTGCGTCAGAGACGTCAGAAAAGCGGGTACGCCGTATTCAAGATAAGGGTCGGCAAACTGGAAGTTTTCGGTGTGCTCACTTAAAGCGCGGGCGATGCGGTAGCCGGCTTTGCCATTCAGGCACAGTACCCGGGCGTTATCAAAGAAATGCCCCAGGCTTGCCTGGGTTCGGCGCACCGCCCATTCCTGCAGTATGCCCCGCAGGCCAGCGCCCGTTGTTACCGATGTGTTTGACACACAGGCTTCCAGCTGTGCAGTTTGCGCGTTTATCAGGCGTTCGCGGCCGATCTGATAGTGGTCATGAACCATGCACAGACCAATTGCGTCTACGTCCAAAGCCCGCAGGATCTGCTCCGCCCGCTTCTGGTTTGAATCGGTACCGGTTCGAATCACCCGGAAAGATTGCCCCAGAAAGTTAGTTTGAACATCGTAATCGTGTTCACTGGAGCCCAAACTTACGCTGACCACGGTTTTCATTGCAGGCGATCCTTGTTGGTTATGATCCGAATAACAGACATCAACACATGAGTTTAGTCTGTTTGTCACACCCTGCTATTGGCTGAAATCAATTTAACGTTGTTCGACGACTGAGGCCTGATTGAGGAACTCGAACATAGGTGCCACTTCACGAATTTTGCGCGCCTGGGGCCAAAGAGCTTCGGCTTCGCTAAAACCCTGGCGTAAATAATTCATCCATTGTTTGATGCGCCCGGTTACGTATTTGTCCTCCAGCCAGCCCTGAAGCGCGACCCCGTATTCCTGCACCAGAGCCAGTGCTTCTGGCCAGGTCATCAGCTCGATACTTTCACCGCGCTGGCTGGCCCGAATTTGGCGTGCCAAATCCGGCCGCGCCACCAGGCCACGGCCAATCATTACATCGTCGCAGCCAGACACTTCACGACAGCGCCAGTAGTCAGCCACCGTGAAAATATCACCGTTGGCGATCACCTTGGCCTTTACCGCTTCCCGCGCCTTGGCAATTTCTTCCCAGTAGGCAGGCGGCTTATAGCCGTCTTTTTTGCTGCGGGCATGAATCACGATTTCACCGGCACCGGCTGCCTCCAAAGCTTGCGCACAGGCCACGCCCATAGAACGGTCGTCGTAACCCAGCCGCATTTTGGCGGTTACTAAAACCGTCGCAGGCACCGCCTGGCGCACAGCGGCAACAATTTCGTGCATCAGCTCGGGCTCGCGCATCAACACACAGCCGCCCTTGTGCTTATTAACGGTTTTGGCCGGGCAGCCAAAGTTAATATCCACCTGAGTGGCCCCCAACTCAGCGGCTTTCAGGCCATGGCGCGCCATCATGTGCGGGTCGGAACCCAGCAGCTGAACAGCCACTGGCACGCCCACCCGGGTCAGCGAGTTGTTATGAAGTTCGGGCGCGTATTTGTAGAAAATTCGCGGCGGCAGCATGCCGTGGGTCACTCGAATAAATTCGGTCACGCACCGGTCAATACCGC
>JBALXR010000153.1:0-3471 GCA_036960525.1 Marinobacter sp.
GTCACTTTCAACCAGAAAACCTGTTTCTTCATCGTCAACAATTTCGGGGGTTCCGCCTACTCGCGTGGCTACCGTTGGGATTCCAAGGCTCATGGCTTCTAGCAGGGTCATGGAAGTGCCTTCGGTGAAGGAGGGCAAAAGGAATATGTCCATTAAGTTGAGGTAGTCGGCAGGCTTGGATTGGAACCCGGTAAAAATGACAGCGTTGTTGAGATTCAACTGCTGGGTTATTGCTTCCAGGTTTTCGCGCTCGGGGCCGTCGCCGACGAGCAGCAGGCGTACTTTATAACCTTGGTCGATCAGGGCGCGGGTGGTTTGCAGCATCATGGGCTGGTTTTTGACAGAGTCCAGCCTTGCTACGGTACCTATAACGACTTCGCCCGGTTTAATGCCCAGTTCCGTCAAGAGTTCCTGTTTGCGGTATTCCTCTACGGTTAGTGGCGTAATGCCGTTGTAAATGACCTTGATTTTGGACGCTGGCATGTATTCGTATTCAATCAGTGCCTCACGGGTAGCCGCTGATATGGCCACCAGGCGATGAGAGGTGAGGGCAATGACGGGGTTAATCAGCCTTGCTTTCTTTCGGTGTTGGTCTGGGTGAAAGCGGCCGTGTTCGGTGAACACAACTTTTGCGCCTGTGCCCCAATGTGCGAACCAGCCGTAGGTGTAGGGCGAATATTGGTGGCAATGCACAAAGTCGAAACGGCCGGATTTAATGAGCTGTCTAAGCCAGAGGATTGTTTTCCAGTCAAGCCCCGGGCCGCGTTTTCTGGAGTGGATGGTAATGCCGTTGTCTACTTTCATGGCTTTGCCGATGGCGCCGACTTCGCCGTCAATGCAGGCGATTTCGCACTGGAACCGTTGTGGGTTCAGATTGGTGACCAGTTGGCGAATAACCTGTTCGGTGCCGCCGAAACCCATATTGAAGGTAACGTGCAAGATGCGGGTTGGGGCGTGATTGTCAGCCACGGGCAAGGTCGCTTTGTGGGGCAAAAGGTTTCATCAGGCTCTGCCGTATTGATCTTGTAAGCGCACAATATCGTCTTCGCCCAAATACGAGCCAGACTGCACTTCAATCAATTCCAAAGGAATGACCCCCGGGTTTTCGAGGCTGTGAATCTCGCCAATGGGAATGTAAGTCGACTGGTTCTCGGTGACCAAGTACTGCTTTTCGCCATTGGTGACCATGGCGGTTCCGCTGACCACAATCCAGTGTTCTGCCCGGTGGTGGTGTTTTTGCACCGAGAGCTTCGCCCCGGGATTAACGGTTATGCGTTTTACTTGATAGCGTTGGCCGCTGTCGATTGAATCAAACACGCCCCAAGGCCGGTACACTTCGCGATGGTTTATGTGTTCGTGGCGCCCGTCCGATTCAATGGACGCGACCAGGGCTTTTACATCTTCTACGTGGTCTTTGTGGGCAACCATGATCGCATCTTTGGTTTCTACCACGATAAGATTTTCAACGCCGACCAATGCAACCAGCCGGTGGTCGGCGCGAACCAGTGAGTTGCTGGCGTTGTGAAGCATGACATCGCCGTTGCAGGCGTTGCCGTTCGCATCTTTGTCCAGTTTTTCCCAAAGTGCAGACCAGGAGCCGATGTCGCTCCAGCCGGCGTCCATCTCGATAACTACGCCTGCGCTTGTTTTTTCCATAACGGCGTAATCTATGGACTCACTTGGGCAGGCGCGGAACGCTTCTTCGTCAATTCGGATGAAGGTTAAATCCGGGCTGGGGGCCGCCATTGCCCGTGTGCAGGCTTCAAGGATATCTGGCCGCCACTGTTTAAGCTCTTCCAGGTATCTGTCGGCTCTGAACAGAAACATACCGCTATTCCAGGTGTAGTTTCCTTCTGTCAGATAGCTTTGTGCGGTCTCTTTGGACGGCTTCTCTACAAATTCGTCTAATTCACAGGCACCCGGCCCCAGGGTTTTTCCTGCGCGGATGTAGCCATAGCCGGTGTGGGGCATGTCTGGTTTTATGCCAAAGGTAACGAGCTTTCCCTGGGCCGCATAGCGAGCGGCGTTTTCTACCGCGGCGCGAAAAGCCGCTTCATCATCTATAACGTGATCGGCAGCCAGTACCAGTAATACCGCGTTTGGGTCTTCTTTCACCAGAGCCAGCGCTGCCAGAGCAATGGCTGGCGCTGTATTGCGCCCGACAGGCTCCAACAGAACTTTGGCATCGTTTATTCCGGCGGCCCGCAGTTGCTCGGCGGCCAGGAAGCGGTGTTCGTTGTTACAGATGATCGTTGGTGGTGCGGTCTCCAAGCCTTTAAGGCGCGCTATTGTGGCTTGTAGCATGGAGTTTTTGCCCAGCAAGGGTAGAAACTGCTTGGGATGCAGTTGCCGTGATAACGGCCATAAGCGTGAGCCGCTGCCGCCTGCAAGAACGATTGGGAAAAGCATAAAAAGCAACCTTGTAAGCTGGGTGGGTGCCGTTGCGTACCGGCTTTAGATTTGCTGGTATACCCACTTCATACCCGCGTTGGTGATCTGACTCATTTCACGGTTGGTGTTCCACGAAAACGTCTTTCGCCCGCGTTGCTGGGCTTCCAGATGAGCCAAGAAATTGTATACCAGATTGGCTTGAAAATAAGCGCTCTCGGCAATAAGAGGTGGTAATCCGTAGGCTTTCAGAAATCGGGCTGGTAATTCATGGAACAGGCTATGACGGGTGCGGTTGGTTTGCGCGATGGCCCAGAGGGTGCTGTAGAAACGCGCCACGTCTTCCAGGTTGCTTGAGACGCGGGTTTTGCTGAAGCCCAGTGTGTGCATGTTCTGCTGGCTGTCTACCAATACGTTATAAAGCACAAAGTCGCCATGGATTTGGCACGGGAAGGCGTTATTGAAGGACAGGTAGTCGGGAGTGGTGAGTCTCTGTAATTCGGTGCTGTATTTTTGCTCGATCTTTTTGAGCCGGGGCTCTGGTATCAGGTGGCTTGCCCGGATTTCGCGAATTTTTTGTTCAAACTCTGTTGCCAGCCAGCTGCCATCGGCACGTTCTGGTGTTTGCCCAACCGAGCTGTTGTGATACTTGCGTAGCCAGGTGCCTATCTCTGTGATGCGATTGACCAGGGTATCCGGATTTTGCAACCGGTGACCTTGCAGGCGGCCCAGCAGATTGGTTGGGTTCCAGAGGGTATGAAACAGCTCCTGACCGATTACCTTCTTTGTAGTTAGGCGGTTTTCGGCTTCGTTAAAGCTGACAAATTCGATGGCTTTGACGTGGGTTGTTTGAACATTCAGGTGCTGGCAGCGGATAAGCTCCATCGCCTCTGGCTTTAGGCTGCGTTCTAGGGTGTGCTTTGTATAGGTGTAAGACGACAGGGTGCCAGAGCTGCTTGCGTTGTTGCCTGGTTTGCCGTTCATCTCGCCTTGGCTTGTGTTCATTGGAAACGGTCGTTTGTTAGTGTGAAGGATTGGGCCTGTAGCGTCGTTTTTTGGTTAATGACGGCGTTGTAAGCGTTT
>JBALXR010000154.1:0-2535 GCA_036960525.1 Marinobacter sp.
CTAAAAATATAATTTTTAATTATGGTTTTGTTCACACAATTAGACCAAGCCATCAGTTACTTTTGAATAGCAATTAGGTAAGCGCCCATAAATCAGCACCTACACCCCAGCTCGGCAATTGCACACACTGAACGCCTCATTCATTTCACGAGGAATCAGTATGACCCCGACCGAAAAAGTGCACTTCTGGCAACAACAGATTAACGACTGGGAAGCGACAGACTTGTCCGGCAGCGCTCACTGCAAACAGCAGTCCCTGATTTATCATCAATTTGTTTATTGGCGTCAAAAACTCAGCTCTGCAGAAGGTTATCCGAAGCCGGCGCCGGCAACCACAGGGTTCACTCGCGTGGTTCCTGCGTCCGACGTTGGTAGTGGCGACTCCGATGGTTTAACTGTTTCCTTACCCGGCGGCGTTTCCATCACGGGTTTGCACGCTGGCAACATCGAGTTGTTGGCTGTGGTTTTGAGGCAGCTGTAATGCGCCGCCGGTATTTGCGCCCGTCCTTGTCGTTGCCAGAGATTTATCTGTATCGGGCACCGGTGGATTTCCGTAAACAGGCCAACGGCCTGGCGGTGCTGGTTGAGCAGGAGTTGGGCCATAACCCGTTCACCGGTGCGCTTTACGCCTTCACCAACCGGCAGCGGAATAAGATCAAGTGCCTGATGTGGGAAGACAACGGTTTTGTACTCTATTACAAGGCGCTGGCCGAGGAGAAGTTCAAGTGGCCTAAGGCTTCGGATGAGCTGATGTCACTGACCGGCGAGCAAATCAACTGGTTGCTGGACGGCTACGATATTGCCTTGTTAAAAGGGCACAAAACCCTGCATTATGAGGCCGTTAATTAGCTCTTTTTTGGTGCTTCAGAGTGTTGTTTTTGCTATAATTTGTTCATGAAATTAAAGCCTGAAGCACCTTCAAAAACACCCGATATCAGCGACCTTTCGGCCGCTGAATTGCTGTCGGTGGTCGAAGGCCTTCAGCAAGAATTGTCTACCAAGAAGGCAGCCGTTCAACAGCGCGATCAGTACATTCAGATACTCGAAGAACTGCTGCGCTGGAAACGAATTCAGCAATTTGGCGCCAGCAGTGAGAAGTCTACACACCAAATCCATTTATTCGACGAAGCGGAGCTGGAAGCCGAGATCGATGACCTGCGCGATCAGCTACCAGACGATGTCAAAGAAGAAGAGGCACCACCGGCCTCTCGTAAACGTCGCCAACGTGGCTTCTCGGATACACTGCTGCGCGAGCGCATCGAACTGACCCTCAGCGACGAAGAAAAAGTGGGCGCCAGTAAGACCTTCTTCACCAAGGTCAAGGAAGAGTTGCAGTTCATCCCTGCTCAGCTGAAAGTTCTGGAATACTGGCAGGAGAAAGCCGTGTTCGAGCAAGATGGTGAAGAGCGTATCCTGGCCGCCACCCGTCCGGTTCATCCGCTGGGCAAGTGCACGGCCACCACCTCGCTGCTGGCGTACATCATCACCTCAAAATACGCCGACGGCCTGCCTCTGTATCGTTTGGAACACATGCTCAAGCGCCTGGGTCATGAGATCAGCCGTACCAGCATGGCCCATTGGGTGATCCGCCTGGATGACGTGTTCAAACCGCTGATCAACCTGATGCGAGAAGTGCAGAACAGCAGTGATTACCTGCAAGCCGATGAATCCCGAATGTACGTTCTGAAAGAAGACGGCAAAACGGCGCAATCTGATAAGTGGATGTGGGTCACCCGCGGTGGCCCGCCAGGGCGACCGTCGGTTCTGTTTGAATACGACCCTTCACGGGCAGGCAAAGTACCGGTGCGTCTGCTCGATGATTTTAACGGTATCCTGCAAGCCGATGGTTACTCTGGCTATGGCAAAGTCTGCCGGGATAACAACATCACTCGAATTGGTTGCTGGGACCACGCGAGACGTAAGTTCGTGGAAGCTATCAAAGGGTCCAAGCCTCAAGGTAAAGGCAAAGCCACAAAGGTCTCCAAGGCCGATGTAGCTCTAAGCCATATCAACAAACTCTACGCCATCGAGCGTCAGATCAAAGAGCTGAGTGAAGGCGAGCGTTATCGCATCCGTCAGGAGCTGAGTGTGCCTAGACTGGCGTCATTCAAGGCCTGGCTTGAGGCCAATGCCGGCAAGGTCGCCAAGGGCACGATGACTCGCAAGGCCATGGATTATACGTTGAACCAGTGGCCCACTCTGGTCGGCTACTGCGAGCGAGGTGATCTGCAGATCAGCAACGTATTGGCTGAAAACGCCATTCGCCCGTTCGCTCTGGGTCGAAAAGCCTGGCTGTTCGCGGACACCTCGCGGGGCGCTCGCGCCAGTGCAACAAGCTATTCCTTAGTTGAGACCGCTAAAGCTAACAGCCTGGAGCCCTCGAAGTATATCCAGCATGTGCTGGATCGCATTGCCGAGGCAGATACACTGGAAAAGCTGGAAGCGCTGCTGCCGTGGAATGTGGATATGGAACGGACTTCAAAAAAAGTGCCGCAGATCGACTGAGGGCAAGTGGGTCGATTTATTGGCGCTTAC
>JBALXR010000155.1:0-1398 GCA_036960525.1 Marinobacter sp.
CAGCATTACCACAAACCACCAGGTTTGCATCCATTCTGACAGGCGCACCACCATCTGGGTGAACACCGGCAGTTCTGCACCAAACCCGTTAAAAAGCGATTCAAATTGCGGCACTACTTTTACCAGCAAAATGGCCGTAACCACGATCGCAACCACCACAACCGCAATGGGGTAAGTCATAGCTTTTTTGACTTTCTTTTTCAGAATTTCTGTTTTTTCCATGTAAGTGGCAATACGGTCGAGCATTTTCTCGAGCGCACCGGCTTTTTCGCCGGAATCCACCAGGTTGCAGTACAAATCGTCAAATTGGCGAGGGTGTTTGCGCAGGGCGCCGGCAAAACTGGTGCCAGAAGCAATGTCGTTCCGGACCGACATCACCAGTTCCTGCAAGCCTTTGTTTTCAAGACCATCAGACACAATGTCAAAGCTTTGCACCAGAGGCACGCCGGCTTTCATCATGGTGGCCAGCTGGCGAGTGAGCATGGCAATGTCAAAAGGTGTAATTTTTTTGCTGCCACCGAACAAGGGCTTGGGTTTCTTTTTCACCTTGTCGGGAACTATGCCCTGCTTGCGCAACTGGGCCTTGGCCAAAGCCAAGCTAACGCCAGACATTTCACCCTTGGCTTTGTTGCCCCGGCGATCTTTGCCTTCCCAAACGTAAGATTCCAGTTTCTTCGCTTTCTGAGCCATGCTTAATCCTTGGTTATGCGGTTGGCTTCTTCAAGGCTGGTCACACCCTCAATCACTTTTAAAAGGGCAGACTGGCGCAGGGTTCGGAAGCCTTCAGCCTGAGCTGCTTTTGCAATCTTGATAGAACTGGCCTCTTCCATAATCATGTTGGCCAGCTGCTCGGTTACTTTCACCACCTCGTAAATGCCGACGCGGCCTTTATACCCATTAGTGCATTTATCACAGCCCTTCGGGTGGTACAACGTGATCCCTGTTGCAATTTGTTCAGTTGAGAACCCTTCGGCTAAAAGTACGTCTTTCGGGATGTCTCCAGCCTGTTTACAGCTGCAAAGTCGCCGGCCCAGGCGCTGGGCAATAATGAGGCTGACAGACGTGGCAATGTTAAACGCCGCCACACCCATGTTCATCATACGGGTTAAGGTTTCTGCGGCGCTGTTGGTGTGCAGGGTAGACAGCACAAGGTGACCGGTTTGCGCCGCTTTGATGGCAATGTTGGCGGTTTCCAGGTCGCGAATCTCACCCACCATGATTACGTCCGGGTCTTGCCGCAAAAACGCCCGCAGCGCCTCGGCAAAGCCAAGCCCCACTTTGTTGTTCACGTTGACCTGATTCACGCCTTCCAGGTTAATTTCAGCCGGGTCTTCCGCGGTGGAAATATTGCGTTCGTCGGTGTTCAGAATGTTCAGGCCGGTATAGAGCCATACGGTT
>JBALXR010000155.1:1408-2493 GCA_036960525.1 Marinobacter sp.
CATGCCCTGGGGTTGCGCCAGGGCGTCCATATACAGCTTCTTCTGGTCTTCTTCATACCCCAGGGCGTCAATGCCCAGCTTGGCCTGGCTGGGGTCCAGAATACGCAGTACGATTTTCTCGCCCCACAGTGTGGGCAGGGTGTTCACCCGGAAGTCGATGGACTTGGTTTTAGACAGCTTCATTTTTATGCGGCCGTCTTGGGGCAAACGTCGCTCGGAAATATCCAGCTGAGCCATGATTTTTATTCGCGCAGATATTTTCGGTGCCAGCTTTATAGACGGTCGCGACATTTCTTTCAGAATGCCGTCAGTGCGAAAGCGTACGCGGTAGGTTTTCTCATAAGGTTCAAAGTGAACGTCTGAAGAGCCCCCGCGAATGGCATCCAGCAGCATTTTGTTCACATATTTTACGATGGGCGCATCGTCTATTTCTGCAATAACAACGGCGCTGTCGTCTTCGTTTCCATCTGCGCCTTCTGTTTCTATATCTGAAAGGTCTGTATCGCCCAAGTCGCCCATGGAGCTTTCGCTGGACGCCAAATACTTTTCGATAGCCGCGCGCAGTTTGGCGTCGTCTACCAGAACCGCATCGGTGCTTAAGCCGGTATTGAACTTGATTTCATCCAGCGCCTGAACATTGGTGGGGTCGCTCACGGCTATAAACAGCCGGTTGCCGCGCTTATAAAGAGGCAGTGCGTTGTGCTTGCGCAGCAGTTTTTCGTCCACCAGCTTGTCTGGCATCGCCTCTGGCAGAAACGCATCCAGGTCCAGCACCGAAATACCGAATTCCATGGCCGCCGAAAACGCCAGCGCAGAGCTGTCGGCCAGCTTGTGTTGGGTCAGGTAGGTAATCAGTGGAATACGGTTCTGCGAAGCCTGCGAAAAGGCATCTTTGGCGATGGTTTCATCCAGCAGGCCGTCGCTTACAAAACGCCGTGCCAAACCCGTTAAGGTTATGTTGCTTGTGTTTGCTGTCATAAATTAGGGCGCTGCAGCCTGATGGTTGGGGTGCGAGTAATTGCGAGGCTTGAGTTTAGATGGGTGGGGGCGGTTTGGGAAGGCTGGGATGGGTTGGGGTTGTGCTG
>JBALXR010000156.1:0-1866 GCA_036960525.1 Marinobacter sp.
CGATTTTGTTGATGATCAACAGGTCGGATTTGGTGATGCCGGGGCCGCCTTTGCGGGGAATTTTGTCGCCGGCGGATTCCACCAGCACCAGTTCCAATTTCGGGGAAAACACCAGAGACAGGCACTCTTCACACCTCTTAACCTCGCAGAGATACACTATACCTGTCTGTTCTGCCTGTCCTTTCTGGATATGATGAAATCCAAATGTTTAATAACCTCGAAAAGCGTCTACTTGATTCATTAGGGCCTGACCACTTTTCATCAGTTGATAGTTTTTCAAAATTTGAGGCGCGACTGAGTCAGGATCTGTAATGCTTGAGCAGTGAGGGGTCAGGAGTATTTTGTTATTCTGCCAAAATGGATGCATCTGAGATAATGGCTCCTCTCTAAAAACATCAAGGCATGCTCCTCTCAGCTGACCTTCATTTAGTGCTGTTATCAGATCTTCATCTATCAGGTGTTCGCCCCTCGCTACATTGACCAAGCAAGCCCCAAAAGGCAGTTTATTAATGTTTTCAAGGTTAAGAATACCCCGCGTCTCGTTTGTCAGGGGCAATAAGCAAATCAATATATCTACTTGTGAAAGAAACTCTCCTAGTTGCCTGTCACTTGCATAAGACTTTACTCCGGTGATGGTCTTTTGAGTGCGCGACCAACCAATGACATTAAATCCAATCTTAGAAAACTTGCTAGCCGAATATTCTCCAAGCTTACCTAACCCCATTACACCGATGGTCGTATGGGCTATTGCTTTGGGTGACTGCTGTTTCCAGTTCGATTGGTATTGCTGAGCTTTGTATATGTCAAAATCCCGGAAGTAATACATAACGGCTGTATGAAGATATTCATACATAGACTGTGCTAGTAGAGGATCTATGATTCTTATCACCGGTAGATCTTTCGGAAAAAATTCATCATTAAGTAAATGATCTATACCTGCGCCCATAGAGCAAATGCATCGCAGATTTGGGTAGTCTCGTAGAACGCCTTCAGGATGATTCCAACATAAAGCAAACTCAACGTCAGCTTTTCGGCTTTCGTTTGGCCATATTTGAACGTCGAGAGTAGGGTCTAGTGCCCTTAGGGCGGCTACCCAGGGTTTAGGGTCTTTATTGGTACAAATAATTGATATTGTCATGTTATTTTGCTTTTTCCCGTAACTATACCGAACGCTTCATCGCCGCCAAAACGCGACTTCAAAACCGATTTGGGGAAAGAGCTGGCGTTTGCCGCCAGCCATTCTTGCAGGGACGTTGAAAGGTTGCGCAATCGTCGTCTTAACTCTCAGCGACGTTGCTTAATCTTCTTCCAGGCCGTGAACGCTATCGCGCTAACGATCACTGCGGCAACCAAGTATTCAATATGCAGAACGTCGCCAATGGCTTCGTGGCCGGAGTGCGCCAGCGCGTTCGTGGAGGCCAGCAGGAGCACTGCACTGATACTCATTTTTTTGATGTTTTTCATGACTGTTTCTCCATTTTAATTCAAAAGAACAAAAGGTATTCGGTCAGGCAGTTTTAGCCAGCTTTTCCGGCCTGCGCTCCGGCAACATGCCCCTTTCCAGAATGAAGCTGATGATGGTTTCCAGCCCTACTCCGTCATAAAGGTTGGCAAACACAAAGGGCCGTTCGCCGCGCATCATTTTGGAATCACGCTCCATGATGTCCAGCGAGGCATGCACGTATTTGGCGATGTCGATTTTGTTGATGATCAACAGGTCGGATTTGGTGATGCCGGGGCCGCCTTTGCGGGGAATTTTGTCGCCGGCGGATACGTCAATCACATACAGGGTGAGGTCAGACAGTTCCGGGCTGAAGGTGGCAGACAGGTTGTCGCCGCCGGATTCCACCAGCACCAGTTCCAGGT
>JBALXR010000157.1:0-1080 GCA_036960525.1 Marinobacter sp.
GGTGATGAGAACAACGATGCGATGAGTACCATTTTCCAGGTGTGCACATCGGCGGGTGGGGCTCGGCCCAAGGCCGTTATTGCCGTGAACCGTGATCGTTCTCGGGTCGTTTCCGGCCAGACTCCCATACCCAAAGGATTCACTCACTACCTCATTAAATTCGATGGGGTTAAAGAGCGATTATCCACCAGCGAGGTCTTTGGTGATCCGCAGGGGTATGGCCGGATGGAATATGCCTACTACCTGATGGCCAAAGACGCAGGCATCAATATCGCACCGTCTGAACTGTTGATAGAAGGGGAGCGAGCCCATTTTATGACGCAGCGTTTCGACCGGGACGGTGACCGCAAGCGCCACTACCAGTCTCTATGCGCGATGGACCATGCGGACTTCCGGAAACCTGGCCAGTACAGCTATGAAGAGTTGATGACCATTGCCCGAACACTCGGGTTGCCACGGGTAGACGCAATCGAGATCTTCAGGCGTATGGTCTTCAACGTCATTGCCCGAAACCAGGACGACCACACCAAGAACTTTGGCTTTCTGTTGGATCATTCAACGGCTGGTTGGCGTTTGGCACCGGCGTTTGATATCGCCTACAGCTACAAGCCCGGTTCATACTGGGTGGACACCCATCAGATGACCATCAACGGTAAACGGGATAAGTTCATTCTCGGCGATATTCTCGCAGTCGCAACCCAAATCCCCCGTTTCGAGTCAAATGCCCAGGCGATTATTGGTCAGGTAACGGAGGCGGTGAGCCAATGGCATGATTATGCTCGCCGAGCGGATGTCCATTCGGAGCTTTCACGGGAGATTCACTCCAACCTTCGGCTGTCTTTGTAAGCAGGTTCAGGAAGAAGTGCCGGTTTCATAGTGGGGTCAGACCCCAGCTCAGCGAAACCGGGCGGCCATACGCGCTTGGAGCTCCTTTGACCCCAACGCCTTCCCGGAAATAGCCGCTTGGTGAATCTGATCTGCCATGCCCTCAGGCGCGGGGCTGGCGACAAACGAGCGGTAACTCACGAAGCGCCTGTCGGGATCCGGCTGAAAATCTCGGTAACACTCATGCAGTGTGTG
>JBALXR010000158.1:0-934 GCA_036960525.1 Marinobacter sp.
CTGCAATATGGCCAGATCTGCGCTGGCGCCCGCAGGCAATGCCAGTGCGATAGCCAGCGTGGTGGCTACAAAATCCTGTCGGCGCATGTAAAATTCCTTCATTTTAAAGGGCGGCCCTCACGCTGCTTACCGCAGCGACTTAGTCGCGCCCGCGATAGTGCTGTCTGATAACGGCAAAGGCTGCGTTAAGTTTCTGGATTTGCTCGGTGCTGCCGCCCCTGTCGGGGTGCGCCTGCATAACGGCACGGCGAAAACGCTGTTTTACCTCGTGAAAACAGTCTGGCAACGGCCTGTCGCCATAGCCCAGACAGTTCGCGGCTGCGGCAACCTCCGATGTGTCGTGATAATGATTGGCACCCCGATGACCGGCGTAGAAGTTGTCAAGCATGGCGTGGATCTGCGCTGTGGATAGCCGGTATTGATTCAGATCCAGATAGAATGCCCGCAAAGAATCTGCCTGGGCTAGCGGGCTCTGGTCAGACAGCTGGTGCCGAGGCTCTTCGGAGCGGTTTTCAAGGCGGGTCAGCATGGGTGATATCGTCAGGGTTTCGCCGTCTTCTGCCAATTGATCGCGCAGCGTATAGAGGGTGTGAAACAGCAAGAAGTGAACCTGGTATAACCGCTCGGGTTGATCGAAGCGCACCTCACCCAGAAGCTGCCAGGGTGACTGCTGCAGTTTTTTGATCAGGGTATATTCACTCAGCCCGCCAGATGCTTGGCGCAGCTCGTGCTCCAGAGCAACTTGCAGGTGAGCTATGTGGCTTTGCAGAGCCTCATGAGGCCGAGGATCACCAGGGTGGGTAATGGCGCCGGGCTGTTTGAGTGTTGAGGTGTTGGTCATGACTTTATGGTAGAGCAAACAAGGGTCCGCCTGCCAGCCTGATGGCACCTATGTGGGCCTGTGTCAGTGTTAACAGCGGAATGTGACGGGTAT
>JBALXR010000159.1:0-794 GCA_036960525.1 Marinobacter sp.
CAACCTTCTTTAAAAGCGGTTTGCTGGATAATGTGTTTTCCTCGATTTAATACCTGACTAAATTACTCTGGTATTGTACAATTAGCGTCAACAAGCAATAGATCAGCCCAGCAACCTCTGCGGTTGCCGGCAAACTAAAGGGCGTCACAGCCCACGATAAAAGAACACGGAGCGACGATCATGGCGACCACAGACAAAGAGGTAAGAGAACTCATCAAACGGGATTACGAATTTGGTTTCGTAACCGAGATTGAGTCAGACACCTTTGAGCCGGGCCTTAATGAAGACGTAATTCGCCGTCTTTCTGAACTCAAGCAAGAACCCGAATTCATGTTGGAGTGGCGTCTGAAAGCCTATCGTCGCTGGCTCGAAATGGAAGAGCCTGACTGGGCACACGTTGATTACCCTAAGGTAAAATACAACGAGATTTCCTATTATTCCGCGCCCAAGCGCCCGGAAGATATGCTTCAAAGCCTCGACGAAGTCGACCCTGAGCTTTTGCGCACCTATGAAAAACTGGGTATTCCGCTGCACGAAAGGGCCAAACTGGCCGGCGTTGCAGTAGATGCGGTCTTCGACTCCGTCTCTGTCGTCACCACGTTTAAAGAACCACTGGAAAAAGCAGGCGTTATCTTCTGCCCGATTTCCGAAGCGGTTCAGAAATATCCGGAACTGGTGAAGAAGTATCTTGGCAGCGTGGTTCCCGCCGCTGACAATTACTTTGCCGCGCTCAATTCGGCGGTATTCTCTGACGGCTCCTTTGTGTACATCCCCAAAGGTGTGCGCTGCCCGAT
>JBALXR010000015.1:0-29470 GCA_036960525.1 Marinobacter sp.
GTTCAGCGCCCTTTTGGGCCCTTCTGCCCACGCAAAGCCAGATCCTGACCCGTCCAGGCGCTTCACGATGCCCGCATTATCAAAAAATGCCGTTGGGCAACCCGAATCCACAGAGCGTTCAGACCATAAGCCACTGCCTGAGGGTGATTGCATTAAAATCAAAAAACAGGCGGACGGTTTTACGTCGATTGGCTGGCGCTTCCACGCCAGCATTCTGTTTGATAGGGGCCGGTTGTTTGAGTTCTTTTCCGGTCTCACTCTTCAAAGGGTTAAAGCCATATTCATTACGCCGGACGGTGTTTTTGGCTATAACTTTAGTGATCAGGCGTTAACTGAGGTGGAGTTGAACGAGGCTGAGGAGAGTTGCATCGAAGGAATCGACAATGACGAGACGGTTTTTGAAGGTTTTGAAGCGGGCCTTCTGGCCTGTAAGGCCCGCGTCAGTTGATGTCTTGACGCCCCTCATCTTCTTCAGTGGTCCGAGTGGATTGCGGCGACCCGGTTGCCAAAACAAGATTGGAGTTGATTCGAGACTGCATGGACGCCAGTTGTTTGCTGACTTGTACCTTAAAGGAGGCAAGTTCGATATCCGGCACTTTAGCGGCAGTCGGGATATCCGCGGTCAACGGATTAACGGATTAACGGGTTGACCGGCCACATGAAGCTCGAAATGCAGGTGGGGCCCCGTTGAGCGTCCCGAATTGCCTGTTAGTGCTATTTTTTGGCCCCGCTTTATTCTTTGACCTCGCGTGACCAGCACTTTGCTCAAGTGGAGGTAGCGTGTGTCAAAGGTCCCACTGTGATTGATATCGATATACCGCCCGGCAAAGGGATGTTTGCCAACACGCGAAACGACGCCGTCGCCGGTGCTTACAGCGGGCGTGCCGTCAAGACGGTTTTTGGCGGAACAGGTGTTAATACGTCTGGCGTTATCGACCCATTAGGATCAACTCTTGCTGCCGGCGCCAACCTGTACCCTGACTTATTGATCGAGATCGCGGACGGCCTCCAATTATGTCTTGGCGAAAAGTAAGGGATTACCAATCCTCAACTTTTCTCATACTTTTCGCTCGCGGCCTTGAAACCGCTTGCGGGCCTGATCTGAGTTAACGTAAACCGACTCGGTAAAAGCCGCGCTGGCATGGCCGAGTTCTTCACTGATGTGGCGAATATCCGCACCGGATTCGATGGCCTGGCTGGCGCCAGTGTGGCGTAGGTAGTGAGTTTCTGACCTTATAGCTTCAAGCTGTCGGGCTTCGTCGACAAAACCGGCTTCCTCCATGCGCGCAACAGCGAACATAACGGCCTGCTCATAAATGCGTTGAACCTGACGTTTTCCCAGCGCGGTTCCATGGGTTGAGGGTAAGACAGGGTGGTGATCGCCCGGATCGGGCATAGGCGATGGTAAGTCCAAATAGGCGCGCCAACGTTTCAGGTAGGGGAGATAGGCATCGGGTAGGGTGACTGAGCGGGCTTTATCGCCCTTGCCAAACACAAAATACGACCAATATTGCTCGCCTTGAATGACTTTCCGGCGGAAATCACCAAAAACCGGAATCCGTTCTGCGCCATCCTCTAGCGGACGCGGCGCCAACTCGCCAACCCGAAGAAATAACGATTTCATGGTCACAATCACAAACAAATGTCGTTCGCATTTTGGGTTTTGATCGGCTTCGGTAACCAAGGTCTCTAGCAACCAGGACCACTGCCAATCGGTTAGCCGGCGTACAGCAACTTCGAGATCTTTGGCGAGTTGCGGTTTGGCGCGACGATCACGACGGCGTAAATCGTTAAGCGGGTCTGTTAGCAGATATTGCTGGTAAACCAGATATTTAAAGAAGGTTTGTAAAGCAGTTCGGCTGGCGTTCAGGCTGGCTTGGCTGGCATTGTAAACGGCGTTTTCATCACTAGAGCGCAACGCAAACGGACGCCATTGCCGGTTTGGTCGGCGTAAACCGTTGGCATGAGTGAAAGCCGAAAATACGCCGCGGGCAATCCAGCTATGTGGTGGATTCTTCAGGGTCTTGAAGTACGCGGTCACAACATCGGCGTCGGTTTGCGCCAACGTGCGTTTGGTGGTTACCCAAAGATAATTCAGAAAACGCTGAACCTCACCGCGAAAGCGTGAAAAGGTTCCCGGCACATCGGCGTATTTCATCAGAAATTGGCGACTAATTTCATAATCATCGCGCAGTGTGGTCAAGGGCTGCGGTAAAGACGCCAGAAATGTGGGTATGGATGGGTGGCAATGAAAGTCTGACAGATCTTCAAGGTAGTGAGCGGTATCGAACAGCGGCTGACCGGTAAATGGTGGTGACACGTTAGTCCTTGATATGGATAGATGACCAAACAAAAATGGTAGATCAAGATAAATATAAACCTATATACATCAATATATTATGACATTCTTTTCACCCGAAGGGTCAGAGCGAGCTCATCGCCTTTCACACAAAGCACGGGCGGCAGCCAGAATACATTGCTGTAAGGGTGCCAAAAATTTTGGGCCCAGGGTGCCTGAATCAATCACATTCATGGTCAGAAGCCTTTGCCCGGGCAGCCCATCCAATTGGATGGGGCGAACTCTGGAAGATGTTACCGACGACTCCGGTAACAGCGCAATTGCCAACCCTGACTCTACTGCAGAGTAAAGGTTGGCCATGTCGGTACTGGTCAGCACCGGATGGTAGTTCAGGCCGGACAGTCTTAGATCCGAAGCAGCGAGATCCCGCAGCGCACAATCGCTCTCCAGCAAGGCAACCGGCAATGGCTTCTCCGTATTCATCGTTAGGCTGACCGGGGCATACCAGCAAAGGGCTTCCGACCACAGGCTTTTTTCCGACGCAAACTGGGGCTCGCCGGTGACAATAGCCACATCCAGGTCACCGGTGGTTACCAACTCCCGGAGCTTGCGGCTGCGGCCGCAGCTAATCTGGGGCACCAGCTCGGGGAATGCATCCCGGATGCGTGGAATAAACTGTTGCAAGAACGTCTGGGCGTAGTCTGTGGGTATTCCGAAATGCACCGGGCCTCGCAAGGGCTCCAAGCTAAGCGCACTGAGGGTTTCGTTATTCAGGCGCATCAGCCGGTCGATATAACCCAGCAGGGTTTTTCCGGATTCGTTGAGTTTTATGCCCTGGTTGCTGCGCTCCAGGAGTCGATGCCCAAGCTGCTCCTCCAATCGCTTGATCTGCATGCTGACGGCTGCCTGCGAACGGTACAGGCGGCTCGATGCTTCTTTAAATCCGCCCGCCTCTACCACCACGGCAAAGGTGTTCAACAGATCAAGATCAAGCAAGGGTTTCATAGGCATCTCTGTGTATGTATTAGATAATATGAATCAGCGTATCGCTCATATTCGTTTGAGTGAATAACTATGAAGTATCTATGACGCTGCTATGCACGTCACATTTGACGATAAATCAATCAGACAAAATTGGTCCGGCACTAACCAGGGCAGGCCGGAAGCGCCGGTGAACGGATTCTGATCACCGGCGCTTCCGGCGGGGTCGGATCAGCGGCGGTTCAGCTTGCCAAGCGCCGGGGCGCCGAGGTGATCGCCGTGTGCGGTGAATCCAAGTCCGATGCGGTACGTCAGTTGGGCGCTGACCAGGTGATTCCCAGGGGGCAGTCGCTGCTTGAAGCGCTGGATAAAGACAGCGTGCAGGTGGTGGTTGACCTGGTGGCTGGCCCGCAGTGGCCTGATTTACTGGAAGTGCTTTGCCGGGTGGGTCGTTACGTGGTGTCCGGTGCCATCGCTGGCCCAATTGTGAAACTGGACGTGCGCACGTTGTACCTCAAAGACCTGAGTTTTTTTGGTTCCACCTGGCAGCCAAGAAGTGTATTCGAGCACCTGATCGGTTACATCGAGCGGAACGAAATCCAGCCGTTGGTGGCAAAAACCTATGCTTTACGCGATGTCGTTCACGCCCAAGAGGACTTCATGGCCAAACGCTTTTCGGGAAAATTAGCCATAAGTATGCGAACCAAGCCTGCTTCGGCCATCTAACCGCGAGCCTGTGAGATGGTCTTGGCCAGTTTCCTGACTTCGGTCATGACCTTGCGAAAACAGGCGCCTGACCTTAATTCCGAATTATCCTACGTCAGACTACGGCTCTTACTCGCTGACCATCCAACATCTTTGAAATGGCTTCAGGGGGCTGAGCGGGACCGTAGAGGAAGCCCTGTATCTGCTGGCAGCCAAGCCCTCTCAGGTAAGCCAACTGCGCATCTGTTTCTACGCCTTCCGCGATAATGTTCAATTTCAGGCCGTGGGCCATGGCCACGATAGCGTTAACGATGCAGGAGTCATCTTCTCCATTTCCAATTTCGCGGACAAACGACTGGTCTACTTTCAATGTGTGGATAGGCAACTGGTGAAGGTAGTTCAGCGAAGAATTGCCTGAACATTGCTCAACGAGCCCACTTCGCCACTCATTTGCGACATTTGGCAAGCATGGTCGAGCCCGAGCCTTCGAGGCAGGGCGGCGTCCAGTCCGTGACTCAGGATTCCGACCGGGAGCCGCGTTATGATCAGGTCATATTTGGCGACCAAGAGTGTCTGCTGAAAGCCATTCGCGAACAACCCAGCAACATCTCTCTGGATCAATTTCTGCGCGGGCTAGCGGGTAAGACAGCTAACCGGTTCGAGGGTTGAACTCCAGCATCAAGCCGTTATGTAAACATCCCTGTTTTAGTTGCACCGCTGATTAGAGTTTTCCGCCTGTTGCTCCTGCTTGATGTCCATTTTGTCGCGTGTGCGAACCGGTGACTTGTTTAAAGCCTCTTCATTAGCATTACCGCTGCGTCTCTATGGCGTTATCAATTATGCGCAAGTCACTGTGAGACCTTTCAACCGCCTGAGCCTGTTGGCCACCCAGTACAAGAATGCGTTTGGTGAGTGCCCAAGCCTGACGCTTGCTCGGGCGACCCGATAGTCACCGTACGCCTCCTACACATCTTCTTCTCGCCGATCGGCATCCATGCGGATTCGCGATAGCGCCGCCGTCGCTCACCGCACTAGAATCCACTCTTACGCAATCTGGCGTCTAAGGATGTTCTCGATTATTCAGACCATGCAAATCAAGAGACCGACTCATCACAACAGACTGGATGAAACACTCGCCTACATCGCACGACATATGAAAGAAAGAATCCAGCTCGATCGTCTTTGTAAAGCGTCTGGTGTGAGCAAGCGAACGCTCGGCTATCTTTTTCTGCACACCTACGGCATCACACCTATGGCCTTCTTGAAACAGGAGCGACTGAGAAAAGCCAGGATGCTACTTCAGCACGCCGACCCTTCCACAGCTACTGTTGCGAGTATCGCGCGAGAGTCCGGCTTCGCACACATGGGGCAGTTCTCGCTCGACTACAAGCGGCTGTTCGGAGAATTGCCACTAGCTTGCACCACTACCAAAAAACCGACACGAGCCCAGACATTCAGTAATCAACTGGCCAGCGATTCTGTTCCGGATCCTGTTCCAATAGCGCCATGCGTTTTTCTGATAGCGAGCGGACAGGTTGATGGAAATACTGAGCTTATCAGCATCAACGGTCGGCAGTGTCGAATCGAATGACCTGACAACGCCCCTGCAAGTTATCGGCCTCCGCGGCGAATACCGCTTTGCGGACCGGTGGGCTCTGCGCGGCAGCGGTGAAATTTTTGCTGTTGACTACGGGGACTATGAGGGATCTCTGTATGACGTTTTCGTCGGTCTGGATTTCAGCACGACAAAAACCATCGCGTTTGGCGTCGGCATCAATGCTGTAGAACTCGACGTTGGTGTCTCAAAAAGACGTTTTCAGGGCGTGGCAGTACGACGGGGCGCTGGCCTATCTCAAATTCGATTTCTAGGGGGCTTAAAAATACCAAATGAAACTCCATCGTATTTTTATTTTATCCGTTACCAGTATCGCGGTGTCTCGCCGCTCCTTTTCAGAAGCGCCGGAGAAAAAGGGAAAGCCCATGCGCTCGAATAGGTTTTTTTTAATTCCACTGGTCGTCCTGACCTGTGGCCTGAGCCAAATGGCTTCCTCGGCTGAGAGTGATGGCTGGAAATTTGAAGCCACACCTTACGTGTTCGCAGCCGCTATGGACGGCAGCGTTGGTGTCCGGGGCGTCACCAGTGATGTGGATGCCTCTTTCAGTGACATCATGGACAACCTCAATTCAGGTTTTATGGGGTTTTTTACAGCCAGCAAAGGTCCTTGGACCTTTGGCCTGGAAGGGGTTTACATGAAGTTGTCTGATGAGGGCTCAAAAAGTGTAAGCGGGCCTTTCGGTCAGGTGACTATCGATGGTGCGTTAAACGTGACAAGCAAGCTGTATGTCTACCAGGGGTCAGTTGCTTACAGGGTTCTGGACAATACCACGGCTGTCGATATGGTCGGTGCGCTGCGAATCACGAAGCTCGATACTGACGCCAGAGTTGTCCTTTCGACGACTCCAGGCATTGTTTTCCCCGGTGGGGTCAGAAGCGCCAGCAATTCGGATAGCTGGACTGATGCGGTGGTCGGTGTGCGTGCACTCCACCCGCTTAACAAGCAGTGGTCCTTGCTGGGCTATGCGGATGTCGGGGGTGGCGGTTCTGATCTGACGTATCAATTCATGGTTGGCGCGAACTGGGATTTTTCCAGTAATTTCAATGCCAAGGCGGGGTATCGCCAGCTTTATTGGGACTACAAAGACGACGGAACTACCTGGGATATGACAGCAAGTGGCCCCTATCTGGGGCTGGGCATCAGGTTCTAACAGAACGACATAGGGGCTACGGAATGAACGGGTTAAGTACATGCTTGCTCTCAGTACTGTTGCTCGGTGCCGTGCATCAGGCGCTGGCACAGGAGGTATTCATCTATCCAAACAAAGGACAGTCATCCGACCAGCAGGCGAAGGACACCCTGGAATGCTCTGAGTGGGCCAAAACAAATGCTGGTTACGATCCGGCTAATCCGGCGCCTGGCAGTGTGGCGCAGTCGGGGCCGGAGCAGCAAGCGGGTGGGGCAGTGCGTGGTGCGGCCGGTGGTGCCGCCCTGGGTGCCATCGCGGGCGACAGCTCGGAAGCTGCGGCGCGTGGTGCCGCGGCAGGAGCCGTTGTTGGTGGCCTTAAGCAGCGCCGTGCCAATAGGGAGGCACAGGAGGAATATCAACAGGAGGATCTCCAGTTGGCAGCCCAGTCCACTGCCAAGATGAACGATTATAATCGTGCCTATGCTGCCTGCCTGGAAGGCCGTGGCTACACCGTTAAGTGAATAGAAGCAAAAACCTTTATGAACCGTCACAGCCTTGCGACCGGAGAGTAAACCAATGCGCCCACAATTAAAAAAGAATGTGCTTTTGCGGCAAGCTTGCTCGTTGACTGTTTTGGCACTTCCGTTGGGCATCGGTTGCTCTGCTGCCTATGCGCAGGGTTCTGCCGACGACCTTGCCAAGCAACTTGCAAACCCCATTGCAGCCTTACCAGCGTGCCAATGCAGCTCAACTACGACGACGGCATTGGCACCCAGGATGACGGTTACAAGTTCACCCTCAATGTGCAGCCAGTGATGCCCATCTCGATCAGTGAAGACTGGAATATGATATCGCGCACGATCGTTCCGCTCGCTTATCAGGATGAGATTTTTCCCGGCGCAGGCGACCAGTCTGGCCTTGGAGATGTAACGCAGAGTCTGTTTTTTCGCCCAAGGCTTTGACGGCAAGTGGCTGGACATGGGGCGCCGGACCGGTTCTCCTTCTTCCTACAGCAACCGACGACCTGCTTGGGGCAGAAAAATGGGGTGCTGGCCCCACTATTGTTGCACTGAAAAAAACGGCCGCCGGTTGGACGTATGGTGCATTGGCTAATTACATATGGTCCTTTGCGGGAGAGAGCGCCCGTGGGGACATCAACGCCACCTATTTGCAGCCGTTCCTTGCGAAGGGCCTTGGTAATGGTCGCACTATCAATGCCGCTCTGGAGTCTACCTATAACTGGGAAACTGAGCAGTGGACCGTTCCGCTCAATATTGCCTATAGCAAAGTGACCAAACTCGGCAAGCAATTGGTAAGCTTTCAGGGCGGTGCCCGCTATTACCTTGATGCCCCATATCATAGACCCGAATGGGAACTGCGTTTCACATTTACTCTCCTGTTACCTAAAAAGTAATGAAAGCTGAGGCCCAGCCACCCTTATATCGCAGGAAGCGATAAATAATCGTAAACACGGCCGCCCATCACATCTTGCTAATGCTCACCGGCCCGGGTTGGAGCGAAGTCGTAAACAACGGCCTTCAGCTAAGGTTTCTAGCGGTGCACTCGAGGCTGGTCTATGCTCAGGTAAGTCCATCAAAAAATCGCAAGGAGCGATACATGGATGAAGCCTTTGGTAGTTCGATGAACTGTTACCAGGCACCGGTTCGATTTCATGATCTGGACGAGGTTAACCATGCCATCAGCGGCTCTAATCTGGAATTTTTTCAGCTGAAGTCTGGCAATCTCGACATCGCGCTGGATCAGGTGTCACTGGGCGATCTTTCAATCGACGTCGGTGCGGTCAACTTGCCGATCCGTGTGATGGGCGAACTGGACCCTGGGCGATTCAGCATTGGTGCCTTCGCAAGAGGCGCTCAGGCTACCTGGAACGGCAATCCCGTCGATGACTCTCAATTGTTACTGTTCCCACCCGGCAAAGAGATTAGCGGCCATCTTTCGGCAATGTACGGGTGGACATCTCTGGTCATTCCTCCCGATTGGATCGATGCAATCGAACAATCCACTTCGCGAACGAACATAACCCAGGTGGCTTCATGTATCACTGCCCGGCCCGCCCCCGGTGCGCTTGCGGACCTGAGGCAGGCCATCTTAAACGTAGTTCGACCAACTGAGAGCCCGCTGGCTAGCCCGGCGGAAGAGTGGTTGGTGACCGATCTCCGCAATACGCTGGGTGCCGTTCTGAGCGCTATAGATGTCCCTTCGGCGAAAGTCGTGCCTCAGGCCTGGGGGCATTTCATTATCGCGAAGCGAGCCGAACGTTATATGCTCGAGAGAATCGCAGAGCCAGTGAGCATCGATGACCTATGCGTTGCAATGCATGCCAGCCGTCGGTACCTGGAATACGCCTTCGCCGATGCCTTCGGAACAAGCCCGTCCCGCTATCTTCGCCTTGTGCGGCTGCACCAGGTGCGCAGCAAACTCAAGGCGTCAGGTGGCCAAACCACAGTCACAAATGAGGCTCTCAGGTTGGGCTTCAGTCACTTGAGCCTGTTTGCCACCCAGTACAAGAATGCGTTCGGTGAGAGCCCAAGCTTGACGCTGGCGCGGGCGACCACATAGTTACCTGGCCGTCGTACGCCTATTACTCTCCATTCTCCTTCCCGCCGATCGGCGTTCATGCGTATTCACGATAGCGAAGCCATTCCTGCCCGCACTAGAATCCAATAGTACGCAACCTGGCGTCTACGGATGGCCCTTAACCATGCGAAGCAAGAGATCAACTCATAATAAGGGACTGGATCAAGCAATCGCCTATATCGCACGACACATGAAAGAAAGAATCCAGCTCGATCATCTTTCTAAAGCGTCTGGTGTAAGCACGCGAACGCTCGGCTGTCTTTTTCTGCACACCTACCGCATTGCGCCAATGGCCTTCTTGAAACGGGAGCGCCTGAGGAAAGCCAGTATGCTACTTCAGCACGCCGACCCTTCCACAGTTACTGTTGCGAGTATCGCGAGAGCATCTGGCTTCGCACACATGGGGCGTGTTTACGGCAAGCAGGGGCGTAGCTGGCAGTGCCCGATCAAATCAGAACCAAACCCAATTCCCGGCGCCTAATCGTTTCCGCCTGGAACCCGGCAGAACTCCCGGACGAGTCCATCGGACCCCAGGATAATGTCCGGGCGGGTCGTATGGACTTGGCTCCCTGCCACTGCCTGTTCCAGTTTTATGTGGCCGACGGAGGGCTTTCGTGCCAGCTTTATCAACGTAGCGCGGACCTGTTTCTCGGCGTGCCGTTCAATATTGTTTCCTACGCGCTGCTGAACCACATGATTGCCCAGCAGTGCGATCTGGGAGTCCGGGAGTTCGTTCATACCTTTGTTGATTACCACCTGTACCAGAACCACCTGACCGACGAGATTGTCTTCGAGCAACTCAAGCGTGGGGCTCGGGCGTTACCGAATCTGATTATCAAGCGCAGGCCGTCGAGTATATTTGGGTAAGACCTCGAAGACTTCGAGTCTGAGGGGTACGAACCTTATCCTGGGATTAAGGCGCCTATCGCCATATAGACAGCATTAAGCTTGGGTTCCCGTCGGCAACAGTCAGAAGAAGAAAGCTCCGTAAAGCTGCACACCACGATAAAGATCAGCCAGGCTGCCCTTGAATTTGTCGTCTTTAACGTCAACATCGATGGCCAGTCGCGATAGAGAAGCTCCGAGGGCGAAATTACGAAGCGCGCGGTACTCGATTCCAGCCTCGAATTCTACCAATGAGCCGCGGATCTTGTCCTGGAAGTCGAAATAGAAGGTATTGGTTCTAATCCGCGTGGTTAGCTTCGGCGTTACAGCATAGTCCATTCGAAACCCGAATACGGGCATGGGTGCAGTAGTCGATGCGGTTTCAGTGGCGCCTCCGTTAGTTGAGGCCAACTCGGCTTCGTAGTCCAGAACATTGAAGCCTGCGGAAAAGGCAAGTTCTACTTGGTCTACATGGTAGAAGCTGTAGGCATACGCCACCTTGTAGATATCGTTTTTTATTCGGCTATCAATTTGTGTATTCGCTGTAAAAGTGCGGTCCTGGAATGTGATGCTTTGGGTCAGGCTTCGGGTGCCCTTGCGCTCAAGTTGAAAAGCCGCCAGTTCGAGCCTGTGTCGATTATTGAAACGATAGTAGTATTCAATACGGGGAGTCGTGATGACGGTGTCGCCATCGAGGTCGCGTTCGAAGTCAATATTGGTGCCGAGGCTCGTAGTGGAGCTACTGGCGCTCAGGGTCGTGTTTGAATCAAAGACCGAGAAAGCCCCCAGCTGGAGCATTGAGCGGTCGGGGAAGTTGCTACCACCGGTCTCTGCCGCGAAAGCAGTTACTGGCATTAGCGCGATGCTGAAGGTGATAGCTAAACGAGCGAGCTGTGCCTTGTTTTGCAGTTTCATGATAGAAGACCTCTAATATTTTTCGTTTAATGGCCCGGGCGGCACCCTATTTGGGAAAGAGGAGTGTGATCGTCAAACGCGCACCCCAATCCTGTGGCCCATTTGACGGTGAATCTGCCCAGTATCGAACGCCGGCACCAACCTGAAACAGCTGTTCGCCGGCTTTTAGTAACTGGCTGACCGAAAAATTGATAGGCACTGACGACTCATCCGCCTCCCAGTCATAAGTAGCCTCAATACTGGCACCATAGGTTGTTTTCGTTGGGGCGATATAGTTGATGAATGGCTGCATAAACGTCGCACTGATATCAGCGCGACTGCTTTTTCCGGCAAAGGATTCCAGGTGATTGGCCAATAAACCATAAGTCCAGGGGCCTTGCTGTTTGAGCACAACGCCGGTTGGCCCTGCGGCCCATTTCTCACTTCCCAACGCGTCGTTTGATGCGGTATCCAACAAAAATACAGGCCCTACACCCCAGATAAGTCCTCCAGTAGTCGGTTCTTTCGGAGAAAAGAATACGCTTTGCAGAACGTCACCTATGCCGGAATCCCCCGCGCCTGCTTCGGGAATGTCTTCCTGCTTAATGATGGGCAGGATCGTCCGGGAGATCAGGTTCCAGTCTTCTCCGATTGAAATGGGAATGACCGGTTGTATATTGATGCGCCAAACAGAACCGTCTTCGTTGGGCCCGATGTTCTCATCATAGTTCGCCTGAACTGGCACGCTTATGAGCGCCGCCACAGGGTTTGCCAGCTTTTTCGCCAGCTCCGCTTCGCTTTCGGCAGCTGCGTGAGGTCCGTGTATAAGCGCGAAAAATGCCGTCCAAAATGCAAGACTGCAGTTTTTCATGCTGACTAAGGTCCAATTACGATCTGGTGCTTTGACGTCCATCAGCCTGTACCTCTGGAAGTTTGGGAGTCATCAATCACAATCTGGTCATAGCGCCAGAGTTGTTCGAAAAAACGCCGGACATTTTCACGCAGGGTGTCATTGTGAGTATTCCCGGCAATGCGTCCTATGATCGTGCGGATGCTCTGTTTGCCATCAATCTGATCGTAAAGGGCCTTCTGAGCCTGGGTTATCGGCAGGTAGATATCCGTGTAGGTGTGGCTACGGTTTATCAATACGGCGGCGCTTCCCTCTGGCAATTTATCTTGCACGGCGATGGTGTCGGATTGCTTCATGGGGACATAGTCCAACCAGTTAGATCCGGTAAACGAGACGATTTGGTCCTTTGATTGGTCGTTGCGATATATCACCGCGCTGTGTCGCACCATGGTGCCGCGGAAGTCTTCTATGGCGGCGTACTGCTCTGAAAGAGGAAGTCGCTCCAGAAGTGCGTTATGTGGCGATGAGGCCAATGCGCCACACTGAGGCAAATAGGCGGCCTGGCGAACCCAGCGACCAAGTTTGAGATCCGCCCCGGACAGAAAGTGCAGGAATTCCGGTACCGAGTAGGCTCTGTCCTGGGGATGAAGCAGGGCATCGGCGATGCCGGCTTCCGCTTTAAAGTCCGGGGCATGCCGTAACAGGGGGACCAGAGGATGATCCGGCGGCAGCCCCTGCAGACTCTGTGTCAGCTCCTCGATTTCGCGGGAACTTGTGCCTATGCCAAGCCTTCGGCAGTAATCCTGCAGGAGATAGACGCCGGCACGGCCATAGGGCGCATATACCATCAGTTGCATGGCGCCATCAGGTGACAATACATCGCGCAAGGCGCGCAATCCTGAATCCGGATCGGGCAAGTGGTGCAGAACACCGGTGCTGACAACAAGGTCAAACTGTTGACCCAGCTCGGTCGCCTGTTCTACAGGCAGTTGAACCACGGTCAGATTGTCGAGTTTGTATTTTTTCTTTAGGGCGTAGGTGTAGTGAATGCTGTTGGCGCTGACGTCAATCCCGGTCACTCTGGCTTTCGGCCAGCGCAGGGCGTACTTGGCGGCCTGGGACGTTCCGCAACCGGCAATCAGAATAGTAAAGTCATCGCGGTAGCGCTTAGAGGGCCAGAATAAATGATAGTCGGCGCAACGCCGTTCATCTGTCCAGTGTTTGCCGTAGCGGTCCAGATCAACCACCGGAGGCGGGTAGGGGTGGCGTTCGTAGAAATCGGTGACTAGCTTCGCGGTGCTGCTGGCATCCTGGCATTGTCTAGCGGCGTTGGTCATATACCTGCCTTCCTTCGGTGGAGAGACAATGTTGATCGTGTGTTTGGCGATAAACTGCGCCCGCTTACAAACCGGACGCAGTTTCTTTTTGGTTACGCCGCTTTTGGCTTAAGTCGCCGCGTTTCCGGCCTCCTCAAGCTGCCGCATGACCCCATCCAGGTTGAAAGAAGCAGGCTTCTGGCGAGGTGGAAACTTGATAAAGTTCTCAATCTCGGTGGCAACCAGCCCCTGCATTCCAGACAGCAGGTAAGCACGACTGATATACCAATCCCAATAGGTGTTGGAGTTATGATCAGCACGCTCAAACGGGTCCTGTCGAAGATTGAAGATCTTAGGTCCACGTAACTTCACAAAAGGCTCAAACCAGCACAGCAGGGTCTGTGCTCGCTGCTCCATCAGCACCGCCTTCCAGTCCTTGTGCCGAATGGCGAGAATGTCTCCATCATCGCTGATATAAAAGAACGTATTGCGAGGGCTCTCTGCTTTGCCTGTGAAGTGAGGCAGCATGTCAAAACCGTCGATATGACACTTGAAGGTTTTTTTGCCTACCTTGTAGCCCTTGAGCAGCTTTTCCTTGACGTCTGACTCGCCAGCGGCCGACAGAATCGTTGGCAGCCAGTCCTGGTGGGAGACGATTCCGTTACTGATGGAACCCGCCTTGATTTTGCCTGGCCAGCGCACAAACGCCGGCACCCGCCAGCCGCCTTCCCAGTTCGTGTTTTTCTCACCACGGAATGGGGTAATGCCCGCATCCGGCCAGGTATTGTAGTGTGGGCCATTGTCGGTTGAATACATAACGATGGTGTCGTCGGCAATGCCCAGCTCGTCGAGCTTATCGAGCATGATGCCAATATTCTCATCATGATGAACCATGGCGTCGTTGTAGAAGCCCTGGCCGCTTTTCCCTACGTTCTTCTCGGAAACATGAGTTCGGAAGTGCATGGCCGTGGTGTTGTACCAGACGAAGAAGGGCGTCCCCGCTTTGTGCGCGTCGTCAATAAATTTCAGGGCATGTCCAGTGACCTCGTCATCGATGGTTTCCATGCGCTTCTTGGTTAACGGGCCGGTATCTTCGATCTTTTGGCCGCCTTTACCATCTGCCCAGCAGTGCAGTACGCCGCGGGGACCGTATTTTTTCTTGAATTCCGGATCTTTCGGGTAATCTACGTCCTCCGGCTCTTCCTCAGCATTGAGGTGGTAAAGGTTGCCGAAAAATTCGTCAAACCCGTGCATGGTTGGCAGGAATTTGTCCTTGTCACCCAGGTGGTTCTTGCCAAACTGGCCGGTAACATAACCATGAGGTTTGAGCAGCTCGGCAATGGTGGGATCTTCGTCGGGCATGCCCAGATCAGCGCCTGGCATGCCCACTTTTGTAAGCCCTGTGCGGATGGGGTTCTGGCCGGTGATGAAGGCGGCGCGGCCGGCAGTACAACTTTGCTGGGCGTAGTAGTCCGTGAATGCCATGCCTTCATTGGCCACGCGGTCAATATTCGGGGTGCGGTAGCCCATCTGGCCACGGCTGTTATAGCTGATGTTCCACCAGCCGATATCATCACCCCAGAGGATCAGGATGTTGGGTTTTTTATCTGACATGATTAACATTCCTCACGTTTAATAAACTCCGTTTTTTTGGGCGCTGGAAGTGCCCATCAGTCTGGTATACAGCCAGTCACGTTATGTCACTGCCGTTACCGGAATTTCCGCATGCTGGCCTGACTGTGCGTCGACACCTGAAAACGTTTTATCGGGCTCACTGCCATGGCAGAAGCGGAATTTCTTGCCGCTGCCACAAGGGCAAGGCGCGTACTGGTCGCGTTTCTTATCCTCGTCGGCAACCCAATCCATCACTTCGGAGGGCGGACGGCCCATGCGAAAAAGTTGTGCCATGTAGCTAAAGGCCGGGCCTGTGTGCATATAAAACAGTTCCAGCCCGGGGCACAGATAATTCTGTCCGGGTTCGCCGGTCCTGGAATGGGAGAAGCGATCCTTGGGGCAGCCGCCATTGCATAGATGCCTGACCTTGCATTCCCGGCATTGCTCAGTTAGTGAATCCATCTTTGCCTGCCCGAATTGACGCTGGGCTGTTGAGGCAATCAGGTTGATCATTGGCGTGTCGTGGATATTGCCCAACTTGTAGTCTGGTTCGACATAGTGGTCACAGGAATAAAGGTCGCCGTTGTACTCCAGCGCCGGACCATAACCGCAGGTAGGTGCGTGAATGCACAGCATATGGCGGCCGAAAAACGCTTCCAGAGTGACGTCGAACATTTGCACGAATACCTGGCCGACATCGCGGCGTACCCACTCTTCAAAGATATCGATCAGGAAGCGACCGTATTGCTCACCACCAACCGAGCGTTCAGTGACCAGATTGCCGCTCTGGGTGTACAGCAGCCGCTTCTTCTTTTTGTCAGAAGGTTCACTCCAGCCCTGGTTGGCGATGTCCAGGGTCTGCTCGCTGGCACGCTCGATAATAGGGATGAATTGCATCCATTTGGCACCCAGCTCGTCACGAAAGAACCGATAGACCTCCCGGCCGTGATTCTGATTGGCGGCATTCACTGTGCAGAGAATGTTGAAATCCACTTCGTGTTTGCGCAGGCAGCGCCAGCCATCCATAACCTTGTCGAAGGTGCTCTTTTTGTGCCGGTCTACCCGATAAACGTTATGCAGCTCACGGGGGCCGTCGACACTGAGGCCCACAAGAAAATTATGCTTTTTGAAAAAGGCACACCACTCATCGTTAAGCAGGATGCCGTTGGTTTGGAAGGTGTGCTGAACGTCCTGGCCGGGGCGCCGGTATTTTTCCACCAGCTCGAGGGAGTGCTGGAAAAACTCAAGCCCCATCAATGTCGGCTCGCCTCCCTGCCAGGCAACCGTGACCTGAGGCGTGCGGTGGGATTCCAGCAACTGGCGAATGTAGGCTTCGAGCGTTGCCTGGGACATCCGGCTTTTGGCGTTAGGGTAGAGGGCTTCCTTTGAGAGGAAGAAACAATATGTGCAATCAATATTGCAGGTTGACCCACTGGGTTTGGCGAGCAAGTGGAAGCCCGGCGGCGCATCAACCGGATAGGAAATTTGCGCTGCTCCGCCATCGGGAAAATTAGCCATCCACGTCTCCTGCATTCATCTGAATTAGCGAGGTGCCAATGTTTTTTTATGTAAGTAATGCAATGGAATGAGAATAGGCGTGTGGTGAGGCCGCAACTATAGGGCTTTGGTCCCACCGGATGGCATTGGTAAGGAATGTCTGCTTCGATGATAGCGGGGGGCGGTGTAATAAGGCGTTGCAGACGGCGATTGCCCTCTGACGATATTTCAGCTAAATCCTTTAAAAGCACCTTGGCAGGTGACGCCCGCAGAATTCGCCACCTAAATGGAGAGTGGCTCACATTGGAGTGCTAAATGAATTTCCAGTCTTTGGAGTTCGTGCCCTTAATCTGGGTTTTTCTTACGGTTGCGGCACTCATGCTGGTGTTTTGCGAGTTAGGCTATCAGTTCGGCTCGCATGCCAAAACTCGCCAGGACAAGGAGGCCACTGCGTCTCTCGGACCGATGGTTGGCGGCTTGTTGGGTATGCTGGCCTTTGTTCTGGCCTTCACATTCTCCATGGCGTCTTCCCAGCACGATCTCAGGAAAAAGAATGTCCTCGAGGAAGCGAACTTGATCGGAACGGCTTATCTTCGGGCTGATCTGCTTGAAGAGCGATACGAGATGGAGGTGAAACGCCTGCTGAAGGACTACGTCAATATTCGCCTGGCGGCTGCAAACGGCAGCAACATAGAAATAGCGCTGAAAAAATCGGCGGAGATCCATAAACTCCTCTGGAATAAGGTGTCATCGGCCGCGTCTGAGAAACCCGACACCAATACCGCACTCGTGATCCAAGCCATTAATGACGTGATTGATATGCACGAAAAACGAGTGATGGGCGCTTTTGGTAATCGAGTGCCCATCAGTGTCTGGGTAGCGTTAGCCGCCATCAACGCCCTCGGAATGATCACTTTGGGCACACAGGTTGGGCATACTGGCAATCGGCGATTGATTGCCCTGGTTCCTATGGCTCTTGCGTTTGCGGTGCTGGTGACGCTTGTCGTGGATCTCAATCGTCCGCTCAGTGGCTTTATAAAGGTAGAGCAGCAGTCGATGATCAATCTCCAGATCAGCATGGTTTTCGAAAACCGATAGAGCGGGCGATAACAGGCGCCGGTTAGCTGTTTGACTCGGCCCTTTCCGGTGTTCTCTTTTCCCAGGCTTCCAGAGCCTGCTTGAGATTAAAGAATATTCGCTCGGGACCTAGCTTCTGCTCCAGTAATGAGCGTTTCAGGGTGAGTCGCAAATCAGGATTGACCGACACAAGCCATAGTTCGATTTCACGATGCGCCAGGTCTTCTTCCACGTCCATCAGCATGCTTAACGCGGTGTATTCGAAATCCGGAATACCGCTACACTCCAGGGCAATGACTTTTGGACTGGTTTCCATCACCAGGGCCTGCATTTTCTCACGGGTATTGCTGGCGTTGGCGAAATTGATTCGACCTTCGGTACGCAGAATGAGCAAGCCGGGGAACGAAATGTCTTCGCTGTCGTCACCAAAGCGCCGAAATATATCTTTGGATCGATTGTAGACCACGGCATAAACGGGTGGGTTAACGGCCTGATAAAAGAGGCTGATGACGGAAATCGCCACCGCAATAAGGATGCCTTCCAACGTTCCTATCAGTAATACACCGGCCATGGTGATGATTGCCCATGAAAACTCCATGGGACGAATACGTGCAATGGCACGAAAATCATCAGGCTTAATCATATGTATCGAAGCGATGATGATTAATGCGCCCAGCGCTGCCTTTGGAAGCAGTCCGATGATGTTTGAGAAAACCAGCAGGCACAAAAGCACCACTCCGCCGTTGACCCACTGCGCCATCTGGCTGCGGACGCCAGCGTTGTCGGCGACGTTGGTTTGTGAGGTGCCACCGCCCGCCGGGAGGCCGCCAACAGCGGCGGAAGCAAGGTTGGCGGCGCCAATGGCCAGCAATTCGCGATTCGGATTTACCGGTGGGTCTGTGCGTTGGGTGTAGGTACGGGCAGCCGCCACGGACTCTGTGAAGGACATGAGTGCAATCCCGAACGCACCCGGCAAAACCACCGTTGCCAGGGACAGGTCAGGGAGAGCCAGGACTGGTAATCCCGATGGTACGGCGCCGACCGTTTTAACCCCCATTGCTTCAAGCCCGAAAAGCGCAGAGATGAAGATACTAAGGACGACCCATACGAGCGGGCCAGAAAGGCGCGGGAAAAGTCGAGGCAAAGCCAACATGACCGCTAATCCGAAAAGCGCAACCGATAGGGTGATTACGTGAGTTTGCGAGATCGCGGCGGGCAACGCCCGGAGAATCCCCGGCACTGAGTGGCTTTCAATATAGACACCGAGTATGGCGCCTATCTGGCCAATAATGATGACAAGACCCACGCCAGTCTGGAACCCGACCAGGACAGGCAGGGATATGAAGTTTGCCAGAAATCCGAGCCTGAGGATGCGGGCCAGAACCAATATGGCTCCCACCAGCAGAGCCAGGGTTGCTGCGATGGCCACCGGAGAGGCGCTGGTCTGGGCAGCCGCAGCGGCCACTACTGCCGCAGATAACATGGCAATGGCCGAGGTGGTGGTGACACTCAGAGGCCGGGAACTGCCCAGCAATGGATAAACCATCGTGGCGGCGAGAGCCGTATACAGGCCTGTCTGAATCGGTAGCCCCGCAATCACGGCATAGGCCATCGCTTTGGGAATAGCCATAGCAGCGACGGTCAGCCCACCTATCAGGTCGGGTCGAAGCCAGCTTCGCTGATAATGTTGTAGCCAGCCCGGTAGACTCCGTTTTATCAGCAGTCGCATTAAACCACCTTTAACTGATTGCCTGACCGCTATTTGTGGACCGTGCGGATAACCCGGGTGACCAGGCCCCGTATGATCAAATAGGGAACGATGGCGAGGATAAAGGCGACAACAGCGACTTCACCGGGATAGATAAAGCCCAACTGGATATACTGGTAGGCCACATCCAATATCATCGCCAATACAAAGACCTTTCCGACACTTTTCCACCCATCCTTCAACATCTCCCGGCGATGTTCGGGGTTGGTGATGAGTGACCAGAAGTAGGGCGGTTTTCCGGATTTTGCATCGCTAATTCCGGACATAACAGCAAAAATAGTCGCCATGACTGGCTGAAGAACCAGCCTGAATTGGAGAGGGCCGTTAACCCGGTCAATCATGTTTTCGACAACCCGTATCACCATGTCTTCCATCGTATGACTCCAAAGTCAGTAAAGGGGCACAAGGATCAAGCCATAGATAAGGCCCCCAAGAAGAAAAGGTAGGAAGCGACCGTCCTTTTCTTTGGGCAGTTCGGCGAGCATGCTGTTCATAATAACTGCGCCCGATAGGAACGCTGTCAGCAATGCAATCAACGCGTTTGAAAAGGCGAAAAAGGCGCCAATACCCCAGCCGAAGATGGCCATCGCTGCGAGCAGCCACCGCGCCACCTTTTGATAAAGGCTGCCGTGTTCTTCCCGTAAGGCGTGATCGACAGACAGAAAATGCAGGGTCATAGCGGCGGTATAGAGCAGGATCGAGTCAGGGCCTTCCTTCAGCTGATTGGCAAGAAGATATGAAACCAAGCATACATAGGCGGCGAAGCCGCCAACATGGATTTTGAAGTCCAGGTCACTCTTATTCGTGTTCGCAAATCGAATGCGTAAGTGCTCCAAACCGTAAAAAACCAGAAACCCCACCAGTGCGATGAAATAAATCGCAATACCTCCGAATCGCAGAGCGATATGAACGGATTCCAGGAAACTGAGCCTCACCTCATCAAGCTCGGGCATTAAATAGACAAATACATAGGCAGCAGATGACCCTGCTGCAAATGATATGAGATTGCGTCGATCAGTGATCAATCTACGAAAGGGGTGGAACCGACCGCCCAGCAAAAAGGTGGTTGCAAAAAGCAGTGCCGCCGCACCTGAGAGCAGAACGCTATCGGGGATGATAGGCGCAGTCATAATAGGCGGGTGACGATGCTGAGGAAAAAGAATAGCCCGAATAACAACATAATTATTGCCAAAATGAAGGGCGCCCGGAAGGTTTTCACGGGATGGTAGTCGCGTATCTGTTCAAGGCGGTGCCAATATTCAAAGCAGCCAGCTGCCATCGACGCTGTGCCGAGCCCCGTCAGGAATAGTCCAATCGTTACCGGCGCATTCTCGCGGGCCAGCTCGCCACCGCTTTGCTGGAAACTCTGCAGTAGTTTGTAGATGGTGAAGCCAAAACTGATCATCGATAGTGCAGTTCGCATCCACGCCATTAACGATCGGTCTGCGGCCATTAGTGTGCGGCCTGCCGCTAGAACGGTTCTATCCTGTGCTAATTCATTCGATGATTTTTCGACACGCTCTGTCACTTCTATACCCTCCCACACCATGCCTTCTGTTCGAATAATGCGTTCTTTCAGGGCCATTTCCTTAAATGGGTCGTGTCGTCCCGGCTCAGCACCGACCGCTGCAACCATTTTTTAGCTAGCCTTCCGTGGTCATTTCACCTTCACGACGTCATCCGGTCTCCAGATCTGGTCGTGAAATTCGTTAGCACTGCCGTATTTTTTTCACTTCTGTGATTTTTATAATTACCCCTTTTTACTTTGGAGGCCTATCTCTCCTGCCACCGGCAGCATGGCTACAAGTAACACCGATGCGACGACAACCATGACCGCCACGTTTGGATCGTCAAAATTTTGTGTTGCTATTAATAGCGGCGCCGGAATGTTTCTTAGCGGCGTTCCCATCGCCAAGACAATACGTTTGTCTCTGTCTGGTCCTCCGAACAAGTAACCTACCCCAAACCCCGAGGTAAAGAGCAGCAGCATGGCTAAAATGCCAAATGTGCCTATCAAACCTACAACGTGCCCGAAATTGATAAATAGCAGCAATGCAGTAACCAATATTAAAGTTATATTTGATGTTTGCTCTAAAGTAGGAAGCAATAATTTGCTTACCCCCTCATAGCGGGCATTGATGATTAACCCAAAAACGAGCGGTAAAAGCATCAACACGAAAAGTTCCTTGGCAACGAGAAGCGTGTTGATTTCAACTCCCGATACAAACAACGGAAATACAAGCGGAAGATAAAATATCGTTCCAACCATCAGCATGACCGCAAGCTCAACAGAAAAACCAACATTGACTTTTGCGATCTTTGCCAACTTTGGCAATACAGGCTCACCAGGAGCTAAAGCTAAAAGCATCAAGCCAGTAGCAATGGATTCTTTCAAAGGCAGAAGCCAGATTATCAGCAAAGCAAACAACGGTACCAAAACGAAATTCACAAGCAACGAGCGCAAGACCAGCCGCCGGTCCTTCAGCGGCTCAACAATGTCATTTAACTTCAAACTAAGTCCTGTTGCCGCCATGGTGCTGACAGCAAAAACAAGAGTCATTAAATGTGTTAGTAAATCTAGCGATTCTTTCATCTAATCTCTGCACAAATCTATGAAAATAAAATACGGGCACATACCGCAGAGAGTGAAATGCGCGGCCCGGTCATCGGACTGGCCGCATATTTCACAATCGGATCATTTCATCTTCACGAGATCGTCTGGTTTCCAGGTCTGGTCGTAAAACTCGGTACCGGTGCCGTAAAGTCGAATGGTGACCATCATGGCGCGACCTTCCAGCGTCTGCATCCAGTTTTTTTCGTTCACGGCTTTCGGTTTCTTAGGGCTGAAGTAGAGATCAACGGAGCCATCCGCATTAGTCTCCACATTGTCCCACTGGTTGCGCGACGGGAAGGGCTGACTGGTTTCCGGCATCGAGCCATCCTGTGGATTGTAGATCGTCACCGCCCAAAAGAGCCTCGCCGGAATGCCAGCCGGTAGGTGCAGCTTGTAGGAATTGCTGCCGTCGAGCAGGTCGCCGTCTTTGTCGCGAAAGGTGCTCGGATACTTCGAACCTAGATTGATGTTGCCCATGACCATGGCCGGTGCCGAGGAGTAGGCGACCTGGAAATAGGCGGCGCGCACATCCAGATCGCGGTAGCTGGAGCGGTACCAATCGTTATCCGCACCGGCCCACACGTTGAAGTACTGGCGATCCGTGTAATACATCTCTTTCTTGTCGGCCCGGCCGGCGATACGCTGTGCGTAAATCATCTTGGGCGCCATTTCCACGGCCCTGGTCAGCGTGGCCTTGGCTGCCGCATCGGGCTTGAATGGCACGCCCTTGATAATGCCGATCGAGGCAAGGATGCCGCTCTCTTCCGGCGTGAAGGCCGACACCGGTTCATAGTCCACGAACGCCTTCAGTTTCTCCCAGTAGGAAAAATCTGTGGGATACATCATGTCCACGCGGTCGGCCGAGCCATTCGGGAACTGCATGGGCTTGCGCTCTTTTTCCGTCAGGTTCAATGGATAGACGCGGATCGACTCGGCGAGCGCCACCGCGTCCGTTGGGTCGGCGCTGTTCTCGCCCGGCTTCATCACGGTGCGGAAGAAAAGGTGGGCTCGATAGGTGGAAGATTTAAAGGCGAAGAAACCGGCCGGCACATGCCCCTGATGATCTGGTGGCAGCAGCAGATAAAGCCCGCCGCGTGCTCGGTCTGGCCCGGCAGCTCCAACGTCGGTGATGGTGTTTTGCCAGTAGTCCATGAACATCCCGATAACATTCGGCGGCGCATGCACGACCAGCGGCCCGTACTTCTTGAGATCGAGGTAACTCATCGAATAGATAACGTCAGCATTCGGCGTCGGCACCTGTGCCTTGGCCGTCATCCGGTCCTTCCAGACCGGCAGAACGTTATAACCATGGCCGAACTTCGCTTCCGAACCTTCCTGCATACCAATGGTGTTCAGGATGGGCAGCGTCTGCATATACGCCTCGATGCCGCGGTGGTAGAGGAACTCTTCGTTCAAGTTCGTCACCTCGGCCTTATCCGGCCAAGCACCGTTGTACATTTGGCTCACGAGGGGTGTCATGTTCTTTGTGTCATTCATGGCCGATTTCCTTTTCGTTAGTGTTGTGTCTTTTCTTTCGTCACAACGAAAGGACACGAGTTAGCTTGTTCATTTTACGAGTTCAACCTGCGGCGCTTTCCATGTGCCGTCGAGGATGGCCTGATCCGGCCAATAGCTACGCATAAAGAACGAGAACGTGCCGTCCGGCGCAGGCAGCCAGTTGCTTTCCTTGTCGGCGCCGGGTGACGTGGCGCCGGCATATAACGTGAGCGAGCCGTCGGCATTGTAGTGCAGTGTTTTGTTCTTCGTGCCGAGCGAATAGCGCTTCAGCGGATTGTCGTTGAAGAAGTGGTGTTCGTTGTAAAGCGTCAGCGACCAGAAGCCTTTGACCGGCGGCAGTTGTCCTTTAGCGAAGGTGATGCGGTAAAGATTCTTGCCGTGCATCTGCTCGCCCTGGCCGTCGAGATCGCGATACAGATACTTCGTTTCCTCCGCTAGGTTTTCGAAGATGTTGGTCTTGCCGGTGGTGGCGCGGTTCAGGTAGTCGGTGCCCCACCTGGCGTTGTTGACCGTCGAGTTCCAGCCGTTGCTGGCGGGCCGGCCGTTGTATTGCCATTGCTGGAACTTGCCGAACATTTCCTTTTCGGTGGCGATAGCGGTTTCCTTGAGCGTCGCCGCGACCTCCGGATCTTTCGCCGCCGCGTCCAGGACACTATTGATCCAACCGTAGAGCGCTTCCTCGCCCGGCAGCGGCGGCACGTTCTTCATCACGGCGGGCAATTGGTCAAAAAACGTTTCAGGAACGACCCACTTAGTCTCAGCAGAGCCGGAAGATGATGCGGGTGCTGGATAGTCCGGCGCTTTCTTCCAATCCACGATCTGCATCTCGCCGGTGAACTTCGCCAGCGGGTAGAAACTGATCTGATTGACGAGGGGTGCGATGGCGGCGCGATCTTCCACCGTGTCGTCCATGAACACGCGCGGAATCGCGAGCATCATGTCGGTGGAGGAATGGATTACGGCGGTGATGCCTTGGGGGGGCTCGCCTTTCCAATGCGGGCCAACCACCAAATAAAACCCCGGCTTCGTGCCGTAGGCCTGACCGAGCGATGAGATCTCGTCGGTGCGCTGATCATAAAGCGCATAGACCCAGAAGCGGTCGCCGAAATCCGGGACCTGCACCACGATCGCGTCCTGGTCCAGCTGGCTGACGCCGAAGCCATACGCGACGTCCTGGTTCGGACAGGCGACGGCGCGCTGGTCTGGGGAGACGTAGTCGGACAGCATGCAAACGCCGTTGAAAGCGGCGGGCAGAACGCCACCTATCTTGCCGGGGGCCGGCAGATTGGAGAACGCGATACTGCGGTTGCCCATGTTGACCAGCGGCCAGCCCCAGAGGTAGGCCATCTGTCCGACCATCTGGACATATTCTTTGGTCATGAGGGTGCCCGATACCGGACCGGGAACTTCGACAACTGTGATGATGTTTTCTTCGATTTTAGTTTTCATAGTCTTCTCCGTCCGTAGTTGGAGTTCAGAACTTTTTTGTGTTCAGTCTCAACGGACACAAGGTCTCCATTTGGCCAGCTAACAACGCGATTCTCGTCGGTCGGAAGACCACACGGATTCACAGTCATATAGCTAAAACCATTACAGGCGTGTGGCGAAAGACGGGCGATCAACGGTTCTTGCTTCTGACTCGAAGATACTTCCAGGCAGGCATGCAGAAAATAGGGCTTTGGTCCCACCGGGTTTGGCCATGTGGGAGTTTTGAGCTGGGTCAAAGCGGAGACGTGGGCAGTGGGCTATATTGAAAGTCATGAATTAGCCGAATCTGTAAATGAAAACCGGCTTTGTCGGTTCCGTTCTTTGAATGCAAGGGAGTTCGGTATGGTTGCAGTAGAGAGAACTGCTTCACAAACGGCAACGGCAGGGATAGCTGTTAAAGGCAGTACCATTTACATAGTGGATGACGATGAGTCTTTCCGAAAGAGCCTGAAACGTCTGGTCTGCGCCCAGGGTTATAACGCTGAAGCCTTTGCCTCGGGAACAGAGTTCCTCAGCCACAGCATTACGGGGCCAGGCTGTATATTGCTCGATTTTCGGATGTCAGGTATGACAGGCATTGAGTTACAAACACGAATTCTCCAGGCCGGTATTTCTCTGCCCGTGATTTTTCTGAGCGGGGAGGCTGACATCCCCGTCAGTGTGAGCGCCATGAAGCAAGGTGCAGTAGACTTCCTGGTTAAGCCTGTCGACCACCTTGAACTTTTCAGGGCTATCGGGCGGGGCCTTGAGCACTTTAAGTCAATTGGCGCCGCAAACCGGCACAAGGCATGTATCCTTGCCCGACTGGCCCGACTTTCTCTTCGCGAAAGGGAGGTGCTCGAAGAAGTTGTGAAGGGGCGCCTGAATAAACAGATCGGCTATGACCTAGGTATCGCCGAAAAAACAGTTAAGGTTCATCGATCCAGAGTTATGGAAAAGATGGAGGTGAAGTCATTGGCGGGTCTCGTCCACCTGTGTCATGACGTCAATATTGGCGTCAATCAGATGGCTGACTAGCGTCGACTGTCCCCGTTACTTATCCACTTGATGAGACCAAGGGCCTATTGCCGCCCTTGCCATATGCGTCAATCATCGTATACACACTAGGCTACTGAGAATGACTTTGTGGCGCCGACAACCGATGCATTGATGGTCCATATAATTGACGATGACGAATCGGTGCGCAGAGGACTGTCACGGCTCATGCGTTCAGTAGGGATTCACAGCCATGCTTATGACAGCTCCGAATCCTTTCTGAATCAGGACTATAAGAATTTTTACGGCTGCATCCTGATTGATATTACCATGCCGGGAATGAATGGTCTGGAGTTGGCGGCCAGGCTGAAAGCAGACGGGGTAGTCATACCGATGATTGCGATTTCAGCCAGAGATGATGACGAAACGACCCAATTGGTGAGAGATTTGGGGGTTAAGTTTTTTCTCAGGAAACCGGTTGATGATCAGGCTTTAATTGATGCGATTAACTGGGTTACCCGCAAGGATAACAAAGATAACTTTTGACTTTTTCATCCTTGGTTGTTGGTTGAATCAGATTCAGGAATGAGTGGTAACGAGAAAAAGAAGGTGACCCCTTCTTCCGGTTGGGTTTCTGCCCAGATCCTGCCGCCATGCGCTTCAACGATAGTCTTGCATGTCTCTAGTCCGATCCCAGGACTGTAACGCTCGGAAAGTTGAGCGCTATCGAAAACTTCGGACAAGATCTCCTTGCGCACTTCTACACCGCTGACACATATTGAGACCACTGCTTCTTGCTGATTCTCTTTAGACTCGATACGCACTTTACCGCTGTCTTTGTGAGCAGGTTTCATGACATTGAGGGCATTGATAGCCAGATCGAGCATGACCTGCTGAATTTGTATTTTGTTAACGCGGACCATAAGGTTGGCCTCCAGACTGGTCTCAACAGAGATATTTTTCTGAGCAAACTCAGAATGGAGAAGTTTCAAAATTTCTCGTATGCTTTCGCAGAGTGAAAGGGTCTCGGGCGGTACGTCCCTACGTTGCAGCATGGCCCGCAATCCGCTGATTATAGTAGCAGCCCGTTTTTCGTCGGTGACTATATCCTGTAATATTTCTTTAATTTCCGATTCCTCTGCATTTCCTGTAGAAATAAAGCGGAGTCCAGCCTGAGCGTTACTCAGAATTGCAGCCAAAGGCTGGCTTATTTCGTGCGCCAGCGATTTTGCGATAACGCCAGCGCTTATAACCCTATCAGCGAACCATACCTCATTACGTATAGCATGCAACTCCTTATTCTGCTCTCGATCCTGAGTTACGTCTATAAATATACAACCAGTACCTGCAACGGAGGTTCCCTGTCCTGGTATGCAAAAATGAAGCAGCTGGTAAAAATGAACCTTTTTTTCAGATTCAAGTTGTATTTCTGCATCTACTAGTGATCTTGTATTAATAGATTTCTTGTCGTTGACATAAATAATATTCGCAACTTCACTCTCGAATACGTCTTTGTCAACTATGTTATGCTTGTCATCATCTTTTATTTTAAAAAACTTATTAAAGTTTCCATTTGATAAAACATATCTTCCGCTTAGGTCTTTGATACAGATCCCAAAAGGTAAAGCATTTAATATTTCATTTAAACGATTTCTTTCTTTTTGACGAGAACAAATAAAGTCGATATTCATCATTAGTATGAGGGCGGTAAAACCAAAGTCGCTGGTGTGATAAAAAGTTATTACTTTATAATTAACCAAGGCGTTTACCATGGATAGTATGAAGAAAATAGTGATTGAAATAAAAGAGATGTGTGCCCGTTTTTTATCACCTTGGCAATACAGAAAGTAGGTGCCATAAAAACTGTAGGCGAATGCGGACATAATTAAAATCCAATACAGGACGTGCCATGGGTTTTGTGTGTCAACACCCATATCGACGACTGTTTCTACCCAAGGAAGCTCAAAATACTTAAGTTCGGGTTTCTCAACGAACTGTATCCCGTAAGGAAGCATGAAATCGGCCACAAGAAGAAAAACTGTCAATACCAGTATCAGGAAAAGCCAGTATTTCGAACGAAATCCAGTAAAGGCCGCGATGAAACCGACATAAAACAAGGCAAAAAGGCATACAAACATGACATCAAGGCGGCGTAGAGCTATAAGCTCGTCAATACTTGAAGCATGATAAGCTGTCGCCCTGACAATGAGGAACCCGAAGCTCATGAGTGACGAGATACCAAACAACAGATGAAGAGTGTCACGTCTTTTACTCAGCCCTATGAAAAGATGAATCATGGCCGAAAATAATGATGCGCCAGCGACGAAAAAAAGGATTGGGGTCAGGAAATAATTCATCGTTTAGTATCTGGCGATGGTGAACTGATCGGTATGGATATATAAAAATTCGTACCGCAATCATCGTTGTTTTGTGCCCAAATTTTACCGTCATGGCTTTCCATAATAGCGCGGCATACCTCAAGACCAATTCCTAGACCTTGCGCCTTTGTGGTGTAGAATCCATCAAAAATCTGATCGATTTTGTCGGATGAAATTCCTTTTCCCGTGTCCGATATGGAAATGATGGCCTGATTTTTACTTTGATACGTTTTTAATTTCAATTTGCGTAAATTGGGTACGATTTCAGACATGGCATCCAACGAATTTTCGATAATGTTGATGAGTACCTGTTGCAGTTGCGTTTCATTGGCTTTTACCCAAAGTGCTTTTTCTTCTGCTTTTTCTTCTTCTATTTCTACAGTGACTGTATTGAGGACAAGGTCGCTGTTAAGAATCCTAACAACAGTCCCCAGTATGTTGGACAACTCTAAAGCTTCAAACTTTCTGTTATTTTTACTTAACATGGTCCGCAAACTATTAATTACTTCACCGGCACGCTTCACATCGTGGACAATGTCTTCAAATATGTTTTTTATTTCGTTGATGTCGTAATCATGGTTTTCAATAAAATGTAAGCCAGCCTGGGCGTTGTTGAGTATTGCCGCCAAAGGCTGTCTTATTTCATGTGCAAGCGATTTTGCGAGCGCGCTGGATGTTGCTTGGCGTTTTAAGAGGGTAGCTTTTTTTTTGAGTCTTTCTATGTCTTTATTTTTGCGCAATCTATCGGAAGTGTTATTAAAAATAACGAGAGTTTCATCGAGACTGTTTTTTTCTTTTATAAGTGGCAGCAGGGTTACCTCGAATGTCAAAGTTCCGCCATTGACAGGCCATTCAAGCTCTGCACGTGACTGCTGGCTCTGTTTCATTATTTTCGCTTGAACAGTAGCAATATTTTCTGAGGGCTGGTCTGAAGCGGTACCCGTACCCGACTGTTGCTCAGATTCTTGCGGGTCGGCTTGAAAAAAATGCTTAAAAGCTTTGTTCGAAAATACAGTGGCATCATGACTATCATTAATCGCCAGACCAACAGGGAGAAAGTTGAGGATAGTCGTCATACGCTGTCGTTCGCTATTCGCTTCTTTTAGAAGACTCAGGCTGATAATGGCGGAGAGCGGGAAAAAGCTGAAATCACTGGCAAGCGTAAAGTCAGATAGCTTCAGATCGACAAGCAAATCGAGGGTACAGAGAGCTGCCATCAAAGCAGTGGTGCCAAACAGTACACGGGCTCTGTGGCTGTTTCTCAGGGA
>JBALXR010000015.1:29570-33173 GCA_036960525.1 Marinobacter sp.
AAATCGAGGGTACAGAGAGCTGCCATCAAAGCAGTGGTGCCAAACAGTACACGGGCTCTGTGGCTGTTTCTCAGGGATTTAATGCGCATGCTTGCAAAGCCACAATAGGCCAATGCCCCAAGTACATAGGCTCTGAGAGCAATATTCCAGAGATTGTCCGCTGGTAATCGCAAATCGAGAAGATGGCTTCCGGAAACCAAACGAAGCGAAGAAAGTTCGGGTAAATCGGAAAAGACGAGGCCATAGGGGCGCAGTATATTAACGGCAATGAACAGGCCCCAGCCGGCCGAAAGGAGGATCAGCAGGTTGCGCCGCTTGTAGGCTGTATATTCGGCAGTGAACCAGAGCAGGAAGACGCAAAAAAGACTGATACTGATTATTTCGCCTTGCCTGAACCGAACAAGCGACTCGGCCGTTTCGGCGGAGTGCCCCAGGAGTCTGAACAGAGCAATTGAAGCGGTAGCCAGCGCGACAAGGCCGAGAAAACCATGGACCCTATCCCGGCCATCGTAAAGGGATATGCTGATATGCTGGATTCCGACAAGAACAAAAAAACCAGTCATAACCTGAAGACTGGCGAGGAGCGGTAATCCACTCATGATGTCCATCCTGAAAATTTCGCACTAAAAAGAAGGCTACTCAGCAGTTAAGTATTCTTTGCCTGTGCCCGTATATCTCCTTCAATATAGTTGATTATATGTTTTGGTAGTGCCACGAATTTCAGTAAATTTGGGATAAATAGAAATTTCCCGATGACGCTCCACTCTCGGTGCTGGATGTTTGGTGGGACCAAGGTCCTATGTCTTTCCCGAGGGGCGGTGACTAGAGTCTTTTTAAATGTCAGCGCTTGCCAGGTTCGCGTTCCATGAAAAATTACTCTGACATGCCGTTTTCTCTTGTCACCGGGGGCCCCTTTTATCGATTGCAGAAGAGGCTTGGGCTTCTGGGCGAGGATTTGCTGCCGTCGACCGCGGCCGCTTTAATTTTTGTGGGGATTGTCTGGCTACCTCTAGCGGTTCTTTCCATGGTAGGGGGAACTGCATGGAACAGTGAGTCAGGTGGTAGCGGATTTTTTCTGGATTACAGTGGCTATGCCCGATTTATGGTTGCCGTATACATGCTCACGGCCATGGAACGGATTGCGGATCGGCGCACTGGCATCGTGCTGCGTCAGTTTTTGAACGGTGAGGTCATTGATGACAAAGAATTCGTCAATTTTCGCGCGGTATTAGTGAAAGCCGATCGGAACACCAGCTCAAACCGAATTGAATTTTTCCTGTTGATACTCGCTTTCGCCGCGTCAGTGAACGGGGCACAAATCTATCTTTCGACAATGGGCGATTCCTGGTTTGGGGCTCGTGTTGATGGAGCGGCAGAGCTGACGCTCGCAGGCTGGTGGGCCGTGCTCGTCAGTCTTCCATTCGTTTGGTTTCTGATGTTGCGATGGATGTATCGCTTTTTCGTCTGGACGATATTGCTGAAGGATATTTCCCGGCTGAAACTTCGTTTGGTCGCTACGCATCCGGACGGTTGTGGTGGCATTGGGTTTCTGGCTCTGTTCCCTACCGTCTTCTCAATGATGGTGTTTGCGCTCAGCTGTGTAACCGCTGCCGTTGTTTTGCAGGATGTGGTCTATTCGGGATCTTCATTGGAGTGGGCTGGTGCGATGTTTGGTGTGTGGCTGGCGATTATTCTGCTGGTTTTCATCGGCCCTCTGATGCTGTTTTATCCTGTCCTTTATCAACTCAAAATAAGGGCGATGATTGACTACGGGGCTGTGGCTACGCGCCAGGCGAGGGCTTTGGAAGTCAGGTGGAGTGATCTATTATCAAAATCTTCCGACCCTGTACCGCCCGTGATGGAGTCTTCTTCCCTTGCAGACTTGTCCGATGGGTACCATGCCATTCGGTCTATTCACGCTGTCCCCGTCAGCGGTGCCACATTTCTAGCACTCATTACCGCAACCGGAATTCCCTGGCTTGCCGTTTTGCTGAGCCAGGTGCCTCTGTTGCAACTCATTTCTACGCTGGCTCGGGTGTTTGTGTAACGCTGCGTCTATAGAGGAAAAGGGCGCCGGACTTCGGACGCAATACTCCGGGCCGGGACGAATTCTGATCAAACAGACGGGGCGTATTCCAGTAGGTCCAAAGGTCAATATCCCGCGCCGTTGCCGGCTGTTACGTTCATAGATAGCGTCAGGTCTCTGTCTGCGCTTTCGCGATGTGCATGTTGGGGACGGGTTTGACTTACGGTTAACTTAAAAATAAGGAAAGCAAAATGCACCGTTTATTGCTGATCAAGGTTTTGGCTCTGTCTTTAGTCTCTTTGCCCGCTTTGGCGCAGAACGCCCCGCAGGAGCAGTCGATAACTGAAAGTCGGGCTGGCAGCGCAACCCGAACCACCACCGTCACGGCTTCGGCAATCGTTAAAGGTATCGAGAAAGCAACTCGAACCCTGATGCTTGAACTTTCTGGAGGCGACGTCCTTGAAGTCGCTGCCGGTGAGCGCATTCGAAATTTCGATCAGATCAGTTTGAACGATGAGGTTATTGTCGAGTACACGCAGTCGCTGTCGTTGACCTTACAAAAAGTCCGCTCCGACGACACTGATATCTCAGTCGGTGTCGCCGCGGCAAGGGCCGAGCCCGGTATGAAGCCTGCTGGCGGGGCAGGGCAAATCGTCCAAGCCTTCGCCGATGTTGTGGCTGTTTCTCCTGGCAAAAGCACGATTACTCTTAAAGGCCCGCAGGGGCGAATATTCGAGCTGCTTGTGAATAACCCGGACCACTTCAAAGTAGTCAATGCCGGGGATCAGGTGTTGGTAACTTACACCGAGGCGGTGGCAGTTTCAGTTGAGCCTGCAAACCAGCCAGGCTCATGAGGCTGGCTGGACGTTCCTGTCAAAACCAGAGATAAAAAACGTAGGAAAAAACTCATGCACAGAGGTATTTGTCTTTGGTTTGTTGCGTTGCTTGTCGGCTGCTCCTCAGCAACCACTAAAATAGATCGAATTGAGGAAATAAAAGTAGATAAAGCTTACCGAACTGTTCTGGTCTTTGCGGTCTCAAGCAAGAATCACATTCGCAGTTCAGTTGAGACTTCTCTAGTGAACCAGCTCAATAGGGAAGGGTTTAACGCCCAGGCGTTCGATTCATCCAGAGACAGCTTCCCATGGAACGACCCCGGCGCAATCCAGTCGCTGGTATCCAGCGCTGCTAGAGCTGGAAATTTTGACGGTGTACTGGTTACTGCACTGGTTAAAAAAGAACAGGACGTCAATTACGTTCCGGGGCAAATCGTTTACATGCCTATTGTCGTTCCAATGGGCCCACTCGCGTCTACAACCTACATGGAGACAATGAGAACGCCCGACTACTTACAGGATTCTGTCAAATACACCCTTAAATCCACTTTGTTTGATACCGATACCAGTCAACCCGTATGGCAGGTTTTTTCGAGTACCGTGGACCCAGAATCTCTCGATTTGGCAGTACAGGACTACGGTCGTGTCATTGTAAATGCGTTGCGCGACAGCCTGCAAAAGGCCGATAGATAAAAGTGAAAAGTGAAAAGTGAAAAGTGAAAAGTGAAAAGTGAAAAGTGA
>JBALXR010000015.1:33273-35145 GCA_036960525.1 Marinobacter sp.
AAAAGTGAAAAGTGAAAAGTGAAAAGTGAAAAGTGAAAAGTGAAAAGTGATCATGCGAGGCCAACAAAATCATGCGCACAGGCACTACGCTGGATTTAATACTTTGCGTGGTCGTATCAAAAGAGCGGTTGGATGACACATATTACTGCGCATAATGTCCAATACTCCTAAATATTGGACATTATGTAGGGGGCTCTTCAGAAGGGTTTGACTCGCAACCTTCGACGCCGTTCCTCGAATTTGGTTGGGTTTCACGGTATAGACATCAGTTGATGGCAATGCCGCGCTCTATAAGCCGACTCCTCAGCAACTCGACCCTGCGCCGGTTCACTCCCAGATCGTAAAACCCGATAAGCGATTGCGACCTGACGTTCAGGTGCTGTTTGTCTGAATCAACCAGCAATTCGAGGTAGTCGGGGAAACCCAGTAAATCGCTGCGACAGGTAATATCTGCATACCCAAATCGAGCGCTGTTAAGCGAGGCACCAGGCATTTCAATCGCCAAGGCTCTGATCAGCTCCCAAGACGACGGACTCAGTGGTTCAGCCAAACGGATAGGCTCGACAAAATAGAGACCGTGTGTGGACGTGCTCGATACGCAGTTTAAAAAAGGCGCACAGCCATCCAGGCTGAACTGGACTCCTGAAGGCGGCACTTTGCCCGTAGATGCGCATCCTGCGAGCAGCAGTATTGAGACGGCGACGAAATAGCGCATAGCTACGAGATGCTCCTAAATAAGAGTGCCAGCGGGAACAAGTGATTTCATGCAGTCATCTTGCACTGTCGGCTCCCGAATAAACAATGCATTCCTCTCATCCTGTACTGCGTATAATGTATATTATGTTAAATGCTATTTAAAGTTCGCTGAGTGAAACGCTCACTCAGTAAACACGGACAAAACTCGAGCTGATAATACCCGCTTTTTTCATGTGCGGTATGGCGTGTTTCGTGCAGAAAAAAACACCCTTAACATTGACGCTCTGCGCCCTGTCCCATTCTTCCTCTGTCAGCTCATGGGTGGGATTGTTAGGACCCGAAATTCCAGCGTTATTGACGAGTACGGTAAGACTGCCGTATTTATCGGCGACATCGTCCAAAGCCTGCTTGACCTCCTGTTCGTTACTGACATCGCAATGCCAGTAACCTGCGTTAAAGCCCTGGCCCACCAGTTTCGCAGCGTTTGTTTTCTAACCTGTTCATAATAATAGCCTCTGTCTGAGCCTGTGCTCCATACACCCAACTCTGGAAATGCACTGAATTTTTGATCAAGGCGTTTTATTATTGTTAACAAATTAAGATTCCGGCTACTTGATTTGTTTGACATTAAAATAGCCAGAAAAGTGGTGCAGGCTCAGTGATCAACAAAAAATAACAATGAATTTCTTGTTAAATGCACATTCTACTTCTAAATTCGAAGTTGCAGCCAATGCACCAAAGTCCACCCTGAGCGCACCATTAGGCTGCGTTTTGCGTCCGACATGTACAAAGATGAGCGAGCACTTTTAGGAATAAAATATTATTATTATAATAATCATAATGTTAAAAGAGTTGGCTTGTACTTTGCGTTAACACAGTGGCTGTGTAACTAACGAAACTCTGGAGACGGATATTAATGAAAAAACAAATCTTACTGGTCGCCATTGCGACAACCCTCGGTGGTACCCTAATGGCAGGAAGTCTGCAGGCCGCAACCCTGGATGACGTTAAATCAAGGGGGCATGTGCAGTGCGGCGTGACGTCCGGCTTGCCGGGCTTCTCCCAGCCAGATCAAAACGGCAACTGGACTGGCCTCGATGTAGACACCTGCCGCGCCGTAGCAGCCGCAGTCTTTGGCAGTGCCGAAAAAACTCAATTCACACCACTAACGGCGAA
>JBALXR010000015.1:35245-40538 GCA_036960525.1 Marinobacter sp.
GTAGACACCTGCCGCGCCGTAGCAGCCGCAGTCTTTGGCAGTGCCGACAAAACTCAATTCACACCACTAACGGCGAAAGAGCGCTTTACCGCATTGCAGTCTGGTGAGATCGACATTCTTTCACGTAACACCACCTGGACACTTACCCGCGATGCATCCCTGGGTCTTAATTTTGCTGGCACCAACTACTACGATGGTCAAGGTTTTCTGGTCAGTAAAGCCTTAGGCGTAGACAATGCCGAGCAACTGGACGGTGCCACCGTCTGTATCCAAGCCGGCACCACCACCGAGCTTAACCTGGCCGACTATTTTCGCACCAAGGGCATGAAGTTCAACCCTCTGGTATTTGATACTTCCGAACAGACGGTCAGTGGTTTCGCGGCTGGCCGTTGTGATGTTCTAACCTCTGACCGTTCACAACTGGCCGCCTTGCGCAGTAAACTGGAAGACCCCAGCAGCGCTGTCATTCTGCCGAACATTATTTCCAAGGAACCTCTTGGCCCCGTCGTTCGCCAAGGCGATGACCAGTGGTTCAATATTGTGAAGTGGGCGCTGTCTGTACAGATTAATGCTGAAGAACTGGGCATTACCCAAGCCAACGTTTCAGAGATGAAGTCGTCCACAAATCCTGAAATTCAGCGTCTGCTCGGTACCACCGGCGACATGGGCGAGAAGCTTGGCGTGCCCGCTGACTTTGGTTTCCGGATCGTCCAGACCGTCGGTAACTACGGCGAAATGTACAATCGTAACGTTGGACCAGACACCCCGCTTGGGCTCGACCGTGGTCTGAACGCGTTGTGGAGTGACGGCGGTATTATGTACGCGCCACCGGTTCGCTAATACCCGATAGCCATGACATCCCGGTTGCTGCGTGACCGGAATGTTTGACGTTCAGTTGCCCCTGTAATTCAGGGGCATTTTTCGGGTTAATCTATGAACGAATCCAATATGACTCCTTCAAACGCCGCGCGGCCAAAGCCTTGGAACAACCCTAAGGTACGGACGTTTGTATTTCAGACCCTCGCGCTGGCGACTGTTTTCTGGTTTGGCTGGACACTGTTCCATAACACGCTGAGCAATATGGAAAGCCGTGGTATCAGCACAGGTTTCGGCTTCCTGGACCAGACTTCCGGCTTTGGCATCATCATGAGCCTGATTCCCTACGACTCCACCATGACCTATGGCCGCACATTTTTTGTGGGTCTGCTTAATACCTTGCTTGTGTCAGCCATGGGTGTTGTAGCGGCTACGATTATCGGTTTTGTTGTTGGTGTAGCACGGCTTTCCAGCAACTGGCTAATTGCCAAGTTGGCGCTGGTTTATATTGAAACCATTCGTAATATTCCGCTCTTACTGCAAATTTTCTTCTGGTACTTTGCGGTACTGCAAACGCTTCCCAGCCCGCGTCAAAGCATTGATGTGGCTGACATGTTTTTTCTTAGTAATCGTGGCCTTTACTTCCCCACTGCGAGTGCGGAACCCGGATTCGGCTGGGTAATGGCAGCGTTGGTTATGGGCGTCGCCGCGGCGGTTTTCGTACACCGCTGGGCCAAGAAACGCCAACTCCGCACTGGTCAGTTGTTTCCCGCCCTACGGATCGGGGCGGGGCTAATTCTGGCTCTGCCGCTTCTGGTGTTTGTGCTGGTCGGTAGGCCGCTGATTTGGGAAATGCCAGCACTGACCGGTTTTAACTTTACCGGTGGGGCTTCAATATTGCCGGAGCTTGCAGCACTCTGGATTGCCCTGTCGCTCTACACTGCAAGCTTCATCGCGGAAATCGTTCGGTCCGGCATTCTGGCGGTAGACCGTGGCCAAACGGAAGCTGCTAGTGCGCTTGGTCTGAAGTCCAGTTTCACCTTGCGGCTGGTCGTTATTCCACAGGCCATGCGGGTCATTATTCCGCCTTTGACCAGCCAATATCTGAACCTTGTAAAAAACTCGTCGCTGGCAACTGCGATCGCGTACCCCGACCTGGTGGCGGTATTTATGGGCACCACCCTCAACCAGACCGGACAAGCGGTTGAAGTGGTGGCCATCACCATGGCTGTTTATCTCACGATTAGTCTGATCATTTCGGGTCTCATGAACATCTATAACCGCGCCGTAGCGCTGCAGGAGCGATGATGAGTCTTCCATCGGAATTACCGCCCCGACAGGACATCGGTGTTATTGGCTGGGTGCGTAAAAATTTGTTTTCGACCTGGTATAACATTGTGCTGACGCTGGTAGCCGTCTATCTGGTGATTACGAGTGCGGGACCGCTGCTGAATTGGGTAATTCTAGAAGCGACGTTTACCGGCGAAAGCGCCACTGATTGCAGTGGTGAAGGCGCTTGCTGGCTGTTTATCGGTCAACGGCTTAACTTCTTTATTTATGGATTTTATCCTGATGCCCTGCAATGGCGCGTTGATATCATGTTCGGCCTGCTCGCGGTGGCCTTTATGCCGCAGTTCATCGAGCGTTTCCCGCGTCGCAAGTGGTTTGGTATCTTCGGGCTGACCGGCCTGCCACTGATCGGGTACATCCTGATCCCCGGTGGCTGGTTTGGTCTGGAAGAAGTTCAAAGCAGCCGATGGGGCGGCCTGATGCTGACGTTAATCCTTGCCTATGTAGGCATTCTGGCCGCATTGCCAATAGGTATCATACTGGCACTTGGGCGCCGCTCAGATATGCCGATTATTCGCGGCATGTGCGTCGTGTTCATTGAAGTCTGGCGCGCCGTGCCGTTGATTACCGTGCTGTTCATGGCCTCCGTGATGCTGCCACTGTTCCTGCCGGACGGAGTCAACTTCGAAAAGCTGATGCGGGCGTTGATCGGTATCACTCTCTGGCAATCAGCCTATATGGCGGAAGTGGTACGAGGCGGCCTGCAGGCGATCCCGAAAGGCCAGTATGAAGCTGCCAGCGCCTTGGGTCTGGGCTACTGGCGCAAAACCGGGCTGGTGGTATTGCCACAGGCACTGACACTGGTGATTCCCGGTATCGTGAATACCTTCATTTCCCTGTTCAAAGACACCACGCTGGTCCTTATTATTGGCCTGTTTGATATTCTGGGAGCGGTGCAGTCAACCATCACTGACCCGGCTTGGCGTAACGTCACCACGGAGGGTTATGTCTTTGTGGCCTTCTGTTTCTGGATTTTCTGTTTCGGCATGTCCCGTTACAGTCAGAACCTTGAACGAAAACTCGATACTGGCCATAAATCTTGACGGGACACCAACATGACTGAGCACAACACTGCACAAAATTCCGAAGGTGCGCGCACCGCTCCGGTTGAATTCACCAAACGCACTGACAAGACCATTATCAAGGTCGCCGACATGCATAAATGGTACGGCACCTTTCACGTACTCAAGGGCCTGAATCTTGATGTGAAGGAAGGTGAGCGGATCGTTATTTGTGGCCCTTCCGGTTCGGGCAAATCGACCTTTATTCGGTGTATTAACCGGCTGGAAGAACACCAGCGTGGTCAGATCATTGTGGACAATGTCGAGCTTACTAACGATGTGAAACAGATCGACACCGTGCGCAAAGAAGTCGGCATGGTGTTCCAACACTTCAATCTGTTTCCGCACCTGACCGTGCTAGAGAACTGCTGTTTAGCGCCGCTGTGGGTGCGCAAGGTGCCCAAGCGGGAAGCCATCGCTACCGCTATGGAATACCTGGATCGAGTTAAGATTCCGGAGCAGGCGGACAAATACCCGGGTCAACTTTCCGGTGGCCAACAACAACGCGTTGCCATTGCTCGGGCGCTGTGCATGAAGCCAAAAATCATGCTGTTTGACGAGCCCACCTCGGCGCTGGACCCGGAGATGATCAAAGAAGTACTGGATGTGATGATTGAACTGGCCGGCAGTGGCATGACCATGATTTGTGTCACCCACGAAATGGGTTTTGCTAAAACCGTGGCGGACCGGGTGATCTTCATGGATCAGGGCGAGATTGTAGAGCTGGCGCCGCCGGAGGAGTTTTTCTCAAACCCCAAAGAAGCACGGACCCGACAATTTCTGAATCAGATTTTATAGCACTGATACCAGGCCTGTTGATAGCAACAGGCCTGGTTTCTACAGCTTCCCCTTTAAGGGTGGAAACCCGTGTTTTACTCGTAACCAGCAGCCCAACTGGTGCGACCGAGTTCTGTTGCGCGCGCGATGTCTGTTTCAGGTACAACGGATACGTCTCCCAGTTCCCTCGAGTCGTAATGAAATACGCACAAACGTGACGCAAATTCGGCGAACGGCAGCGATGCTTCGCCATGCCATTCTCCATTGCTTTGAGTAGAACAGTTAATGCCCTGCCCCCAATCCTGACCGCTGTCATTATTGGGATTATAAAAATAGATGCGCATCTTGCCATGGCTATCAAGGCTGACGCGGATGATGGTTATGGCATGGCGCCCCACAAGACGACCTCCACTGTCGGTGACTGCAATACCGGCCGGCTGTGGATGTATGACGGGTATATTGCCGTTGTAATAAGGGTGATAACAGGCGTAGAAATGACGTATAAAGTACGGATAATCATGAATTTTCCCTGTCTCGCAGCTAATAACGCTGAGGAAATCATGTCCTACCCACCAGCCGTACATTTCCGGGTTGATCCATCGATGCAAATCATCGTCGCGCTCGCCGCACAAGCGCCCCATCTCCGCATAAATGCGATCAAGGTGAGGCACCAGAATCAGTGAAACCGGGTCCACATCGGTGGGCGGCTCTTTTGCAAGACCTGGTTCCAGGTGTTCTGAGGTGATTCGCTGACCTTCGAAGCGCATGACGACGTCGTCATCACGGGCCGCCCAAGCCACTAGCTGCAGCAAATAATCGGCGTCGTTGAAGGCCCACATGGAAAGACCAATGACCGACTGACACGTCGGGTTATTGCCCTGGCCAACACCCAGCGGTTGCCCAAGAAGGCTCAATACACCGGCGAGTAGATACACTCTTGGCGGGTGGGCTTCACCAAAAACCTCACTCAGAGCACTAGCTGCTGCCGGGCAAAGTTTCAGTTCAAGCTGCCGCCACAGGCCCGACGCTAAAGCCGGTGTGAACAGACCTCCATGCTCAAGAAACATGGCCAGACCGTAAACCGCCTGGCAGGTTTCTGGGTGTACAACTTGGTCAATCAGCTCAAAAACGATCTCCTGGTAGCATTGGAGAACATCGATACCGGTGCTGCTAAGACCCAACGCCAAAGGTATAAAGTCATCCCGAAGCCCCCGAAGATGCCGTAAAAGCATAGGATGGTAGGGAGAGACCATACCCGTTTCATGCATCGCCTTGGCAAAGCCCTGCGC
>JBALXR010000160.1:0-733 GCA_036960525.1 Marinobacter sp.
CCCCGGCATCTCCGGCACCTGGACTTTCTGCCCACTGCCCTTACCCGCAGCGCCACCGGCGTTCATTTTGATAGCGGCACCGCACATGGCCACGCCGCTGGGGTCGATCTTGATGAAGCTACCGCCGGCTTTGAGGGTGATTTCTGCGCCCGCTTCTACCACTACCTTTTGACCAGCCTTGATGTGCAGCTCTGTACCGGCCTCGTTGAGCCAGGCGTTGCCTGCTTTGATGTGCAGTGTGCCGGTTACGCTAAAGCTGTGGTCTTTGCCTGTGCGCTCTCGTTTTTTCCCGTCTATGGTTTCATGTTCGTTCGCTTTAACGTGGCTAAGCCGGGTTTTCTCTACGGTCAGATGACTGTCATTGTTGATGACTTCGGTGCGGTTGTTTTCGGTGAGCAGGTCCAAGTTTTTCTGAGCGTGAATATAAACTTGTTGTTTTTCTGCTTCGTCTTCAAAGCGCAATTCGTTGCTGCCCTCGCCTTTATGGGTGCGGGTTTTCAGTACGGTGCGGGTTTTGTATTGCGGCAGCGCGTAGGGCGGCATGCTGGTGACGTTATAGGTGCAGCCGGTGATGATGGGCTGATCCGGGTCGCCGTCCAGGAAGGAGACGATAACTTCACTTCCAATTCTGGGCAGAGCCATAAAACCATATTGATCCCCGGCCCAACCCTGGCTGACCCGGAGCCAGGCACTGCTGTGCTCGTCATTTTTCGTGCTCTCTGACTCATTTGGC
>JBALXR010000161.1:0-700 GCA_036960525.1 Marinobacter sp.
GTCGTGGTTCTCCACTACAAGGTCGGAAATCGCGGTGTGCAGTTTCGGATCCCAGTTCACCAGACGCTTGCCGCGGTAGATCAGGCCGTCGTCATGCAGACGCACAAAGGCTTCCTGAACCGCCTCGGACATGCCTTCATCCATAGTGAAGCGCTCACGGCTCCAATCCACCGAACTGCCGAGCCGGCGAATCTGACGGGTAATGTTGCCGCCGGACTCTTCCTTCCACTCCCAGACCTTTTCCAGAAACGTGTCGCGGCCCAGATCATGACGTGACTGACCCTGAGCGGCGAGCTGGCGCTCAACCACCATCTGCGTCGCGATACCCGCGTGATCGGTGCCGGGCTGCCACAGCGTGTTGCGGCCCTGCATCCGGCGGAAGCGGATCAACGCATCCATGATCGCGTTATTGAACCCGTGGCCCATGTGCAGGCTGCCGGTCACGTTTGGCGGCGGCAGCGCGATGGTGTACGACTCGCCGGAGCCCTGCGGAGCAAAGTAATTGTTCTGCTCCCAGGTCTGGTACCAGGAAGATTCGATGGCGTGCGGCTGGTAGGTTTTTTCCATGGGTGTTTGGCTGTCCGGTGATGGCTGGCGACTTTAACGCGGTACCACAGCATGCCACGCATAGCCTGCAGGTCGCCCTGTGAATGAAGGGGCGCAAGCGCAGAAACCAGCGGATGCCATGGGCGGTTGGCGC
>JBALXR010000162.1:0-697 GCA_036960525.1 Marinobacter sp.
CTTTGTAATCATTGTTCAACTTTACGGGGATTAAAACATGAGATCACGCGACTTAAACACCTTTACTGATGTCACAAATTGCGGCCCTGAGGCCCCATCCTTCCGGTGGGGAAGCGCTCGGTTCATCTCCATAAAGAAAACCCTGGCGCAATTGGCGAAACGCTGGTTTTGGCGATATCAACTACGGCGTTCACTCCAGGAAATGAATGTGCAACTGGTCGAGAAAGATATCGGAGTCGGCCGCGGTTCTTTATTTGAAGAAGCCTATAAGCCGTTCTGGCGGGAATAAGTAGATGCATAAAAATTTATGGGGATACGGTAGTCCCCCTAAAAACCGAGGTGCTCAAAAGTAGAATTTTCCGTAAGCTAAACGCAGGGAGATTCTGCATGAAGACATCACGTTTTTCTGACAGCCAGATCATGGCGATCTTGAAGCAAGCCGAGAGCGGCATGCCGGTGCCTGAACTTTGCCGTGAGCACGGCATGAGCAGTGCCAGTTTTTATAAGTGGCGAGCCAAATTTGGCGGCATGGATACCTCCATGATCAAGCGCATGAAAGAGCTTGAGGATGAGAACCGGCGACTGAAGAAGATGTATGCCGAAGAACGGCTCAAAGCGGAGTTGCGCAAGGAGGCTCTTGAGGGAAAGTGGTAAAGCCATCTCTCCGCCGCGAGATGGCGCAAAAAGCCGTTACCAC
>JBALXR010000163.1:0-260 GCA_036960525.1 Marinobacter sp.
AGAAAATTGATGCTAAAAGATAAGAATTTGTGTGTTCTTCACCATTAGAACTAGTCCAGCCATGCTGTAAATATCCTTCTGAACAAAGAAAAGCAAGTGGCATAAGATCTCTATAATCACCAAATTTCTTGGGGAGCATTTCATAAAGTTCCAATAAGCAGACCTCCCGCTCTTTGACTATTTTTTTCAATAATTTATACGCAGGAACTTTCATCACTAATTCTCGATATGGAACATTATTGCTTTAGCTATGTAACGCC
>JBALXR010000163.1:270-689 GCA_036960525.1 Marinobacter sp.
TAAATTTGTTGGTTAAAATGTGTAGCGAAGCGAAACCTAACCAACTTTTTTTAGTTCCGTTTAAGTGCCTTGCTAGTTGTTTATTCACATAGTTTAAGAATATCTATTGATGGAGAAAGATCGTCCTCAAGCATAATACTTATTCTGTAACCACTAAGCTTGTTTGATGCTGCTTCTCTCTTGATTTCTAAAGCATTAGATAAATCAACTAACCAAGGTAACTCAAGCTTCAAAATTTCATTGAATGAGTTAACGGAGTAACGTTCTTTAAACATTGAGCCTGTCATTCTAAAATCTGTCCCATTCAGGGATAGCAACTTGGCTACAAAATCATCGACACTTATATGGTTTAAAATTGGTGTTTTGTAAAAAACATTGTCAGCGTGATTTGTTAATATTAACTTCCTAACAAAAAGAAG
>JBALXR010000164.1:0-688 GCA_036960525.1 Marinobacter sp.
AGTGCAAAGAGGTATTAATAGTGAGCGATTAAGTGCTCAGGGTATCGGGCCGTTGGCGCCAACAAAAACATCGGGCAGTATCAATCGAATTACGTTGCTGGTGCAGTAATGACTAGCTAAGAGCAATGTGTAAAGAGATGCTTTTTTGAAGCAAAAAAAACGCCCTTGGGTTATCCCATAGGGCGTTTTTTTATGAGTGCGGCTTACTAATCTTTGATCAGCGATAGGAATTCGCTGCGAGTAGCATGGCTGTCACGGAAGAGACCTAGCATGGATGACGTCTTCATCGATGAATTCTGTTTTTCAACACCGCGCATCATCATGCACATGTGTTTGGCTTCGATGATCACACCAACACCGCGGGCATCGGTCACATCCATAATGGATTGTGCGATTTCCTGAGTCAGTTTTTCCTGAATTTGCAGGCGACGGGCAAACATATCAACAACACGAGCCACTTTAGATAAACCCAGTACACGGCCATTAGGAATGTAAGCAACGTGACATTTACCAATGAATGGCAACAGGTGATGTTCGCAAAGTGAATACAGCTCGATATCTTTGACGATAACCATTTCATCAGCGGTAGACTCGAACAGCGCGTTATTAACGATCTCTTCAAGTGACTGATTATAACCACGGTTAATGAAAGCAAACGCCTTGGCAGCACGCTTGGGAGTGTCAACCA
>JBALXR010000165.1:0-667 GCA_036960525.1 Marinobacter sp.
ACCAGCAACGCCGCTACCGGCAGTCGCCAATCCGGGGCGGCAATGCCCGCAACAACCAGCAGCACGGCGGCCAGCACCGGCACCGCGTAGGCCAGGCTGCCAATCAACGCAGTAGGGCCAGTGCGCAGAGCCAGGTCCCAAGCCACCATAGCAAGCCCGTAGGGCCCAAGACCAAGCGCGATGCCTGCCAGCAAGGCACCATCGGCAGGCATTCCCGGCGCACTGCCAACCAGGGTGTCAGCGGTGGCTGCGCCGGCGCCTGCGACCAGAAACAGCAAAGGCATCATTGGTGCAACGGCTACCGGCGCCGCCTGACAAATCCACGAGTACAATGCCCAGCAACAGGCTGCCAACAATGCCAGTGCATAACCAGCATAATGGTCACTCGTGCCCACACTCAGCGACTCGGGTGATATCAACACCGCTGCGCCACAAAACGCAATGCCGGCCCCGACGATGACCGGCAATGGAATGCGCCGATGAAACAGCCACTGGCTGAGCACAATAAACAGTATGGGCCAGGTGTACGTAATCAACGCGGCCTCCGCAGCGGGCGCCTTACCCATGCCTGCCAGATAACTGGCCACAGCACCGAAAATCAGCGCCGGTACCAAGCCGTAAATCACGAACTTCCATTTGAGCGTCAGCACTGGCTGCCTGGTTTGCG
>JBALXR010000166.1:0-659 GCA_036960525.1 Marinobacter sp.
TCATTACTTTACTTTACAACTTCGCATATATAGTACAAGTTGAGCTGGTGAAGCTGAACTGCTGCTTCAGCGGCCAAGACCCTTGGCGAAAATGCGACACTTGAGACCAGACAATTTTTAGAGTCGCTTAGGCCTGCATTTCGGCAAATTCATCGAGAAATAGGGATTTAGGCAGAACTCAAATTGGGCAAAGTTCGACACCAGAAACCGGACAGTCGTGTGCCCACAAGTGGTGTAAAACGTGTAAATATGTATTTTAAAGGGGTTTTAACCTTTTTAGCACAGCGGTCATAAACTGTTGAAAAACACACTTTATGCCGACTGACATCTCATCTCACCGTGTAAAATTACCGCCCTCCGAAGGCTGTGGTCACAGGTTCGAATCCTGTCGTCCACGCCTCATGGTGCACGCCTCCGCACCTGCGTTTCTGGCGATCATAATTTTGGTTTTTGATTGACGGTTGACGGCCCTCCTGATTCCAATGATTTCTAGCGCCCATCTAATATTTTTCCTATTGAGCTGTCGGTTATACTTTATTTTTTTCATACTTTGGTCTTTCAGGATTTGCACTAAACCAATTCGATTTTGACTCACAGTAAGTTTCGTAGCTGGGTTCAGGAATGTGACCTTCAGTTACGGTACCAAGCCTTAACCTTAT
>JBALXR010000167.1:0-658 GCA_036960525.1 Marinobacter sp.
CGCCCATGAATACGTAAGTATTATGGTCAACAATATCGTGGCCTGGCTTATTGAACTGAGCGGCTAAAACCTTCCCAGCCACTGCCATACCAACACCGTTTGCGATGCCTTGGCCTAATGGGCCAGTCGTTGTTTCGATGCCTGGAGCATAACCGTACTCTGGGTGACCCGGAGTTTTAGAATCCATCTGACGGAAGCTTTTTAAGTCATCAATCGAAAGATCGTAACCCGAAAGGTGCAATAGCGAGTAGATCAACATAGAACCGTGACCGTTCGACAAGATGAAACGGTCGCGATCAGCCCATTCTGGGTTTTCTGGGTTGTGCTTTAAAAAGTCATTCCATAGAACTTCAGCAATATCAGCCATACCCATGGGTGCACCTGGGTGACCAGATTTGGCTTTCTGAACGGCATCCATGCTCAGTGCGCGAATTGCATTGGCAAGCTCTGTACGTGATGTCATGAAATGACTCTCCGGCTATTACGGTTTTAAAATTAGGTTTGATGCTAGCTTCTAAGACTAGCATTCAGCGCCTGATCTAACTGATTTAGCAGTCTCTGTTGGCACACAGCGCAAACAGATCAATCAGACGGATAAAAATGGCGCGCCATTGTCGCTTAATTGGCTAATTTGGGCAAGGAAGGAGGGTAGATATCT
>JBALXR010000168.1:0-624 GCA_036960525.1 Marinobacter sp.
TTGTGCTACGGCGCGCTGCCGTAGCTCTATTGAGGATGAGGATGGTTTTGGCGACTTCGGCGGCGTGGTCATTTGCCAGACCTTAATGCAGGTAAATCATTCCCAAGCTCTTTGGCTGCGCTAATATCAATAACGGTGATAACCACCCCATCGGCCACATCTTCTTGCGTGCGGTAAGGCATGATGCTTTTAGCAGCGGAGTCAATATGCTGAATAACAAAAAATAAGGTTTTGCAGTGGGTTAACACATTAGAAAAAAAATCTTCTAATACTTCCAGGCCTCCGGCAGATGCTCTAATGCCGGCAACAACTGGAGTATCCGCATTCGCTAATAGACTGAGTTCATTGGAAGAAACTGAATTGCTCATGTTAACTTTCTTTTTCATCAACATAGATTCCTCTACACCAATCCACTTGAGTTTAGACCGCGCGCCGTATTGCAGATTTTCATCATCCAGCTACGCAAATATCTCATTTTGACACAGGTTTCTTCATCATTGATTCACAGCGGGGACGGATTTAAAATCCGTACCCTATCCTGCGGTCTACTCAAGTCTGCCAACTCACATTCGGCTTCCAGTCATTCATCCACGGAAGAATATCACTCGCAGGCATCGGTCTTGC
>JBALXR010000169.1:0-610 GCA_036960525.1 Marinobacter sp.
TCTTGCATTGGTTGCAATGACAAACAGCTAGTTCATTGATTGAACCATCGTACTCATACTTAACCTCTCCACAGAGGCAGCTTCCTCTTATCATACTATCCTCGATTTATTTTTAGAGCATTACACCAACAGCACGCGCGGCTGCGGTATGGAGGCGAAGCCGCAGTGCAGTAGCCGTTGCCGTGCCTGTGATCGTTAGGAACTGCCAATGGTTCTGCCATTACGTCAGGTCCTGATAAGGGTTGTAGGCTACTTTGTAACGTAAGCAATGGGATGGACTCCTCCAAGAAGAACGCCAGCTCCTCGGTAATCCCCCCCAGAAACCAAGGTGATCAGAAGTAGAATTTTCCGTAAGCTAAACGCAGGGAGATTCTGCACGAAGGCATCACGTTTTTAGGGGGGAATTACCCTCCACTCGACCTTTAACAAAAGACCCGTAACTGCTTAGAGAACATAGTTATTCGACTTTTTAGCTCAGAGAAGCTGAAAGTAAAAATTCACTGCAATTAATTCTGTAGCGGTGTGACCTGCCCCATAGTCAGCCAGTAACCTTTCTTGCCGGTTCTCATTACTTTACTTTAGAACTTCGCATATAATACAAGTTGAGCTG
>JBALXR010000016.1:0-7199 GCA_036960525.1 Marinobacter sp.
ATTTCTTCACAATATTTTTCATGCAATAATGTAGGAATAAGATAGCTTTGATAAAAAACTTTAGAGGCTTTCGTTAAAATGCTTTCGACATTACGGCCAATAAGAAGACTTCTGTCCCAACAAAATTTATCGAAAAAATATTCATTTACATCAAGAATGACATGTTCAGCGTTCGTGACTAGAGCGCCGCAAGGCAAATTACCCAACGTAAATCCATCATCAATATTGACCAAGTTATTTTTCATTCACATATTTTATTAATAGAGGTGCGATTTTTTCAGGGTGCGTCATATGTAAACAGTGCCCTTCCGCGTCAACAATTTCTATTGAAGAATTTTTTATTTCATTCTGCATGTACTTACCAACTGATTTAGCGGCTAAGGCATCATTATTACTTTGAAATATTAATGTTGGATGTGTAACTTGACTTAACTTTTCTCTGTGATCAGAAAAGAAAGTCGCTTTAGCAAAACTTTTGGCAATTACAGGATCAGTAGAACAAAAATTTTTTGAAAGTTCATCAGTCAATGCTTCCGAATTATTAACACCCATCACTAAGGGTGCTAGATACTCGGCCCAGCCAATGTAATTTTTATCCATTAAACCTAACAATTCATGTAAGTCTGCTTCATCAAAGCCGCCATAATATTCAGGAGGAAAGTTCAAAAAGCAAGGCGTTGGGCACACCATAACAAGCTTGGCAAAATACTCTGGTTTTTTTATAGCGGCCAACAAACCAATAATACTACTGACAGAATGGCCAACTAAATTAACATTATTAAGTGATAATGCATTGCACACGTCTAGAATATCTTCGGCGTACCCATTCAATGTATTATATTTCTGTGGCTGAAACTGCGATACGTCAGATTTCCCCGAACCCACATAATCAAACAATATAATCTTATAGTCACCCTTAATATACGGCAACAAAAACCGCCACATATTTTGGTCGCAGCCAAAGCCATTTGCTAACAGCACCGTTATATTTCCGCCCCCTAAAACGGTAACATTATTTCTTGTCAGCACGCCCGCATTAGTACCCATAATTATAACTCTCGAACTAAATCACACCGTATATAGCAGCAAAAAAACACTTACTAGTTAGTAATAATGTAAATCGCAAACAATACCAGAAAAATAAATAATATTTAATAAACTCAAATTAAAGTGGATAAAAAAATATGCTAAATTTGGGCGAATCGATACGAATTTCATGTACATTTAATACATACGTTCCTTTGACAAGCAAAGTTTCATCCACCGACAACTTTCTGTGACTGTGTCAAAATGTTACCCGGGCTTGATGTTCAACCGGAGCATTCTCACGCTGCAATAGCGACTTTAGGGGGCAAAAATTGGATAGCCCCAGCCCAGCGCCAGTTTCTGGCGCTGAAAATGCGCCATACGGGCAATTGAAATAAAGTAGGAGAGCTTTGAATTGTTGGGCTAAAGTAAGGGTGAAAGACGATTCTGATTGATATTCAAAGGAATTTATTCTTCGTCATTCAGGTTCAGGAGTCCGTTATGGCCAGAAAAAAAGCCGGTAAAGCGACCTTTGTGCTTCGGGAAGCACGTGAAGAAGACCTTCCGGTGCTCGTGGGGTTCCTCGCCAAACTGGCATTGCATGTCTCTGGAGCACCACCGCAGAGCCTTAAGGAGAACGAACATAACCGACTCTTGAACGTACTGCGCTCCTCGTTGGGAGACAATAATAAAATGCTGGCTGTGGCGGAGAATCCAGATGCCGGCCTCATTGGAATGGGCTATATCTATGTGTGGCACAGTCAAGGAATCTGGGAACAGGCGGAAGCGTTGGTTTACAGGTCGGGAATAATTGACGACGTGTGGGTGGAGCCCGAGTTTCGGAATCTTGGTATATTCAGGGCATTGCTACAGGAGTTGGTTGGATTTGCGGAAAGCCATCATGTGCACGAGCTGATACTTGAATACGCTGAGTCGAACAAAGAGGCCAAGGCCGCTTGGGCCAAATTGGGGTTTAAAACCACGGGTATTCGTGCCGCGGCCTTCACCTCGACGGTTAAGGAAGCCCTTGCATCACCGCAACTGTGAGAAGCCTGTCGAAACCGCTTCTAAACAATAGCGACGACCCGCAACCGAAAAAGCTCAACAAGGAGAGTGTTTTGTGATTGGCGATCGCAGTGTCAATGTGTTTTATGATGAAATCATGCTGGGACATAATCCCGAGGTAGACCTGCCTTTCATTCCTAGCCGGGTAGAGAAGCGAGTCAGGACGATTCTTCAGGGGCTGGACTTTAAATGGAGCTACCCTGAACACCCGGGCCGGTTGTCGGCGATCAAAGCGCATCTGGATAAAAACCCCATACCCGGTGTCCAGTTCCGGTCAGGGGCGCCTGCCGCCACCTATGATCAGCTGGCGCGCGTGCACATTACGTCCTATCTGGACCATCTTTTTTCACTGGATGGAAAGCGCGCCTGGCTCGATAAAGACACCACAGCGGTTTCCCCCGACAGCATCAAAGCCGCCACCGCGGCAGCCGGCAACGCCATTGCTGCCGTCGAAAGCGTTTGCAAAGGTGAGGCACAAAGCGCCTTCGCCCTTGTGCGCCCGCCGGGGCATCACGCCGAGCCCGTGCGTGCGCGGGGCTTCTGCCTACTGAACAACGTCGCCGTAGCGGCCGCCCATGCCCAGGCAAAGCTGGGTTGTGAACGTGTCCTGATCATTGACTGGGACGCGCACCACGGTAATGGGACTCAGGATATTTTTTGGGCAGACCCGGATGTGCTGTTCTTCGACACCCATTGCGCCGCGCCGTTTTATCCCGGATCTGGTCTGATTGAAGAGGTGGGTGTTGGCCTGGGTGAAGGTTACACCATCAACGTCCCTCTCCCTGAAACCGCCGGCGACATTGCCTACGAGAAGGCCTTTCGAAACATCCTGGTGCCGGCCGCAGAGCACTTTAAACCTGACCTGGTGCTGGTCTCGGCAGGGTTTGACCCCCACCACAACGATATGGCGATGAACCTCACCTATGACGGTTTCAAAGTGCTGACCAGAATTGTTCAAGACATCGCTGACACGCACTGCGAGGGCAAGCTCGCGTTCGTTCTGGAGGGTGGGTACAACCTTTCCTCGCTGGCCAAAGGTGTTCACTCTGTGCTTGAGGTATTGGCGGGTGGCGACGTACCAAAACTTTGGGAAACAGGCGTCAAGGAAGCAGAAGAAGCCGCAGAGTTCCACCGGTCGGCTTTCAGCGACGAAGAATAGCTGTTCAGCCTGGACGATTGAACATTTCGCTGTCGTTCTTCAATCGTCAAATAGCTGTTGTCATTGTCTGGCGTCGTTCCGGGCGTCGTCGGTATACTCATCATTTGATGTATTGACTCATTTTCTTGCAGCGACGGCCATCATGTCCCTATTTCCATCAGACGATAGCGAAAGCAGTCTCTTTACCTCCCGTACCGATCCGCATAGCCCCTTCGGGACCTACGCCCGCTACAGTTTCGAGCTGGAGGGCAAAGTGTGGCCGTCGTTGGAACATTATTTTCAGGCTATGAAGTTTACCGATGACGTCCACCAGGAACAGGTGCGAAACGCGATATCACCAACGGAGGCCCGCAAACTGGGCCGCAAACGCCGGAAGAGTTTTCGCAGTGACTGGAAGCGGGTGCGTGAAACCGTTATGACCCGGGGCGTCTACACCCGTTGCCGCACTCACCCTGAGCTGACGGAAGCGCTTCTCAACACCGGCGATCAAAAGATCGTGGAAAATAGTAATTTTGATTATTTCTGGGGTTGTGGACGGGATCGCCGGGGCGATAACAAGTACGGCCACGTTTTGATGAACGTTCGGGCGAAGCTTCAGGAAGAGCGGGCAAACTGCCATTAACCTTCTTTTTCGATCATTTCGACAATCTCATGCGACGTCTGCACCATGGGCTCAAAATGCGCATGCTCCCCTGCGGTCAGAACCGACACGTGTCTAACCTGATAAATCGAATAGGCTGTCAGTAAAAAGAGGATGCCCGCCATATAAAGCGGCAGACCCTGAATACCCACCAGATTCATGATGAGGCCTACAAACAAAGGAGCCAGGGCAGAACCGGCGCCATGCAACACCAGCATATCGGTTGATCCCGAGACCACCTCATCCGGGTGCAATTGATCAAGCAACTGCGCCACACCCAGCGGATAAAGAGTAAAAGACAGGCCGCCCCAGATAAAAAATGTAACCATCAACATGCTCTGGCTCTGCGCCAGCGGCATTATCAAACACATCACTGCAGCCAAAGCCGCGACATAGATAAGAACCTTGCGGCGATCATGGGTGTCGGAAAAACGGCCGATCGGGATCTGCAGAAGCGCACCCCCGACAATGGTGATACTCATCAACACACCCACTTCCGAAAGACCAAATCCCAGCTTGCTGGCGTAAAGAGGGGCCATCCCCCAAAAGGCTCCCATAGCCAGACCGGAGCGGGCCACGTTCCGCGATGACCACTGGCAGGTGTACCTCAAGGTCAACAAGTTGTTTGCCGAGCGCGCCGCCGAGGAAGCGGCGGAAAACGCCGTGGTCTGGATTCACGATTACAATCTTTGGATGGTACCGGCCTATTTACGCGAGATGCGGCCAGACCTCACCATCGCCTTCTTCCATCACACCTACTTCCCGTCAGCCGACGTGTTCAACGTGCTGCCCTGGCGCCGCGAAATCATCGGCAGCCTGTTGCAGTGTGACCACATTGGTTTTCATATTCCCCGGCAAGCCGAAAACTTTGTGGATGTGGCAAGAGGCGTCACACCGCTTGAGGTCACCCAGAAAATGGGCTGTGCACCGCGCTTTCTGACCTATGGCTGCGCGGTGGGTCTTGATGAAATGAGCACCGAAATCACAGTGAATGACCGCAAGATCGGGCTGGGTGCACACCCGGTCGGGCTTGACCTGAATCGCGTTCGTACCGCCCTGTCTGACCAGAGTGTCATCGCGCAAATGGCAACACTGCGTGAAGAGTTCAAGGATGTTCGGCTGATTCTCTCAGTGGAGCGTCTCGACTTCACCAAAGGCATTATTGAAAAGCTACAGGCTTACGAGCGCATGCTGAACGATCATCCCGAACTGAAAGCCAAAGTCACCCTGATGTTGGTCTGTGTGCCCGCCGCGGCAGGAATGACCATTTACCAAGAATTGCTGTCTCAGATCGAACAAACGGTGGGACGAATTAACGGGCAGCTTGCACAGGTCGGATGGACCCCGGTGCAGTTCTTCTTCCGCGCCCTGCCCTTTGAAGAACTGGTGGCCTATTACACCATGGCCGATGTGATGTGGATTACGCCGCTGCGGGACGGCCTGAACCTGGTCGCAAAAAAATACATCGCAACCCAGGGCTTAACTCAAGGCAGTGGCGTGCTGGTGCTGTCTGAATTTGCCGGCGCAGCGGCGGAACTGCGCGGGGCCATTCTGGCGAATCCGCATCACCCGCAGGACCTGGCCGATACCTGCTACTACGCATTGGCGATCAGCCCTAGCGATGCCCGGAACCGACTGAGCGAAGACTTCGAAGTGGTTTGCCGTTATGACATCGAGTACTGGGGGCGGGAGTTTATCAATGAGGTTGAACGGCGACGCGCGACAAAATTAAACAAGATTTCGCCCATAAGCCATTGCGCAGCTTGATCTGACGTTCAACCAGTCCAGGAGCCAGACACATGCTGTTAAAAAATGCCGTACAGCTGATTTGCTACCCAAACCGAATTGGCAATGACCTGAAAGACCTCTACACAGTTGTCGACAAACACTTGTCAGAGGCCATTGGTGGGCTGCATATCCTGCCGTTTTTGCCGTCTAATGCCGATGGCGGGTTTTCGCCCTTGACTCACAAGGAGGTAGACCCGGATTTTGGTACCTGGGACGACATTGAAGCTTTCACTAAAAAGTATGATTTGTGTGTCGACCTGACCGTAAACCATATCTCTGACGAGTCTCCCGAGTTTAAGGACTTCATCAACCATGGCTTTGATTCGGAGTATGCCGACCTGTTCGTTCATGTCGACAAGTTCGGCGAGATATCTCCGGATGACATGGCCAAGATTCATATCCGCAAGGAGAAAGAACCCTTCCGGGAAGTGACGCTTGCGGATGGCACAAAAACCCGGGTCTGGTGCACCTTCACCGACCAGCAGATTGATCTTAATTACGAGTCCGACCAGGCTTACCGCCTGATGGAAAGCTATATCGGCTTTCTCACCTCAAAAGGTGTAAACCTGCTGAGGCTCGATGCCTTTGGTTACACCACCAAGCGCATTGGAACCAGCTGCTTTCTGGTGGAGCCCGAGGTCTATTAGATACTCGACTGGGTCAACCAGGTGGCCCTGAAACACGGCGCAGAATGCCTGCCGGAAGTCCATGATCACACCAGTTATCAATACGCGATCAGCCGACGCAACATGCACCCCTATGGCTTTGCTCTGCCGCCCCTTTTGCTTTACTCGCTGCTGGACGCAAACAGCGTGTACCTGAAGAACTGGCTGCGAATGTGCCCACGCAACATGGTCACCGTGCTGGATACCCACGACGGAATCTGTATTCCAGATGTCGAAGGTGTGTTGCCGGATGAAAAAATCCGAGTGCTTATTGATAACATCGGTGCCCGCAGTGCAGACCCGATCATGCGGCGCTCGGCGGCCAATATCCACAGCGTTGGCGCAATCTACCAGCTCACCTGCACCTTCTACGACGCGCTCATGCAGAACGATGACGCCTACATTGCCGCCCGGGCGATCCAGTTTTTCACACCTGGCATTCCGCAGGTCTACTACGTGGGGTTGTTGGCCGGGTGCAACAATCACGAACTGATGAAGCAAAGCGGCGAACTGCGGGATATTAATCGCCACTACTACACTCTAGATGAAGTGGAACAGGACATTCGAAAGCCCGTCGTACAACGCTTACTGGCCCTGATGAAGTTTCGCTCCAACTACCCGGCCTTTGATGGCCACTTTGAACTGAACTACTCCAACAATTCCAGCGTGGCCATGGCATGGCGCCATGGGGAATATTACTGCCATCTGTTTGTCGACCTGAACTTCAATACCGTAAAAATCGGGTATTACGATCTCGACACCGCGCAGATGGAGAAGCTTGCGTGTTGACGCAGCCTGCCGGTCCCTCTGGCACTTTTGAACCACGCGACGACTCATTTATTGTGATACGTAAAAG
>JBALXR010000016.1:7298-23043 GCA_036960525.1 Marinobacter sp.
GGTTTCTCATCTACCGGCATCGCGAGGCCCACTTTCGCCGCATCCATCACCACAGAAGTCTGAAAGCTTCGGACATTGCTATTATTGATGAAGGTTTCCCGGGTAAAGAGTTCATAGCTCTCCATGTCAAAAGCGGTCACCAGCAAAATGAAGTCCGCACTGCCCGTGACGTAATAACATTGCTGCACAGCACTGTTATTTTGCATGTCCCGTTTGAACATATCGATCAGATCCGCTCGCTCGCGCTCCAAGGAGACCTCAACCACGAAGGTCATGTTGCGCCCTAGAGCTTTGGGATCAACCATTGACACATCCGCTTGAATAATCTTCTGTTCGCGCATCCGTTTTATCCGCCGCTGCACCGCTGCCGGCGACAGACCCACTTTTTCAGCAATCTGCTCCGATGTAGCGCGGTTGGATTTCTGCATGATCTCCAGGATATTGCGGTCAAAACTGTCGACTAGAGAGCCGTGGGCTGACGTCATGAAACAACCTTTTACTTAATCTGACTGGCGGAAACGTTCTGCACCCTGAGAAAAACGGCCGCGAAAAAATAACTTCAGAACGAGAGAATAAATAATAGAAGCGATTATACGTATTTTTTTACAGATTTTCCTCATTTGAAGGCATGCAATACAGGAATGGCTGCGAGCTCGGTCTGTAAGATTAAATGCAGTCAACACATTCATGCACCCGTTATTTAAAAAACTTTCTAAGGACCTCATATTGAGAACCGAAACCATAGCCCCCCGACAGCCCCTAGAGCTCTTGGCACCCGCAGGCCGGATAGGGGTGATCGCTTTGGCCACCGATTTTAACATCGAGAAGGACCTACGGCAGATTTACCCTATCGGGGTTGAGATGTTCACCACCCGGGTGCGCAACTTCAACCCACTAACGAGCAATAATCTGCGCGCCATGGCACCAGGCATCAGCGCGGCTGCGGATGCCATCCTTCCTGGCACCCAGCTGGATGCCATCATTTATGCCTGTACCTCCGGCACAGTGGCAATCGGCAGTGACCGGGTCACCGAACTGATTCACCAGAGCTGCCCTGCCGCCGCTGTAACCAATCCGGTGACAGCGGCGGCAGCGGCATTCAAGCACTTTGGCGCCAAACGGATTTCGATTCTCACCCCCTATACCGAGGTTGTGAATCGCGATGTGGCTGAGGTGTTTTCTAACTTGGGGTTCGAGGTGTTGAACATTGCCGGCTTTGGCTTCGAAGATGATACAGCCATGAGTTTTATCACACCCCAGGATATCGAAGACGCTGCCGTGGCAGTTTGTGACCCCCGCGCCGACCTGCTGTTTGTCTCCTGCACTGCATTGCGTGTTTCCGGCGTGATTGGAACCCTGGAGCAACGTTTGGGCAAGCCGGTGGTCAGCAGCAACCAGGCCCTAGCATGGCACACCCTGAAAATGGTGAGTTACGCGAGCACAGTGCCAGGCTTTGGAACCCTGCTCAGCCAACAATTGCCGACACTAAAGCCCGCCTCAGTGTCGGCAATGGAGTATTGATGATGCAGATCGTATCCCCGTCCCTTATCGCCAATATGACCGAATGGCGGCGCCAGATTCATCGTTTCCCGGAGTGTGGCTTCGATGTAACTCAGACTGCGGACTTAATTGCAGGTCTGCTGCAGTCCTGGGGCATTGAAGTGGTACGCGACATCGGCCGCAGCGGCCTGGTAGGGATTCTCAAAAATGGTAATGGACGCGCCAGCATCGGGCTACGGGCCGATATGGATGCGCTGCATATTCAGGAGCAGAACGATTTCGAACACCGCTCCCAACACGCTGGCCGCATGCACGCCTGCGGCCATGATGGCCATTCGGCAATGTTGTTGGGAGCAGCCTGTCATCTGGCCGAGCAGCGACATTTCAACGGCACCGTTTATTTCATTTTCCAGCCCGATGAGGAGCACGGCCGCGGCGCTCAGGCGATGATCGACGACGGCCTGTTCGAGCGGTTCCCGATCGACGCCGTTTATGGCCTGCATAACCTGCCAGGACTCCCTGCCGGCAGCTTCACTGTGCGCCCCGGGTCGTTGATGGCAAGCGAGAGTAGTTTCGAAATCGTAATCGAGGGAACTGGCGGCCATGCCGCCATGCCCTACACCGGCGTCGATCCGCTGGTGGTCGGCGCACAAGTGGTCATGGGTCTGCAAACCATCGTTTCACGCAACCTTAATGCGATTCGCGAGACCGCCGTGGTTTCGGCCACTGAATTCATCACCAATGGAACGGTCAACGTCATTCCCTCGCAGGTAACCATCAAGGGCGATTGCCGCTGCTTTACCGAAGCGACCCTGGCGCGGATCGAAAGCAGTATGGAGCGGATCGTCGCCGGAATATGTCAGGCGGCCGGAGCCGGCTACCAGTTCCGGTTCGAAAATACGTTCTACCCTACCGTCAACAGCGCAGCGGAAACCGCTTACGCCATCGCCGCGGCCGAAAAAGTGCTCGGCCACGAGATGGTAAACAGCACCTGCGACCCGTTTACCATCTCAGAGGATTTTTCCAGCATGTTGCGCGTCAAGCCCGGCTGCTATGCCCTGCTCGGCAACGGAACCGAATCGGTGGGTGGCTGCGCCCTGCACAACCCGCACTACGACTTCAACGATCAGATCCTGGGAAAGGGAGCGCAGTACTGGGCACAACTCGTTGCTGACCGTTTGACCTGACACCCGAACAACAAAAGCTCAACCACTAACTTCTAACCACTACATTAGAGACACCACTATGAAAAAGCTCATTGCACCACTGTTCATCCTCGGCCTGGGCCTGGCCTTTACCGCCCAGGCGGAAACCTGGAAGTTCGCCACCGAGGAGGACAAAGAGGATGTGCAGGATATCTTTGCCCAGACCTTCAGGGATGTGATCAAGAAGGAGTCCAATGGCGACATACGGGTCAAAATCTATTATTACGGGCAGCTGGGATCCGAAAACGACATCGTCGAACTGGCCGCCAACGGCACGGTTCAGTTCGTTTCCGTGGGAACCGGCCACTTAGGGTCTTATGTGCCGGAAGTGCAGGCTATCAGCCTGCCCTATGTTCTGGGCACCGACGAAACCGTCACTCGGACGATCCTGACTGGAAGCGAAACCATCTACGGGGACTTGGCGGCCAAATTCGAGGACGTCAACCTGAAGCTGTTGTCCATGTTCTCCGAGGGCGAAATGGTCTGGGGTGCTAATAAGGCGATCCGGACCCCGGAGGACTTCGCAAATCAGAAAATTCGCACCTTCACCTCCACTATTCCAGTGGAAACCTACAAGACCTTCGGTGCCACGCCAACGCCGCTATCCTGGGGTGAGGTGTACGGATCGCTGCAGCTCAAAACCATCGATGGCATGGTCAACCCGATCTACTTTATTTATAACGCGAAGTGGCATGAGGTGCAGACCCACCTGATGTTCCCCGGTCAGCAGCCTTACGTGGCTACCGCGTCCACCAACAGCAAGTGGTTCGCTGGGCTGACTCCAGAAAAACAGGCAATGATCCTAAAAGCTACGGACACCGCCGAACAAGCCGCGTACGAATACCAGCTACGGATCAACAAAGAGAACATGGACAAGATCCTCGAAGAGCGGCCCGAGATGCAGGTGGTAATCCTGAACGAGGGAGAGCGCAACAACTTCAAAGAGCTCGCCCATTCCTTGCATGAAACTTACTACGACGTAGTTGAGAACGCTTACGAGGGTTCAGAAAAGGTCGCCGCGAGAGCGGGTGCCCAAACGATTCTGGAAAGCCTGATTAAGGAAGTCGAAGTCGCTTCCAAGGATCTAGAGCAGTCAGCACAAGCCCAGTAAATACTTGGTCCTCACGATAAAGCCGCCGAAAAAGGCGGCTTTTGGGAATTGCTGTTATGAAAAAAGTGCTTAGTATAATCAGCGTCATCACGGAGAGCATCGAAAAATTCATTATCTGCGCCTCCATAGTGCTGATGATGGTCAACTCCACCGCAAACGCAATAGGCAGGTACTTTTTCAATCAGAGCCTTTTCTTCTCCGAGGAACTCAATCAGTTTTTGATTGTGGCGATCACGTTTATCGGCTTTGCTTATGCCGTACGCAAAGGGCGTAATATTCGCATGACCGCCCTCTATGACGCCCTGAATCAGAGCGCCAGAAAGGTGATCTACACACTCATTGCCTTTTCTACCTCGGCGCTGATGTTCTTTCTGGCCTACCTGTCGTACGGCTATGTGCAGGAACTGCAGGCACTTAACCGCCTGAGTCCGGCGCTGCAGTTTCCCGTCTATATCGTCTATTCGATCATTCCCATTGGCCTGACCATGGCCGGCATCCAGTACCTGATCAGTTTCATCATGAATCTGACTCACCGGGAGATCTACGTCTCCTACGACGTCATCGAAGAACAAGCCGCTCCGCAGGGAGACCCGTTATGAGCGCTTTGGCCGGGTTTTTTTCCGATATCATCGCCGGGGAACTAGATACCTTCGTGATCACCTTTACCCTGGTGGTGGTCATGGTCATCTTGCTGTTTCTCAGCTTTCCCATGATCGTGCCACTGGCGGTGGCGGCCCTTGTTGGCCTGGTCCATTTCTCCAGCACCGATCCCCAAGTAATCATTCAGCAGATGGTGACAGGGATCTCCCCCAACGCGCTAATAGCCGTGCCCATGTTCATTCTGGCCGCGGACATCATGACCCGCGGCCATACAGCACATAACCTGCTGGGGTTAATCCAGGCCTTTGTTGGCCACCTTCGCGGCGGCCTTCCCATTACAACCTGCATCAGCTGCACCCTGTTCGGCTCGGTATCCGGCTCGACCCAAGCCACAGTCGTCTCCGTGGGCCAGATCATGCGCCCCAAACTGTTGCAGGCGGGCTACAAGGACAGCTTTGTTATGGCGCTGATCATCAACGCCAGCGATATCGCCTTTCTGATTCCGCCCAGCATCGGCCTGATTCTCTACGGCACACTGGCAAACACCAGCGTCGGCGAGCTCTTTATCGCCGGGATCGGACCGGGACTCCTGTTGGCGGTTCTGTTTTCAATTTACGCTTATGTCTACAGTGTAAAGCACGGAGACAGTATTGCTCTGATCGAAAAAACCGATTGGCCGCACAAAATTATAGCAGTCAAAAAGGCACTCCTACCGCTGGGGTTTCCGGTACTGATTGTCGGCGGCATCTATTCGGGCATTGTCACCCCGACCGAAGCAGCCGCTTTTTCTGTGCTCTATGCCGTGCTGCTGGAGTGCATTTTCTACCGCGAGCTGAGCGCGCGCGACTTACTGGATGCGGCTCTGAGCACCGGCCTGATCACGGCAGTGGTCTTTATTCTGGTAGGCATCGGCCAGGCGTTCTCCTGGTATATCTCCTTTGAGCAGATTCCGCAGGATCTGCTGGCTCCGTTGAACCTGAAAGACGCCTCGCCGGAGTATGTGCTCCTGGTGATTGCGCTGGCTTTTTTTGTCGGTTGCATGTTCGTGGACTCCCTGGTGGTGTTACTGATCCTCACGCCGATCTTTGTACCCATCGTCAGCGCCGTCGGGCTGGACCCGGTGTTGGTGGGGGTTATGGTGACCCTGCAGATGGCGATCGGCTCGGCGACACCGCCGTTCGGCTGCGATATCTTCACCGCCATCGCCATCTTCAACAGACCCTACATGGACGTGATCCGGGGCACGGTGCCATTTATCCTGATTCTGTTTTCAATGACGGCTCTGCTGATCTTCTTCCCGGGCATCGCCCTCTCCCTGCGGGACCTGGCATTCAACTGAAGGCATCGAGATAACGCCATCAACAAAAAGGAAAATGCTGTGACCGATGCAATGACCGCTCCCCCGAGAGGGTTCGAGACAGCCGAATTCGAAGCACGCACACTGCAGCTTCAGCAACGCATGGCCGAGCAACGAATCGATGCCGTGCTTTTAACCACCGAGCCTGATTTTCGCTATTTTAGCGGTTTCAAGTCCCAGTTTTGGGAAAGCCCGACCCGACCCTGGTTTTTAGTCGTACCTGCCACTGGCAAACCAATCGCGGTCGTGCCGCAAATTGGCGCCGCCGGCTTTGAGCAGACCTGGATCGAGGACGTGCGCAGCTGGCCCTCGCCACGCCCGGAAGACGACGGCATTTCGTTGCTTGGCGACACCTTGATTGAAGTCGCCGGTCGCAATCGTTGTATAGGGGCAATGCTGGGGCCCGAGACCCACTTGCGGATGCCAGCAGCCAACTTTGCCGCTTTACAGCAGAGACTGAGTCAGTATCAGCTGGTAGATGCCTCCCTCATCATCCGCGAAATTCGTAGCGTCAAATCTGTCGCCGAGATCGCCAAGGTACGTTTCGCCTGTGAGGTGACTGCCGCTGGCTTCGAGTATCTGCTGCACCAGTTGCGAGCAGGCATGACCGAACGCGAGGCGTGCAAAGCCATGCAAATTCAGATGCTGCGCCTGGGTGCCGATACCTGTCCCTATCTGATCTCCGCCTCCGCCCAGGGAGGCTATGACAACATCATCATGGGCCCCTCCGACCGTGTGCTGGGAAATGGTGATGTGCTGATTATTGACACGGGGGCCTGCTTCGACGGCTACTTCAGCGATTTCGACCGTAACTACGGCTTTGGTCAGGTCGATGATCAGGCCCGGAAAGCCTACGAGGCTGTCTACCACGCCACCTCGGCAGGCCTTGCTCTCGCGGCGCCAGGCAGAACGACGGGCGAAATATGGCAGGCTATGTGGTCGGTACTGGAGAACTCCGGAGCCCTGAGTAATGATGTCGGCCGAATGGGCCATGGCCTGGGGATGCAACTTACCGAATGGCCATCCCATGTGCCCGGAGGCAATGTTCCCCTAAAGGTGGGCATGGTGTTAACCCTGGAGCCTGGGATGACTTTCGCGCCGGGTAAAATGATGGTGCATGAAGAAAATATCCTGATTACCGAGAACGGCTGCGAAATGCTGCATCAGCGCGCCTGGCCAACATTGCCGATCATCAGCTGACGGCGTCTTCACACCGATCCACTCAAGCCCAAGTCAACCGAACGTGATACGTGTTGATTAGGGGCGCCTGACTACCCATCCCAAGCCAGTATCCTGTCGTCAGCGACTAGCGCATGGTGTGCGGGATTCCCCCGAAGATGATCGAAAATCCGCTGTAATTCCGCTCTTTTAACGCCGAATAGGCGAAATTCCAGCGCAGGGTTTCCGTAAACTATTCATTCAGGATAGCGTCTACCCATGGCCTATTCCCGTTTCATACAAGCGGATTTTTAGCGTCATAGGCGGCGCTGTCAGCTGTTTGTAACACCATCAGACAAACAACATCTTGATTGTCGGTTTATTGATTTAATAAAGGCGCCGATTGCCATGCTAGACATCACCGGAAAACTGACCCACTTCGCCAACCCGAATGCGTTCTCCAAACGCGCCTATTCTGATGCCCAGAAAGAGGTCATTTGCCTAGCCAACGCGGTTGAGGCCATACACGACATAAAAGGCTGGCCGGGCTACGCGCCGACCCCGCTCTATAACATGACATCGCTAGCCGAGACCGCGAACCTGAAGACCATCTGGTACAAGGATGAGTCACAGCGCTTTGGCTTGAAGAGTTTCAAGGCCCTGGGCGGGGCCTATGCCGTTGCGCGCCAGTTGCAGCTGGCTCTGGAGCAACGCACAGGCTTGCGTCCGACCATCGCCGAACTGCTTGCGGGGCGCTGGAAATCAGAAGCTGCAGACCTGGTGGTTACCTGCGCTACCGATGGCAACCACGGTCGTTCCGTCGCCTGGGGCTCGCAAATGTTCGGCTGTGGCTGCGTACTTTATATCCACCGGGATGTATCCGAAGGACGCAAGCAGGCAATGGAAGTTTTTGGCGCCGAAGTCATTCGTAGCACGGGAAACTATGATGCTTCGGTACGCGAAGCCGATGCGGCGGCCAAAGCCGAGGGCCGGATCATCGTGTCCGACACCAGTTACGAAGGCTATATGGAGATACCCAAGGACGTGGCTCTGGGTTACACCGTCATGCTCTCGGAAATCGTGGAACAGCTGGAGAGTGCCATTCCCAGCCATATCTTTATCCAAGGGGGCGTCGGAGGGCTGGCGGCCTCGGTTGGCGGTTATTTTTGGGACCTATGGGGCGAGCAGCGTCCCCGACTGATCGTGGTCGAACCGGAAAAAGCAAACTGCCTGCAGCAGAGCGCACGGGCTGGCAAGCCAGTTGTCGTTGAGGGCGACCTCGATACCTTGATGGCGGGACTGGCTTGTGGCGAGGTATCACTCCTCGCCTGGGAAATCCTCGCCAGCGGAGCCAACGACTTTATGACCATCAGCGAGGACGCCATCCCTGCGACCATGCGCCTGTTGGCCAAAGGCTATGGGGAAGACCCAGCGGTCGAGGCTGGTGAATCCGCAGTCCCTGGCCTGGCAGCGGCAATACTGGCCCGCAACAGCGCCGACTATGCGGCAGCGTTAGGCCTCAATTCGCAAAGCCGGGTGTTGATCATTGGCACTGAGGGGGCCACAGATCCTGACGTTTATCGGCAGTTGGTAGGTTAAGACTCTGGATACCCTTGCCGAGTCTCCACGGGGGTTTACACCCCCCAGAATTCGTTGACCACCATAAGTTGATCACCAGTTTCTGACTCAATAGATCGCTGGCGGGAACGCGTCGATGCTATAGCAACGAGCTTGTTGTGATACATTATTAACGAGGATACGTAAAAATACTTATAAAATTCGTTAAATAAAAAACGAGATGCGCAATGGCTAGAAAGCTGCACGTGTTGTACCGAACGCTGCTCCTACTAACTGTTACGATAACGGCTGGCCTTAGTCAGGGTAATCCCGCCTCTGCAGACAGTAATCACGCAGCAGAAAGGATAGCCCCTCCAGAAGAAACTGGCGTGCTGGAAGTAGCCACACGGAACGGTTCAACCACGTATTATCTCGACCGCCATGAAAATCCTACCGGCCCGGAGTACAGCCTGGTATCCCAGTTTGCCCAGAGCAAAGGCTGGACGGTTAACTGGACCATGCACGAATCCACCTCCGCCGTTCTCAAAGCGCTGAAGTCTGGAAAGGTCCATATCGCGGCCGCCGGGCTGACACATCTGCCATCTCGCACCGAACAGTTCTCCCGTGGCCCTGCCCATACCGAAATTATAGAACAACTGGTTTGCCACCGGGAAATCCGCCCGATGCCTCGCAAGCCCGAGGACATTGCGAACGTCAGCATCGCGGTGACCGCCAGCTCCAGTTATGTGGAAACCCTCGATACGCTTGCCAAAGAGCACGAAGGCATCGAGTTTAAAAAAGACGGCGGTAGAACAACAGAAGTGCTGCTATCCGATGTGGCCAAAAAGGAAATCGACTGCACCGTAGCCGACTCCAACATTGTTCAGATAATGCGCCGTCACTTCCCCCACCTCGAAGTGGCCATGAACCTGACCAAGGGCAGAAACCTTGGCTGGTACCTGCCGGCAGGCTCAGATGAACTAGCCGCTAATGCCCATGAGTGGATGAACAGTGTGGAAGGCGACAACGCCTTGGGCTACGTCGAAAGCCAGTATTACGTTTACATTAATGAATTTGATTTTGTCGATCTCAGAGCTTTGAACCGCCGCATTGACGATCGCCTTCCGAATTTCATGGATGCGTTTTTCGAGGCTGAATCAGCCACTGGCATGCCCGCTGAACTGCTGGCAGCACTGGCCTATCAAGAATCGCACTGGGACCCATCCGCGGTATCACCAACCGGTGTTCGCGGCATCATGATGCTGACGCGCAATACAGCAGAGTCCCTCGGTGTGACGAACCGACTTGACCCCGCAGCCGCCATTGATGGCGGCGCACGCTACCTGGCAGATCGCCACCGCCGGCTGCCAGACACTATTCCGGAGCCCGACCGCACATTCCTGGCCCTGGCCAGCTACAACATTGGCCGCGGCCATCTTCTAGACGCCAGACAGCTGGCGCGGGAGTTGGGCAAAAACCCGGATTCCTGGGACGACATGAAAGAAGTGCTGCCGCTGAAGGCCGATAAACGTTATTACCCGAGGACACGCTACGGCTATGCTCGTGGCTTTGAGCCGGTGCACTATGTGCAACGCATTCGCAACTATCAGGATGTCATCAAATCAGCATTCGAGTGATTTTTCACCAAACGTTATGGCCAGGAAATTTGGGGCAGAACTGCCCCAAATAGATTCCCGACTCGTCTATTTACTGCCCCAAATTTTTGCAACCGCGCGGTTACTCCCTAATAACCCAACCACTTCACATACAAACCCAACCATAAAAAATACAAGAAAAGGAATAAGCCCACCCATTTCTGATGAACTGATAGCCAGTGCCGCTGAAACAGTTGATAGGGCTAAAAACAATACACCCATAGCAATGAGTATCTTTCGGTGTGATCTCTCGTAACGATACTCGCCGTCACCAGATTCAAACATGCGGAGTATTGGTTGGAATATTTTTCTCAATATTTTTTCCATAAAGCGATGCTCATAAAGTTTCCGATCAGAATTGCATACCCCAATGAAACGCAGCCAAAGATGTCCGCGTGCCACTGAGTTATTTCTTGCCCAGTGTGTGCAGCAGGGCGGGCCTTGATGTCCATGCTCAATCCAAGCGTTTTTTGAGTAACTAACGTGCTGTTGCAAAGCCAATTCGCCATATTCAGAATCAAAAAGACTGGCGCATCACGTCTTCGATTGTCGCAGTAGACAAAACCACCGGATTGGCCTTCATGGAAGAGGAGCTGGCCGCTGCTTGTGAGGCTGAAATAATGTGTTCCTCCGTCACTCCGATCGACGCAAGACCGGGTAATCCGTTCTGAATAATCCATTGCCGAAAACGGTGCAATGCCTGGCCTCTGGAGGTCTCAAATACTTCTGCAATCCAGCCAATCACCTGATCGATCCGAGCGATGTGCTCTGCTTCAACTACGTTATCGCGGTTAGCCGCTATGCCGGCGGGTAACAATGCGCCGCATATCGCGCCGTGGGGCGCACCGCATAATCCTCCTAGCGGGCCGGCAATACCGTGAACAACACCCAGTCCCGAGTTCGCAAGAGCAAGGCCGCCGAAGAGGCTCACCTGAGCCAGCGAATCACGCGATTCTTTGGATTCCCCGGCCATAAGTTGCTTTAAAGCCCGGAGCCCCTTGGGGATAGCCTCTTTACACAGCATGTCCGTAAACAGATTTGATCGCGACGAAAGAAAGGGCTCGATGACCTGAGTAATGGCGTCTAGCCCCGAGTATAAGCTGACTTGCCGGGGGCAATTGTCGGTAAGTGCCGGATCTACCAATGCAAGATCCGGGAGTAACTGGTTATCCCGCAGACTCACCTTGCGCTGGGCTTCCGGGATATCAATGACAGCGTTTCGAGTGACTTCGGCACCTGTGCCAGAGGTGGTGGGAACCAGAATCAACGGCAGGCGTTTGGCCGACAAGGGCAACCCGCTTCCGACGACCTCCAGATGACTGATCAAATCTGTCTGGCTGGGCAGCATAGCGGCCAGTACTTTGGCGGAGTCCATGACAGAGCCACCGCCGATTCCAATCACCAGATCAATACCCAGCAATTTGCCCTGATCAATAGCCGCCAGCAGTGTTTTCAGATCTGGCTCTTTTTCGATGGACAGAGTTTGTACGATATCAACAGACTTCAATGACTCGAAGACACCAGAAAGCCTGCCCGGATTTCTACCATGCACCACCAGTACTCGCGTACCCAGTTTCGTCGCCCGATCGTTTAGTTGGGCTATGTGCCCCCGCCCGAACAGGATCTCTGTCGGAGTTACCAAGCTAAAAGCGCCTAACATAGAAAGTATGTTCCTGAATATAAAGGGTATTCCCCCTGTGACAACCAGAAGGAATGAATAAAAGAAGTCTAAAGATAAAGGCGAAGCAGGATGATTAGTCTATTTATGCTGCTCAATTTCGCCAGGTGCTAGATAATATTTTCTGCCAGATAACTGAGGTGCTTGCCATTGGTGCCACAACAACCGCCCAACACTTTCAATCCAAAATCCCTGTTCAGCTGAACCATAAGGTTACCCCAATCCGAAACAGATTCAGATTCAGATTCAGATTTTAGTTCTTTAGACCCTTCCAGTTCCGCATGGCTAAGAGATGACCCGCTTGCCTGTATACCGGCCTCGTCAGCGCCGATCTACCCTCTTCACTAAAGACCAGGAGTGCATGCATTAATCTGTTGTCTAGCGCTATCATTTCATCACGGCGGAGCCTTTCGATGATAGCAGCCTCCGCAAAAATAAAATCATGTTTTCCCAGAAGATTATTAATAAAAAACTTTTAAAAACAAATAATTAGATAAAACCACTGTCAGAAACTGTGATTTGCGGATTGGAATTACGACCTGTGTATTGAACCCTGGCCAAGTCGATTTAGGGGTAGGTTACAGCCTGGAAATGCAGGTGCTACGTATCTTACAACCAACCGCAGCTTATCGGCCGGAACTGAGCCCGGCCACAGGCGCTTGCTGTTCATTAGGGTTTACTGAACGTCTACTTCAATAGCCTTGGGTTCAGTGGGTTCGGCCTTGGTTAGTGTCAGGGACAAAATGCCATCCTTAAAGCTGGCCTGGACGCTGTTTTCGTCGACGTTTTCGGGCAGGGTAAATCGACGCAGGAAGCTGCCGTAGAACCGCTCAATACGGTGCTGCTTCTTGTCGTTGGTCTCCTCCTCGTGCTTGCGTTCACCCTGAATGCTCAAGACACCTTTCTGCACCGTGACTTTCACGTCGTCCTTGGACATTCCCGGCAGTTCCGCCTCGATATTGAAGGCCTCCGGGGTTTCCTTGATATCCACGGCGGGGGTCCAGTCGCTGCGGCTGAACAGGTCTTTTCCTCCCGGCTCTTCGCTGCCGCGTGTCAGGCCAAGTAGTCGGTTGTAACGATTCATCAGGTCATCAAACTCATTGACCGGGTTCCAGCGGGTTATGTTAGCCATACAAAACTCCTCCTAAAGATTTGAAATCCATTGTTGATGCCAGCTTCGCTCGCGGGACAGGCTCCATACCGGTGGCACCAGCCGGATGGTTCTCCGTGAACATCTTCTAATTTGAAATATAAAATCAATACAGGTCTATATTTCACCGTCCAACAGCCATTCGTGTTGATGCAGGTCAACGTTTGGATAGGGATTGGTTTGATGTGTAGCGCTGGGAGGCGCAAGGCAAGCATGAAACTTTACACTTGGCTTAGGCGCCGGTTTGTAGCCGCGAAGCGGTAGGGAAATTGTCTGGCAATAGTGACTTATTGTGCGTCTTTCAGGAGAGTGGCCATTCTGTTGGCAAGTGAGGCATGTTCTTTTGCTGCATCGGATTCTATTACTTGGTCGGTAAGATGGCAGGCCTCGTTTCGCATCTCGCGCAAAGACTGCAACAGGCCAGTAGCAACCAACGCTATTGGCCACGCGATGGCTTCAATGACAGATAATAGGAAGCTTAGCCAATCCATGGTGATCCTGTATATAACGCCGGCAACACCAAAAATTTAAAATGGAGGCGCAACAGGAGCCGTTCCTTCATCAGGGACTTCCTTATGACGAACGCTGTTTTTTTGTTTCTTTCTCGTATTCAAACATGACTACTTTCTTCGACATAAAAAATCCCGCCACTAATATCGGAAGCTTGGGCTGCTCACGCCTGTGATTGGCGCATTCTTCTTAAGGCTGCTTGTCAATCACCTTTACACCCTCTGGAATCTGATACCAACTGAGCTTTTCGGATACCCAAATGTGTGCTGTTGGTTCGAATATTTTATCATCAAGAAGATTAACAGGCTTCAATTTTAGTTTTACCGTAGATACGTCTTCAGGGTTAAAATGATAAATTCTATTACCACAATCAGGACAGAATTTTGCATTAGACTTGTTTCCACTTTCAGCAGCCCTACTCCACTCTTTTAGCTGACCACTAAATTCGATAGCGCTAGACGCTATTACCGCAGTAACACTAAATGGACCCGTTGCCATTTTCTGGCACTCGGTGCAATGGCAGGCCAAAACCATTATTGGTGCTTCATGCAATGTATAAGTAACTTGCCCACACTGGCAAGAACCTTCGATAGGATAATTAATACTGCCCATAAATTACTCCATGGTAAGGGGACACAGCTAACGAGTGGTTGTGGTGTCAACTTGTGCATAGCGCCAAGAATTACCCACTGCAAGAGAGATCAACGCGTTTGGCTTGAGGCTGGAACAAGCGGCGCACAAGGATAAAAGAATGTTAGCCCATCCCGAAGCCTCCGGCCATCGCAATCACCTAAGAACGTCCTCAAGCGGCGGCCTGAAGGGCGAGGCGCTGGTAACATCGGCCGAGGCCACCGCTTCCTTGCCGCTAAACCGAACCCAAGATTTAAGTTCACAAGCCTATGCAGGATCAGCAAACCGGGCCTCGTTGCCTTTGGTGACCTAGTCTGTAACCCGATGTTTTTGCTCGGTGTCAGCCATCAGAAGCACCGACACGCCGTCGCCATGACCGGCGTCCTGAAGCTGCTCCAATTCGTTCGTCGTGAGCAGGGCAGCGTCTGGCTGAACCATAAGACCATGTTTACGCGTAAATACAGCATCACAGAGGTCATCCCTGGAGGGCGGACGTCCTGATTATCACTCCCCCCGCCTGCGTGCCCTAAGCACCTTTGCGCCGTATCCGACCCTGAATAGGAGTTTTCAAATGAAAAACTACCTGGCACTTTCTGCTCTTTTCATCACGTTACCCAGCTACGCGCAACTGGCTCCCCAGCAAGGAATCAGTGGTGAAATTTCTTTGAACGCGGGCATTACGTCTTCGACCTCCAATTTTAATACCGAAGGTGACGCAACAATCGATTCGCTGGAAAACAAGCCACAAAGTGAGTCAAAAAGCCTCATAGCGCCGCTTGGAAGCATCGCTTACACCTTTGGCAAGCAACTCAGGCAACAGATTTATTTTGGCACCTCAAGAGAAGATATCGCGGTGGGAACGCTGGCGGTGGAGCTGGGTTATAAACACGAGCTCAGCTCGGGCACTGTTGTAGACGTTTCCTTTTTACCAACGGTGATATCCGGAGAAACCTGGCAAAACCCCTATCAGCTCAACACCGCGCGAAGGGAAACCGACATCACAGGCAATGCCTACCGCCTGAAGCTTGAGAGTATTTCAGGTTCCAGCTTCAGCCTGGATCTTGCCTACGCCACCATAGATGTTGAGGACGACCTCAACGCCGGGACTGACCTGGCGCGCGATGCTGAAAGCTACTACGCCAAGGGCGGTTATCGCTTTACCGTGTCGCCTACCAGCTTTCTGAAACCCTCGGTCATCTACATTCGGCATGAAGCCGATGGCAGCGCAAATTCATTCGACTCCTATGGCGCCGATATCAGCTGGTTCAATATTCTGGGCAAACACAGCCTGGTGCTAACAGCGGGTTACGCCAGGCGAGATTATGACAGTGCGAGTACGCTGTTTAATAAAGCGCGATCAGATGACCAGCTCAACTTCTTTGCAGCTTACGAACACCCGGACGTGATGGGGTGGAAGGATTGGTCGTTTATTTCTTTTGCCGGCTATGGCGACACCCAATCCAACCTCACGTTTTACGATGAATCGTCATACCTGCTTGCAGTTGGTTTAAACTACAAGTTCTAGCCAGGCTAATTCGCTCAGGAAATACCCATGATGGATTCCCTTACCCAGACCGCCGCCTCACTGGCTCAGAGCGCTGGGTTATGGGGCTACTGGTTCGCCTTGTTTGCAG
>JBALXR010000016.1:23142-40156 GCA_036960525.1 Marinobacter sp.
CGTTCTTTTGTTTGGTCTCTTCCTTCCGGGCTCTACGCTGCTGCTATTGATGGGAATGCTGGCAGGTCAGGGTTTTTTTGATCTTGGCGACCTGCTGTTCTTTGCCATCGTGGGCGCGACGCTGGGCGATAACATCAATTACTTCCTGGGACGCCGCTACGGCCGACACTGGTTACGGGAAGATCGCTGGTTTTTGAAGACAGAACATGTGCAGAAAGCCGAGGCGTATTTCGACCGCCACGGCGGCAAAAGCGTATTTCTCGGCCGGTTTGTGCCTTCAGTGAAGGAAATCATGCCGTTCATTGCAGGGATGGTGGGAATGGAGCGCCGTTCCTTCATGACCTGGAACCTGCTCGGCGCCATTGGCTGGGCTTTGCAGTGGATCTTACCGGGTTATATTTTCTCTCAGTCGTTGTCACTGGCCCAAGCCTGGCTCTCTCGCGTTGGCATACTGGTTCTGGTTCTGGTTTTCACGCTGCTGATATTCTATGTCTTGCGATGGTCAATTCTGCGCTTCGGCCCCAGTGGTTTTCAGTTTCTAAGATCAATCTTAAAATCTGTGGGCGCCGCGTTGCGCCAAAATCCGGACGTCGTTCGTCTCATCGGGCGATTTCCCGCGACAACCAACTTTGTCAGACAGCGCCTCGACCGCTCACGCTGGCTTGGGCTACCGCTGACCCTCACGGGTTTGACCGGGCTCTATATTCTCGCCCTTTTCAGCGGACTGGCTGAAGACGTCATTACCGGTGATACGGTGGTTGGGCTGGACACTCGCGTTAACAGCCTTTTGGCGAGTATACGTACCCCGTTTTTCGACCACCTGTTTTACACCATCACCTCCTTCGGATACTGGCCGGTGGTCGCCAGTGGCACCGTGGCGTTGAGCGGCTGGCTCTGGTACCGCAAACAAGGATCACTGATTCTACCGCTGGCCATTTCCCTTGTAAGTTGTGAGCTACTGACCTTTCTTGGCAAGCTGGCGTTTCATCGCCCCCGACCGGACGGCGCCGTACTGGACCCATCGGGATTTTCGTTTCCCAGTGGCCATGCCAGCATCAGCGTGGCTTTTTATGGATTCGCCATCTATATCGCCATGCGCCTCGTCCGGCTCTGGAGTACACGTATCAACCTGCTGATGCTGGGCCTGCTGATCGCGTTTTTGATCGGGTTCAGCCGGCTCTACTTGGGCGTCCATTATCCCAGTGACGTGCTCGCCGGCTACCTTGTGGGCACTTTAGGGTTGATGCTGGGTATTTCTGCCACCTATATCAGTCCGGCTCATGTTCATCATATCGGACTGCGCTTTCATGCTGCCCCGGGACTTAAACTGACCATTGCCGTCGTCGGCATTGCAGGGGTTCTGGTGACGACTTTGATGTTCAATGTGTTTCGGGCGCCTGACCTCTTTGTGCAACCGGAACTGGTAAAGCAAACGGTAGTGTTGTCAGCATCGCCGCAAAGCATACTCAAAGACCGCGAAACCTATGCCAGCTCCATCATCGGCATTCACAGAGCGCCTATGAACGTTCTTTTTGTTGCCCGGGATATTGATCAGGTACGCGCCTGCCTGATTCGTTCCGGTTGGAGGGAGGCAGATCCGATTCGCTGGCACAATGTGCCAAGGGCTTACTTCAATGCATTGCGCGGTACCGACTATCCAACCGCACCGCTATCACCCTGGTTCTGGAACGCCAATCCACAATCTCTCGGGTTGGTTCAGCCGGGACAGCAGGGCCATGTTTTTGATCGAGGTTACCTGAGGGTCTGGGCGACACCTGACAAGCTGGATAGCGGTGGACGACTGTTTGTGGCAACTGTAGGCCAGGAGAAACGGCCTAACTGGCATGTGGTGCCGCAGCCGTTAACCAACTTCAACCTCGCTCGTCAGAACCTGAACGCGCAGCTGAAAGCAGGAGGGGGCGCTAATCACATCACTGAGGTGTCCTATCCAGAGGCCCCGCCGACAAACTCAACCGATGGGGACTTACCCTATGATGGCCTTATCAGCTTGGTTGATTTAGGCCCAGGTTGTTAGTGCGTTGAAAACCACCGTTGTTGGAAACCCAGAAAGCTAACGAATAAATCTGTCCCGGTTTTTGTTTACGGTATTCATGGACGGTCGCTCAATAAGCCAATCTAATCGTCAAATCAAGGTTTTGCCCATCGTACGAAAAGCTGGCGGCCTCGAACGAAGGCGCACTCATCGAGGCTTCTGCGCCGTTTGAAAAGCCATAGCCTTCCGTGGGGACCCCTAGCAAGTTAGTGCCAAGCTTGCCGTCCATATTCTCGTCATGAATGACGGCCAACGCGTAGGTTCCCGGAGGAACATCCAAGAAATTGCAACGCGCCTGCGTATCTCGAATTTTTATCATCGTTATATTGGTTGCGGAGTGCAAAAATTCAGTAGGGAAACCCGCTGACGATTCGAAAAGCGCACAAGCTATAGTCCCGGTGCTGTTTTGAATGTTCGGAATTGTCACTTGAATTCCGGAGCACGACGATTGGGCAAAGACGATGGCGGGAAGAGTCGAAAACACCAGCACTGCCCCCAATACTACACACCGGCCCCCTGAAGAGAACCGCGTCACCGGATGCCTGAAAGTGGAGGCCAACGCGGACTTCCGATTAGTCGATTCACCTATTAATTCCCTCATAGCTACGATCTCCCTGGCCTGGCACTTACGGTTGGCTCGCATCCCGATAGGAAACCATGCGCTGGTTGTCTTCGTCCCAAAGGGCGTACCGGAAGCAGTCTACAATATCTCCCGGCGCAAGGGTTGTGATCAACGGCGATTGCAGCTCAGGAATCGCCGCCATCACCTCGGGAAGGCGGTAAAACGGAATTCGGACGTTAAGGTGGTGAATATGATGGAAGCCAATGTTCCCGGTAAACCACTGCATAACCCGATTCATCCGCATGAAACTTGAAGACTCCATGGCTGCCCGATAATAGGTCCAGGCTTCGGGCGAAGCAATCTGCATGCGTCGGAAACTGTGCTGGGCAAAAAACAGATAGCACCCCATCGCGGAGGCAAGAGTCATCGGCAGCAGGATGACAAAGAAGGCCAGACTGAAACCGCCCAGCAGCCATAGCAGTCCTAGCAGCCCGAAATGTGCAATCAGCGCTATCAGGGAGTCGAAGTGTCGTTTCGGGGCCCGCAGCAAAGGTATGAGCGTGACGTTCAGGCCAAAGACGATCGGATAACCGAGCACCACCACCAATGGGTGACGCTGGGCGCGATAGGTAAAGCGTTGCCACCGCGTTGAGGCCCGCCACATACGGGTGGTCAAAAGCGGAAACGCCCCCACACTGGCGTCCGAAATCTGGCCTACATGGCCGTGGTGATAATTGTGGCTGGTTCTCCAGGAGCGGGTTGGCGTCAGGATAAAAGCGCCATAGGTATGGAAAAACCAGTAAGCAACACGGGAGTTTTTGAGAATGGCACCGTGCAGGTAATCATGGAAGGTGATAAAGACGCGCACCATCAGCAGCGCACCCAGTACCGAAAACACAAGCCGCAGCGGCCACCACGGAACCGCGCCGGCAGCCACAAGCGCCGCGATCATTAACCCGAAGGCAGAGCCGACGTACCACCAACTTTGAGCAGAAGACTCTTCAACGTAAGGTTTGGTGGCTTGAAGCAGCTCCCGGCCTACCCGGATACCTGCACTGTGTTCGGGCAAACTGCTGTTCGTTTCCTGGACATGGTTTTGACGCATTACGCGTACCTCCCTGCCTTTAAGCTAGACCTTGAGACAGTAACTTTCCAGATCTGCGGAACGCACTGGAACGATTGGTTATGTGGTACGCGGCCCGAACATAATGATGGCCATACCCACGAGCGCAACACCCGAGCCAACCAAGTCCCATGCGGTTGGCTTTACTCCGTTGACAGCCCACAGCCAAAATATTGCCATAAAAATATAAACGCCGCCATACGCGGCATAGACTCTGCCAGCGGCGGTGGGATGCAGTGAAAGCAGCCACGCAAATGCAAAAAGACTCATTGCACCCGGCACCAGAAGCCAGATAGTTTTGCCTTCCCGAAGCCAAAGATATGGTAAATAGCAGCCAAGAATTTCCGCTAATGCAGTAATGATAAAAAGGCCAAAAGTCTTCAATTCAGGCAAAACACTTACTCCTTGGCAGCAACTTATACCGCTAAAAATTAGCTGCGTTTATTATTGGCGTCGGATGAATCCTTGCGCGCAGGTTCGTCAGTGCAGCCCTACCCTTTTCAGTAAATACCAGGGCGCATGCATCAGTCTGCCGTCTAGCTCTATCAGTTTGTTGCGGCGGAGCCTTTCGACGATGGCGGCCTCAGCGACAATAAAATCATGTTGTTCTAGAAGCTCTTTCATAAAACCCTGTAGATACTTCGGTCATTAACGCCAATAGTAACCGGCGCCGGCGCGTAGCGACAGAAACCAAAAGCAGGTGAACCATTTCAGACCTGCCAATCATGTTCACTGGAAAAACTCCTGAAAAACGCCGTACACTCGGAGATAAATGCTTAGCGCGATGGCTTTTATCGCCCCCGATACGATGGACCTTCCATGCCCGACAACGACTCCTACTCCGAGCTTCTACTCGATAACCAGCTGTGTTTTGCCCTCTACTCCACGTCTTTAATGATGACCAAAGCCTATAAGCCACTGCTGAATGCCCTGAATCTGACCTATCCGCAGTATCTGGCCATGCTGGTTTTATGGGAGGAAGACGGGATAACCGTGAGCCATATCAGCAAGCGATTGCTGACAGACCCCGGCTCGCTAACGCCTCTGCTAAAACGGCTTGAATCGGACGGTATGCTGAACCGGCGGCGCCGTAAAGACGATGAACGCGTGGTTGAATTGCACCTCACAGAAAAAGGCCGGACGCTTCAGGACCAAGCCAAGGATATACCGGGCTGCATTGTGAATGTCAGTGGTCAGTCAGTCGCCGACCTTATGGAACTGAAACAGCAGCTGATCAAACTGCGTAGCAATCTGAAAACACCCACCTGAGAGCCTTCACCTGGCGCGTGCATATTACACTTCCACCATTTATCTTGCGCGCAAACTATTTGTGCGCTAAATTAAAGATCGAACAGCGCTCAAATCTTGCGCACTCATTAATCACGAAAAAAAAGAGTCATCAACACGACTCGTCGAAGGGAGCAAACACTATGTCTGTTGCAAAAATCTTGTATCGCGCATCCGCCGAAGCCACAGGTGGCCGTGACGGTCGCGCCATCTCATCAGACGGTATTCTGGATGTTGAGCTGACCACTCCGAAAGAGCTTGGCGGAGCCGGCGGCAAAGGAACAAACCCTGAACAGCTCTTCGCTGCTGGCTACTCTGCCTGCTTTATTGGTGCCATGAAGTTCGTCGCCGGCCGTGACAAGATGGCAATGCCGGAAGACGCCTCAATCGAAGGCGAAGTCGGCATAGGTGAGATTTCCGGGGGTTTTGGTATTGAAGTTGAGCTGAAAATTTCACTGCCGGGCATGGACGACGCTCAGGCTGAAAAGCTGATCAACGAAGCTCACAAAGTGTGCCCTTACTCAAACGCAACCCGTGGCAACATCGACGTTACCTTAACCCGCGTTGAATAATTCCCTCTTTGAATGATTAAGGAAAGGCTAACCTTCTGCTTCGCAGCGGGTTAGCACCGTCAGGATAAATCCAGTTCATCAATCAATTCCCCGAGTCGTCGGCGCCCTTCTCCATCCAAGGCCTTGAGTGGCAGCGGCAAACACGGGTATTCAACGAGCACCAGCAACTCTGCAGCAGCCGCAACAACGCGCAGACTGCCTCCAAACTCGCTGAACAACTTCCACAGCGGCTGCAATCGTTCCGACAAGCGTATCGCTTCCTTCGCATTCCCAGCCTGTGCTGCGCGAGTAATCGCAAGTGCGGTGACGGGAAAAACGCCCCCGATCACCGAATACCAGGCATCACAGCCGGCGTTCAAACCGTTTGCAGCAGAACCGTCGCCGCTGACGCCCACAGTGACGCGTGAAGGAATCTGTGCACGAAGTCGTTCCACTCTTGATCTTGCCGTAAACGGATCCTCAGGCACTCCCGGAATCTTGATGGATGCTACGTTCGGAAGTTGTGCTATCTGGCCATGAAGCTCGTCACTAAACACAAACTGCGTGGTACCGGGATTATCATAAACACACAGCGGTATCGACAGTGCATGCGTTACCGCTTCATAAAGCCCAAAAACTTCCTCTGGGCGCAGTTTCTGATATGACATTGGTGCCAACAGTACCCCAGAGACACCCGCAGCCTCTGCGTCTTCAGCCAAGGCAAGCACATCGCGCGTACGCAGCGCACCAATACCCACAACCACCGGCACATTACCTGCGTGTTCCACGGCAAGTCTTACCACCCTCGCACGTTCCGCCATGGTCATGTAAGCATAGTTCCCGGTCGAGCCGAGTACGCCGATTGAGTCGATGTTGGCGGTGACAAGCCGCCCAATCAATCGAACAAACGCCGCTTCGTCCAAACCGCGTTCATTCATTGGGGTCAAAGGAAATGCGCTCAGGCCGGAAAACATACTGGATACCCCGATGTTGTTGAAATGACGAGGGTCTCACCGTTTGAAACCAAAATCCCAAAAAAAGCGGGTTAACGTGTAAAACGAAGCTTTATGGCGACTTTGGAGTGCCGTAGCGGTGGAAAAATGGCCTGGCAAGTGAGACATATTCTTTTGCTACGTCAGATTCTATGACCTTGTCGCACGATAGAAGGCCTCATTTCGAATTTTGCGCAATGTCTGCAGCAGGAATAATCGCGAGCCAGCTAGTCTTTTTTGTCTATCGTTATTTCAATAGATTTGCTGTTACCAGCAAACCACTTCTGAACATACAAAGTACCCACGATCGGAGCAGTTCCTTCATCAGGGACCTCCTTATAGCGAACACTGTTTTTTGTTTCTTTCTCGTATTCAAACATGACTACTTTCTTCGACATAAAATATTCTCCCAATAACCAACGCCAGAAATCTGGGCTGTTAACGTCTGTATTTTGCGCGTAACGCTTAAGCTCAGCAGCGCGGGAGGCCCAGTCTTTCGTTTTCACGGTGGAAGATCTCGCGAATCCGGGTGCCATCAGAAGGCTCTTCTTCAAGTGTCTCTGAGTTCCACTGGCTCCGCTGGGTATCAAAAAAATCACCGCCATAGATGTGAATGCCACCCGTAAAACGCTGCAACGGATTGGTAACAGAATGCAGTGCGTCTTCAGATAGCATTGCGGTGTCTTTTACAAACAATGCATTTGCACCGAACGCCTTAATTCCGTCAGGCGTCTTTTTCCAAAAAATGTTGTCCTCACGGCCTGTGTAGATTCCGATGTTAGCCCACATCAGATGATTATGAGGCATGAGGTTCATCTGCGGAGTCCACGTGGCGGCAAATATCGTCAGCGTTGGGGAGCTTAAAAGCACATTTAGCCCTGCCTTAGCTGGATCGCCTAGCGCGGCCAACACAGCTGCGGGTGCAGAGACCGCTCGGGCAAGTACTTCGTTGACGGCGGCTTGTGCATCAGTCTCTTCGTTGGCAGTGATGCAGTCAGCAATAAAGCGTTCGATCTCCATGCTATTACTCCCGTTGATGTAGGTGGTTTGGCATCCGCAACTCTACCACTCCAAGGGCCGCATTGGCTCGAAAGCAGCCGTGTCCGGATCGCACTTTTGTTCACCCCTGGCCTTGGTGTCAAAGGTTTCTTGTTCAGCAGGTCGGCATTGTTTGCAGGGCAAGCTTACGGCGAATGTAACGCCCGAGACTATCGATTCCAATGTTGAGCAAAGCCGTTATCAGAATCAGCACCATGGCACGATCAAACCGAATGTTCTGAATCGCACTGTCGACATAGAACCCAAGCGTGTAGATGCCCAGAATTCCCAGTATGGCTGTTTCCCGCATGATGATTTCCCAGCGATAGAACAGCAGCGCCAGAAATGAGCGATATACGCGGGGTACCAGCTCCCAGCTATAACGGTTGAAGCCTTCTGCCGCGTCTGCCCGGAGTTTGATGGTATTGGTTTGCCGGCCAATCAGGTGCCCGATAATCCCGCCGTTGTGCAGCGCTAAAGCAACCACCGCAGGCAGCATTGAAGGCCCCCAGAGTTGCAGCAGAATATACGCCAGAATGTACTCAGGCGTGGATCGCGTGATCACCAGAACCACATGCCCGGCACTGCGCCGTACAGGCCCGCCAAAGTGGTTTGATATCAAGGGGAATGCCAGTAACGAGAGAATCCCTGTCGCTACAAGCGCGATCTGCGTGAGCACAATGGTGTTCCAGATGCCCGGCATGGCCTCATTGATCATCAAATCACTTAGCCAAGGCGTTAGCCCTGTTAAACCTTCCCCGTTGCGCAATGGCGCAGGCACGATGTCTTCGGTGAAAAAACGCTGCACATTGCCCCATACAATGGGTAACCCTTCACCAAGAAAAAACGGAGCGCCAAGAACGTAAACGGGCAGAAGCTTTGGCCTTACCCAGAGTGGCATGGTGGCGATTAATACATAGAACAGAATCAGCATCGCGCCAGCGTCGGAATAAAGCCCCTGGGAGAAAGATGCCTCAAGGTAAAAGCCCAGTGTGGGCAGGCCAACGAAGCCAAGAATTGCACTAGAGCGAAGGCCGCATTCCAGCCTGTAGGCTGTGTAGGTGCGCATTTTTGCCCAGCAATCGGGAATACGGGCATAGAGGAACGCCGAAATATTCCCAGTGCCGGGCGGCAGCACACGGCTAGATTCCGGATCGGCTTCTGCCAGGATTTCTGAATAGACCTTGGCGAAAATCCCGGCGTAGGGAATGGCGATGGCCAATACGCCTGTGAGTGGGTGAAAACCAAAGAACTGCAGGAAAATCAGCGCCCAGAAAAGCTCGTGAATGGCGCGAATAAAGGCGCAAAAAATCCGCACCGGCAGGGATCGGTAAGCCAGTGCCATCAGAAAGCCTGCAACACTGCCAAGCGCAACCCCTACAAAGGCAAAAGCGACCGTCCTCAACAGTGCGGTCATCAACCCTTCAGTGCTGAAAAAGTTGGGCGTTACCATGCCAAGAAGGAAGTTGCCGAGATCCCGCCAGGGGTTGGAGGAGGTAACCGCGATATCCGCAAACAGCAACCCAGCCAAGGCGATGGCAAGGAAGATCAGGCTGACACGAACCGTTGGGGAAGAAAACATAAACGGGCCGCGTTACCTAGTAAAGAGACATGATGTCTGCTGCTGCAAGGTGTTCGCTGGGTTGATCCAGGACGACCTGGCCATCCTGGATACCAACGATTCGGGTACAGTAATTCAATGCAAGGTTCACATCGTGCAGCGCAATAATGCTGGTCGTGAAGCGATCACGCAGTTGCATCATGACCGAGCTTGCCATGGGACCATCCAGTGCAGAAACCGGCTCATCGGCCAGCAGCACGGCTGCGTTACGATAGAGCGCCCGCGCGATAGCCACACGCTGGCGCTGCCCGCCGGATAGAGAGGCTGCGGGTGTCCATAGCTTTTCCGTTATACCCAGTGACTGCAACAAGGAGAGCACTTCAGCCCGGTCTTTTGCGAACGGGCGGGCAAGCGTTAGGGCGTTGTACCACGTGGGATGTTGATCGAGCTGGCCCATAAATACGTTATGGAACACCGAAAGGGCATTTACCAGACCAAGATCCTGGGGGATCAGAGACGAATCGCGGTTAACTCGTTCGTAAATCAGGCGAATCAGGGTGGATTTCCCTGCACCACTTTTACCCACCAGCGCGATTTTGTCGCCCGGATTAATCTTCAGCGACAACGGGCCTATAACCCGCTTGCCGCTGAATGAGGCAGTCAGGCCCTTAAGGTCAAAGCATGGCATTAATCGAGAATTCCGATCTCTTGAGCTGTTTTACGAATTGGCTCATAGTCGTCGTTGGACGCAGGAATAAAACCTGAGCGCGGGAAGCTTTCCAGCAGTTCCGGATTATCGAGGTTCAACAGCGCCTCGGTAACGCGTTGCTTGAAACCATCACCAAAACGCTCATCCACATCGCCACGAATCGTCCACTGATAATCCGGGTAGTGGGGTGTTTTCCAGATCACCTGAACCGCATCGGTGTCTATGTTCCCATCACCAAGTTCTTTCTCCCAAACCTGAAAGTTCAGCGCGCCCACATCGTACGTGCCGGCTTCAACCAGGCGAAGAGTGCGTGTGTGGTTGCCGCTGAAACCCACGCGCGAAAAAAAGTCCTCAGGCTTTGCACCAAAGGTGTCGCGCACATAGAACTCAGGCATAAGCCGGCCAGATGTAGAGCCTTTGGAGCCGAAGGTAAAGGTTTTGCCCTGCAACTGATCTTTCAGCTCTGAAAGCTCTGCGGCGGGTTCAATACCCGTGTTGGTATTGGTAATAAAATAGGTCTCGAAAGCTTCGTCTTCAACACCTTGGGCGATGGCTTCAGCGCCCGGAGCCAGCCTGCGTGCCTGCACACCAGAAAGACCGCCAAACCACGCCAGCTGAACCTGATTGTTACGGAACGCTGAAACGGCAGCCGCGTAGGACTTCACTGGGATATAGCGTACATCAACGTTCAGTTGCTCAGAGAGGTAGTCCGCGACACCGCGAAAACGCTCAACAAGTTTGGTTTCGTCTTCATCCGGAATGGCCGTGAACACAAAGGTCTCAGCGGATGCCGCCGCAGCGCTGAAACAGAAAAAACTGGAAAGCATTAACTTCCGTATTATATGCATAGCCATTCGAAATCCTTGATCGTCTAACCAATTGATTAACCAGAAAGGCGCGCAGGCGCAACGGTGAGCCGCAGGATACTCTGATTCCTGTCAACCTTGAACTCTAGTAACGTAAGGACGGATCGTCACTTGTTATGCAGCAAAATTATTGGACTAACGGTTGTATTACTTTGGCAAGTGCAAGACCGAGTGTGCGATGTTGGTCTTCATCTAGGTGAACACCATCTACACGACTTGTCGAAGTAACTGAACCAGCATCAAAGTAATGGCATCCACACTCTTCCGCCACACCTTGAATCGCGTCAGCCAGACCTACGGCTTTGTCTTCCGCACTTTCAAATTTGAGCGCAATATTACCTCTGGCCTTCTGCAATTCGGGGGGCGCCACAAGCACAATTGCCGGTACTGGCATTCCTGGTTCAATAGGAGCGCGCCGTATCGCCCCGACCAGAGTTTTTAAACCTTGTGCGGACTGCCATGCGGTCAAGTTATGCATAGACTGAAAATCATTGGTTCCCAATAGCATGATGACCAATGACAACGGCGAGTTGATTTCGATGCGCTGTTCTAGCCCATCAAGTCCGTTTCGCCCCGGCTTGTAAGGGTCATCCCATACGGTGCGGCGACCGTTAAGACAGTCTTCAATAATCCGAACCGACTTACCCGAATTGAGCAGTGTATTCTCTAAAACCCCCGGCCACCTTTGGTCAAATCGAAATCGACCACGAGTGTCAGGGATGATGCCCCAACTCAACGAATCTGCGTATACCAAAATTTGGTGCATTATCTGAGCCTCCCTTAAACGTATAACGCCGCCAATACGCGTAGTTTGGAATGGAGGCGAAACTGCAGGCCGTCGTCTTGCTCAGTATTCAGCTCGCCTTCGAGGCAAAGAAGTATGTGGCCCTTAGCAAACCAATGATCGGCCAAATAACCCGGGCTGTACTCGACCATTCGAACTCGGATATCACCAAAGTGTCGAGTTCTCCAGCAAGCAACACCCTGCTCGCCAAAATGCTCGATTTTCTCAACTCCAGACCAGTCAGTGAAGCCAAAAGGTAAATTGGTAATGTTCAAGACAGCTCCTCTCTAAACACATAACGTCCACGTAATAGGCGCGAGCTTCGAGCATCCTAATTGACGCGTTTGTTAAGAGTATTTTCACTCACTTTTAGAATTAACTATTTTGTATATAAAAATTAAAGAGTTTTGCCATTCATGCAGGATATTCAGGGCCAGAGTAAAAATCCTGTAGTGCCTCGACTCAATTTTTCGCAATCCGATAACAGACCGACAAACAATGCTCCGCACCCGCAGCAATGCTGACACGATCATCGGCAATATTGCCGGTTTCAATACACAGCATGTTCAAATAACCGCCCTCGCCCATATCACCCAGCCGGGCTGATTTATCAATCCAGGGGTTCCAGACCACGGTTGAGCGGCTGTTGTTGGTTTCAATGTTGATACGACGTTGCCAACCTTTGTCTTCGAGTGAACAGACGGGCCTGGTATTTTGATAAATGCGGTCAATTTCGGCATCAATGCAAATCGGCGTGATTTCGACTTTACGCTGCCAATCATCCAGGGCATCAATGAACTGGCAGCCTTCCAGACCCTTAACCGTCACATTATTGATATCACTCACGGCAAAATAACTGTGTAACGCCTGACTGATGGTGACGGTTTCTAACCCATGATTGCGCGTGATCAAGTTCAGCTCAAGGGTTGCGCCGACGCTGACGTGTAGCTCTAGCTCGGTGTTGTGTGACCATAAGGCTGGGGGCACTTGCGTTTGCGGCAGGCGAAACACTATGTTCGTTTGCCCGGCAGCCGTCGTGCTGGTTTCAACCACGTCCCAGACGGCGGCTCTGACAAAACCATGGGCGGGATAATCCTCACGATCAGGATGCGCGCCAAACCAGGGCCAACACACTGGAATGCCGCCGCGAATGGTTTTACCCGCGATAAACGTCGCTTCGTCTGAAAGCCAGATCAGCGGTTTCTGCTCGTTGGCACCTCTTTCGGCACCCCCTTTAGCTTCTCTTTTAGCCGCCCAGGACAACACCTGCGCGCCCTGCAGGTCAATGCTTGCCGTGGCGTGCTGGTTAGTGATGTCAGCCACAATCAACTCGCCAGTCGCGTTGAATTGCAGCTGCCCTTCTATTGCGAACTGTTCGTTGAGTGTGGCAAGTTTTTGCTGGCTGGGCATTTGCTTGAAACCTGTGTTTAGCTTACGGAAAATTCTACTTCTGATCACCGCGCATTCAAACGTCCGCTGCAACGATTTGTTATGCACACCCCACAGGAAAAGGAATACTCACTCCCGTAGCTCACCTGTTGCCAGCCAGCGTGAACATTCTGGACCTAGTTCTGTCATCGCACGCGTCTCGTATTGATCAATTTGCTCAGCAGAAAGAACCTTGCGCCACCGCCCGTTTGTTCCTTTATGAATAAAGGTCTCGGCACCACCGTCCCAGAAGGCACCGCCCAAAGGGGCACTCTTTGTCGCATTGGCTTTCATGTAGTCGAAACTGCAGTGCAACAGTACTTGCTCCCACTTTGACTCATCGATAGGAGTATCAAGGAATGCTGCGATGCGACGAATTTCGCCCGGCATATCCGCTTTCAAATTGGCAAAATGCACCATATGAACGTTTGGCAAATTCCGAATAGTCCACCAAGTTCGAACATTTTCCCAGAGCGACCAAAATGGATGTCCATCCTTTTCAAGCCACTCGTCAAAATACTCTGCGACCGATGCGCACGGTGGTTCGATAGGTGGACCAACCCTATCAGGGGTGTTGTTTAGGGCATCATACCAAGCTTCGTTGGCGTTTAAATGATGGTTATAAAGACTCCAGAGGACATCGCGCCCGTCTCGACCAATGTAGATGTATTTCGCCTTCTCCGAAAAAACCATGGCATCTAGCGGCAAATGCGTTTTTATGAAACGGCGGTGCGTCTGCTCCTCTACGGCCGTTAACTTGACTTCCTTGGGCGGGACGCGAAGATCCATCCAGGGAGACATCTCGGCAACTTCCAGGCCCACCTCTCCCTGAAATAGCAATTGCGAAACAATCTGTTGCATCCACGTTGTCCCAGACTTGGCATAAGTCGAAATAACAATGTCATCGGTTCGGTAGAGAAAATCGTTCCAGATAGTCGAATCAAAGTGGTGATTGTGAAGCTCTCTCGTCTTCACAGTAAACGCATTTTCGCTCATAGACTAAACCCCATGGTTAGTTGTTTCGCATAACGAGCCTTTAGAAAAACCCTTCACAGAGTCCAATCCACAGCCGCTTTGTTGTTTTGTCATTGCCTGCCACTAACTCGTGCAAGCTCGTTCATCCTTCGGCAATACCGGCTCAATTAGCATCAATCAGCGCCTAGTACCGTCTTGTCAGCCGCTTCAGGGCTATTTCTTGTGGCCTCATAGGCTTGCATCATGCCGCTAACTGTCCGTAATTCGCCAGCTTCTCAATATTGTGCTCCAGAAAATACAACTGCCACTAACCCTGCACCTTTTTTTTGCTCCGCAGGCTGAAACGATTCAGGCCTTTGTTCCTGCCAAACACCTGTTCAAACAGCTCTTCAATTTCAACAGCGTGTTGAATGACAAACTTGACCAGGATGGTGAAGTGCGGAACGTTATCGCAGGACAGCGCTTTAAGGATGATGTTGGTCTCGCAGCACCACTGGATCTCACGGCTGGGGCGGGAAAAGGAAGCAGGTCTGGTCCGCGCTGGAGGCAGAGAACCTGAATATACAGAGCCTTTATGGGCCTTTACGGGCCGGCTACGAACCGGGTTCCTTCAGATTTTCAAAGGCTTCCGGATACCGGCGTTTCATCTGCGCCAGCCGGTAAATGGTGATGAAACTGGTGACCACCACCATGCCCTCGGCCAGGGTGCCACCCACGGAGCCGATAACTATGTTATTTAGCATCCAGGCAACGGCAGCAGCCATCAGCATCAACCGCATCGGAATGCCCCGGAGCATGAACATGCCCACGGTACCGAAGGTGGCGGCGGCAATGGCGAAGTAATCCACCGGGCTACGCCAGGTCAGTGCGGCCGCAACCAGGTTTACGACCAACACCGCCAGCATCACCTGCCAGTTGCCGAGATAGCGCCGCGCCAGCATGATACGGCCGATCACCAGCAGGCTCAGGACAGCCGCGGTCCAGCTACCGAACAGCGCGAACTGTGCCGCGAAGGCCACGTTGGCGGAAATCAGCAGCACCATCAGGCGGTCATCCCGCTTGCTGGCAAAACCCACAATGCAGAAACCCAGCGCAATCAGGCTGGCGACCTGACCCGCCATGTCGGTATAGCTCATTCCCTCAAGCATGGCGAACAATCAGCAACATCAGGGAATGGCTTTGTAGGGCCCAGATCCTGGGCCTCCTCACCGAAGTGCAGGCTCCCTTTCACCGTCGATTCATTGGAATCAAACAGTGCCTTGGTGTCCAGCACGTCAATCATGTGACCGGTCGATTTTTCGGCGAGAAACATAAATCCCTCCCGGATTTCCCTGATGGTGTGTGAAGCGGCCTAGCTCGCTAACTCAATCTTCCTAAAGTCGAGCGTATTCTCTTTGGGCGAGGCTGCAATGCCCATCACTTCAGCGCGGCGCTTCGTTACAATGTAGACGAAGCAGCTGAAGTACAGCGCAATAACCAGAGCACCTACCCACTGGATACGGAGAAAGTCGAGCTGAAACAGCATGGTCAGACCGCACATCGCAATCAGGTTACCTAACCAGTATCGACTCTGACCGAACCGTTTCGCGGTCAAGTTCAGGTTATCGGTATAAAGCCGGATGAGCGAATCGAGTGAGTTGACCACCATCAGAATCCCCACCGTGATCATCGCAATTTTGATAAACGTAGCGATCTCCAGGCCCTCGGCATGATAGTGGTACAGAACCGAAAACCAGGTAGCAATGGCAACAGACGGAAATACCAGCATGGCAATCATCAGTTGCCAGGTGCGCAGACCGCTGACGAATCGTGCGGTGAACTGGCCGATCATGATGCTCCAGGAGAACCACCAGAACAGGTAAAACTCGTGATAGTCGTTCAATGGCAACATGAACTGGTGCAAGTTGGTGAAGTATTCACCAATCAGGCCAGCCGTTCCGAAAAAATCTCCCACACTGCCGCTATCAGTCAGAAAGGCACGGCCCCACATCACCGCGATCAGCGCAATAAACAGCCAGCTTGAGCTCACGCTGAGTATCTTTACATATCTGATTTTACTACTCGAATACACTGCCGCCGAAATCGCCAGGAAGACAATCAGGTAGAAGGTGGGAACCACCGTTTCGCCGTCGCCAATCTCCGGCAAATACCAGGGCAGGTTGACCAGCAACAGGAATGCAGTGAAGGCACAGGTACCGATGATCACCGCATTGTTGACCACTCTCACCAGGGGGATATCAAAAAACTTCACCCGTGGCTCGATCACGCAGAAATAAAAGCAGGTAAGGAAGTAAAAGCTCCAGATCAGGAAAGCCCAGAAGCCAAACTCGATAGCGAGCGGGTTGGCAAAGCCGTATTCCGGGCTTTCCACCAGATTGCCATAGCCGGCAAATTCCGTCAGCGGGAACATGATTAGGCCAACGTCAAGGCCAGAGGTAAACAGAATGGCAATGAATGTGAAAGTACGAACCGGCGTCACACCGATGACTTTCAGGTTCCACCATTTGAACAGGATCAGCGCGATGGCCGCAAAGGTGAAGATCAGACCGGTTGATAGCCAGAGTGTCATACATACCTCCGGCTGCAGGAAAACTTGATGATATCGGACAACATGGGTGTTCCTCTTCTGAGTTGAAGTGCGAGTTCATTCGAATCGGACACAAACCTCCGCGTTGACGGGCCAACACTTAACTATCGCGCGCTAGGAACTGCGCGGTTGCCACAGTCGCAGTGACGATAGGTAAGTCCTGATGGTTTGCATAAAAACCGGCGGCCTTTGCGGCGCCGGGATACGGTCAGGCGATCGCGCGTTTGGCTCCTCTGGGGCGCTGGCGATCCCGCCATTGCTCGTCCATGGCCACGGGAGCGTCGGACGGACTCAGTGGCTCCACGCCGCGAATAAGGTCAGCCGCACGCTCCGCCACCATGATGGTGGGAGCATTGAGATTGCCGTTAGGAATGACAGGAAAGATGGACGAATCCACCACCCGCAGGCCGGTCAGGCCGGTGTCATCACCAAGTACTTCATCGACTACATTATCCCACAGAATGTTTATATTCCCTTCTTTTTCCTTTTTTAGCACGC
>JBALXR010000170.1:0-565 GCA_036960525.1 Marinobacter sp.
GTCGCCCCACTGCCGGACGGCAGCTTCAGTGGTCATCACACGATCGGTGATACCCTGGTACGCGCTTTGATGACATCAGGGTGCCTGGTTAATACGACAATGTCATGCTTGTCTTGCAATAATCGCAAGCAAAGAGCAGACCCAATAAATCCTGTACCACCAGTAATTAAGTAGTTCATTTGATGCTCCTTTTGGTCATGTGAAGGGCGCCTTCACGGGCGCCAGTAATGATCACCTGGGGCTGCTGCGAGCTGCCGATGGCGGCACCCTGTTTCTGGACGAAATTGGCGATATGCCCGTGCCGCTGCAGGTGAAACTATTACGTGTCCTGCAGGAGCGGCAGGTACGCCCGGTGGGCAGTACCCAGAGTTATGCTGTTGATGTGCGCATCATTTCTGCGACTCATCGTGATCTTGAGCAAGCCATGAAGAGTGATTTGTTTCGCGAAGACCTCTACTACCGTTTGAATGTCGTTAACCTGAAAATACCGATTTTGAGTGAGCGCCGAGAGGATATTCCCCTGTTGGCGAATCACTTTCTGCAGCAATGTCAGAAGGGCCGCTAT
>JBALXR010000171.1:0-556 GCA_036960525.1 Marinobacter sp.
CTCCCGTTCCAGCCGCTCACAACGGGCTTCCAATTCCTGAATTCGCTGCTGCTCCAGGGTCAAAGCTTTGGATTTTGGGGTGATGCCGCCACGCTCCTCAGAGAGCTGCATTACCCATCGCCTCAAGGCATTTTCGCCGACATCCAAAGAGCGGCTGGCTTCGGCAATAGAGTACCCTTGGTCAAGCACCAGACAGGCGGCTTCCTGCTTGAACTCCGGCGTAAAAGATCGTCGTTTCCTGGTCATCAGACACCTCGCTTATGGCGGCAATATTACCACCTACGTTGGTGTCCGGAATCATTGAACCACTACAAACATGTCATTATCAAAGTTTGTATTTACGCGAGAACCTTGGAACAAAGGAAAGCTTATAGGTCAGAAACTCCCACTGAAACCTGAAGAGGTCTGGTCGATACGAGTAAGACTGGACATGGCGCACAAGGTGCGAGATCTCGCCCTCTTTAACTTGGCTGTTAATAGCAAATTGCGTGGATGTGACCTGGTAAAGCTAACGGTTAGCGATATCGCGCGTGGCACAGAAATAGTGTCTAGATAC
>JBALXR010000172.1:0-541 GCA_036960525.1 Marinobacter sp.
GCCAGCACGCGGTTTTTCAAGGTGTCGCGGGTAACGCCTTGGTGCCATTCAGTACGCAGGCGCGAGCCGTGGTCCAGCAGCGCTTCCAGTTCATGGGGAGTCAGGTCGTTCAGTGTTAAAAAATGTCGTACTGCCATGGAATGGCCCTTACCTCGCTGAAAGCCCTTGTTGCCGGGGCTTCTAGCCTGATGATTGTTGATGTAAAGTAAGAAAATAGGGGCGGTCAGTCTAGCCGCTCTGCGATGGCATGACAACGATCAGGGCCAGCCGGCGTCCCGTCTTTAGCGATAGGGGACAGATTTCAAATCTGTCCCCGGTTTGCGAAAGCGCGGCAACCGGTGACGGTTGGTAGGTCCGCCTGGGCCGTGTACAATGGTTGAAATTGATTGCCCTAAGGCAAGCTTTCCTTTTTCATTTTAGCTTCCAGCACAGAGGTAGATAACATGGATATGAACGATACTATTAAAAGCCAACTTGAAGAAAACTCGGTTATTCTATACATGAAGGGTTCGCCTCAGGCGCCGCAGTGTGGTTTTTCGGC
>JBALXR010000173.1:0-528 GCA_036960525.1 Marinobacter sp.
TGGCCATTGCACCGGGCTTTATCGAAACCGATATGACCGCGTCTATGAAGCAGGAAGCTCTGGAAAAACTGTGCGCAGGCATCCCCGCCAAGCGCATGGGCCAGCCTCACGAAATCGCCCAGACCGTAGCGTTCATTCTTGAGAACGATTACGTCAGCGGCCGCGTGATTGAAGTCGACGGCGCCATGCGTCTGTAGTCGACGAGCTTGGAAACCGCCTCTGCTGGCTAAAATACTTTACAAAAAGTGTAATTGAAGCTTAAGTGTAAAGTATATTAGCCAGTCGAGGTGCATTGTGGATTATCAAACTTTAGGTCAAACCCTTTCAACACTGCGCCAGCAAAACGGCGTATCCCAGCAAATGCTGGCAAACCACCTCGATATTTCCCGCGCTACAATTAACGCTCTTGAAAATAACCGATCAGGCGATATTGGCATCCGCAAAGTCATGAAAATACTCGATTACCTGGGCAAAGAGCTGGTTATTCGAGATAAATCGCCGTTTCCGACGTTTGAGGAGCTGCACGAT
>JBALXR010000174.1:0-508 GCA_036960525.1 Marinobacter sp.
GTCGCTGATCGGGCTGGTGCCGCAGGAAATCAACCTGGAGCCCTTTGAGACGGTGTGGAACACGGTGCGGTTCTCGCGCGGGCTGTTTGGCAAGTCGCGCGATGATGCACTGCTCGAGGATATCCTGCGCAAACTGTCGCTGTGGGACAAACGCAAGAGCCGCATCATGGAGCTGTCCGGCGGCATGAAACGCCGGGTGCTGATCGCCAAGGCGCTGAGCCACGAGCCCCGTGTCCTGTTTCTGGATGAGCCCACCGCCGGGGTGGATGTCGAGCTGCGCAAGGACATGTGGAATATCGTTGCCGAGCTGAAGGCCTCAGGCGTCACCATCATTCTGACCACCCATTACATCGAAGAGGCCGAGGCGATTGCCGACCGGATTGGGGTGATCAATGACGGGGCGCTGCTGCTGGTCGAGGAAAAGGAAAACCTGATGGCCCGCATGGGGCAAAAGCAACTGGAGGTGCAGTTGACCACCCCGATTTCGGTGCTGCCAGAGCAGCTGGCG
>JBALXR010000017.1:0-40014 GCA_036960525.1 Marinobacter sp.
TCGCGATTGCCTTTACTGACCGGCACGTGGTGATAAGGGATCTCGTGCCATTCCACCATGCGGCGCAAATCGTCGTGGTTGGACACCACTGCCACAATTTCGACGTTCAATTCTTTGCTTTGCCAGCGATGCAGAAGATCAGCTACGCAGTGAGATTCTTTGCTGCACATCAGAACCACTTTTTTCGGCTGCGCCGAATCGGTGATCCGCCAGTTCATATTGAACTCGCGGGCGATGGGCTCAAACGCTGCGCGAAACTGCTCCAGACCAAAAGGAATCGAATTGGCCTTGATTTCGTGACGCATAAAAAACCAGCCACTGTGGGTATCGGAGTGGTGGCTTGCTTCGGTAATCCAACCGTTATAGGTGGACAAAAAATTACTCACCTTAGCGACAATGCCCACCCCGTCCGGGCAGGAAATCACAAGACGGTAGGTATGCTCCATGAAAGCCTTTCCTTAACTAAAACACGGGAAAGCGGATACGCTGGGGAAAACCGCAACCTGAAATCAAGCTGTCGGCATTACGCACCAATGAAAATGACGGGCTATGATAGCTTATCTGAACATTGGAAACGAGGAGCTAACGCATGTACAGCCACTCACAGGAACCCAATTCAAAAACAGGTTCAAACACCCGCTCAGGGCGATTAAAAGCTAACGTGCTGGGCACTGTTGCTATCAGTCCCCGGTTGATGGCTATCAGTGCCAGGCTGATGGTTATTAGCGTTGGTCTGGTTGTCAGTTACAGCTCCCACGCCAATGCAATTCTGGAGGGCGAACGCTTTAACCCGGCAATCGCTACCCAGGGCATGGTTGCTACCAGCCATACCCTGGCGACTGAAGTTGCGCTACAGGTATTAAAGGATGGCGGTAATGCGGTAGATGCCGCGGTTACAGCCGGCTTCGCCCTAGCCGTTACCCAACCCCGTTCCGGCAATATTGGCGGCGGTGGTTTTATGTTGATAGCGCCGGGTGACGGCGCCGAGCCGGAAGCCATTGACTACCGCGAAACCGCGCCGGCAGCAGCCACCGAGGATCTGTTCCTGGATGAAGACGGCAACGTGGACCAAAACCGCAGCCGCTTTACCCACAAAGCCGCAGGCGTGCCCGGCACCGTGGCCGGGCTGGCTCTGGCCCTGAAACGCCACGGCAGCATCAGCCTGAAGCAGGCTTTGGCGCCAGCAATTAAGCTGGCCAGTGACGGTTTTGTAGTGCCGCGGCGCTTCAACGAAGGGCTGGAGCAGGCCCGCGAGCGCATGACCCGCTGGCCTGCCACCCTGAAAACCTTTTATAACGAAGACGGTTCAGCCTGGCAACCCGGCGAACGCTTTCGCCAGCCGGAATTAGCAGCAACCTTGCAACGTATTGCAGATCAGGGCACTGACGGCTTTTACAAAGGCGAAACTGCGCGCCTGATCGCTGATGAAATGGCCCGGCACGACGGCTTGATTACGGAAGCCGACCTGGCCGGCTATGAGCCTGCCATACGCACACCGGTACAAGGCACTTATCGCGGATACGACATTTACTCTATGTCGCCGCCCTCCTCCGGCGGCGTTCACATCGTGCAGATTCTGAATATTTTGGAAGGGTTCCCCATCGCGGAATTTGGCCACAACTCCGCCAGCGCCATTCATCACATGGCCGAAGCCATGAAACTGGCCTACGCAGACCGCACGCAATACCTAGGCGACACTGACTTTGTGGACGTGCCTGTGGCGGGATTAATCAGCAAAGACTATGCAGACGAATTGCGGGGCACAATTAAAGCAGATAAAACCCGTCCGGCCAGCGAGATAAAACCAGGGCAGCCGGCGGTTTATGAAAGCCCGGAAACCACTCACTTCTCGGTGGTAGACCGTTGGGGTAATGCGGTATCAAATACGTACACCATCAACTTCAGTTACGGTTCAGGCATTACCGTGGCCGGCGCCGGTTTTTTATTGAATAACGAAATGGACGATTTCAGCGCCAAGCCAGGCGTGCCCAACGCTTACGGTTTGATCGGCGGCGCTGCCAACAAAATTGAACCCGGCAAACGCATGCTCAGTTCCATGTCGCCTACCGTAGTGCGCAAAGACGGCCGCAACTTTCTGGTGACCGGCAGCCCTGGTGGCTCGCGCATCATAACCACGACTCTGCAGGTGATCATGAACGTGATTGACCACGGGATGAACATACAAAGCGCAGTGAGTGTGCCGCGTATTCACCACCAATGGCTGCCAGATCAGATTCGCGTAGAGCAAGGCATCAGTGCAGACACAGTGAAACTGTTGGAAAGCAAAGGCCACACGGTCGTCGCAGACTCGGCAATGGGCGCTATTCAAAGCATCATGATTGGCGAAGATGGCACGCTTTACGGGGGCGCAGATCCCAGGCGCAGCACGTCATCGGCACAAGGTTTTTAAGCCTTGGAGAAAATCAAAAAAGCGATTACGACATTAGCAAAAAATAACCAAAATGCTGCCGTGGCTGACACGAATTCCCTTTAGGGTTTTGTCAGGCTCGCCACAGTGCGCGCCGTGCGTTCAAACGTGAGCGCGATGCGCTCGAACATACCCTCAATAGTAACCGTTTGTTGGTCTGGCGAGTCTACTGAATGGATAGCCTGCAACAAACGGTCACTGGCTTCGCGGAACCCAGGATTGAACTCGCCACGAGAGCTCATTAAATAGGTATCAGCCAGCACCTGCTGCCAATGTCGCAACTCGGCATCTACCAGCGGCCCACGCCGCTTATGAACGAGTTTACGCAGGCGTATGGATGTGTGCCCCAGGTTTAGGCCAGTAAAACCCAGATCCGTCATAAAACGTTCGCTGCGTTTGTTTTCCTGATCGTAATTGGCCAGCCGCAGCAGGCGCTCGCCCATGCGGCCGTTGTACCAACGTTCTGGCGTGGGATGGTTGTTCAGGTCCACCAGGTCGCGAGCCGTGGCGCGCAATAGCCGCCGCTTCATCAACTGGCTATCAGGCGGCGCAATCAGCTGAAATATCCAATAGAGCGCCCCAATGCCCACCAGCAAGCCGAGCGCATTGTTGGCGGCGTCTGCGGCGTTAAAGGTCATGTTGTTGCCAGGCTGAATGATTAACGTAAAAGGAATGCAAAAACCCAAGCCGCAAGGCAAGGTTTCACGGCTGGCCAGCGCCAGCAGACCCATAAAATAAGGCCCAGCCAATACCAGTATCAGAATTTCAAAATCTCCGCTGCTTTGTGACAACAGTTCCAGCCCGAACACCAGCGCCACCGGCACCGAGACCACCACGCCCAATAACAGACGGCGGAGAAACACCTTTAGAAATGCCATAGAAAAGCGCGCAAAAGTAACCGAAAACATCACCGGCACAATCATCATTAAAATGGCCGAGGGGCTGGCAGTGGCCACCCAAACAGCGGCACCAAACAGAAACACCATGCCCGTACGAAAACCGTTGATGGCGCCAAACAGAGGGTCCCGATGAGTGGACAATTTGGGAGCTTTCAACAACGTGCGATCTGGGTTCTCCAGCGCGTTATAGGCGCGCAATACCACCACCAAGTCTGACGCCAGCTCTAGGGCGGTGCCGGCCAAACGGGTAACAATGGCAGATTCGTCTGCAAACGCAGAACGCTGCTCCAGCAGCTGTCGTCGCAATGCCTGCGCCACGCGGTACGCTTCTTCATAGCTATCAGTCGCAACGACCAGGCGAAAATGGGTACGCATGGAATCCAGCATCTGGCGAAACGCTGGTGATAGCAGGTCGTCGTGATTACGATGGAAGCGGCCGAGAATCTGGGTCAGCGCTAACAATGTCAGCACCTTGTTGCTGAGCAAATTGGCAGCCCGGCTGCGCCCCGGACCCTCCGGGCTTTCATACACCACGGCGCTGGAGTCGTCTGCCAGCGCAACCAGGGTTTCCAAAATCTGCTCAGCACTTTGGTGGCGCTGGTCGTGGGAGCTTTGCGGGTCTAGCTCGGAGGTCAGGTTTTCCAGGGTTCTGTTAATCACTGTGCGGGCGTCGTCGCGCATCTGGTCTTTCACCATCATTGGCCACAGCAGCTTACTGACCAACATGGCACACACCGCGCCCACGGTCATTTCACTGATACGAGCCTGGGCAATATCAAACACGGCCTTACTACTGGCGGCTTCAGCGTTGGCCATCACCAGAAGCACCACCAGAGCAGCAGTCATGCCGGCCATGGCAAAAGCGTAGATAAAGTTTTTGCTGTGAACCATGGCCGCGGCTGCGGAGTTCAGGCTCACCCACAACGTTAAACTGGCCAGTGCCAGCAGCGGGTAAGGTATTAGCAGCGCGAGTATGAGGATGCCGACAGCGCCCCCCAGCAAGGACCCCAGGACCAGGCACAGGGCTTTTTCGATCACCATCCCGCTTTCCGGGCGGATCTGTAGAAGAATAGCGGCGACCAAGGCCCAATAAGGCCGCTCCAAGCCTAAATACATGGAGATAAACAACGCCATTGCGATGGCAATAAGGCCTTTAATGGCAAAGATCACCGCGTGTTTGTCGGGCATCAGCAATTGTGCCAGCCAGGGGTGCAGCTGCATATTACTGGTCGGTATCGAGATAGATTGAAACCGTCATACCGGCGCTAAGATTGAGGTCTGGCGGCAGTGTATCCAGCGTGATATCCACCGGGATGCGCTGAGCCAGGCGCACCCAGTTCACCGCCTGCTGCACTTGTGGCAGCAACTGGCTGTTGCTGCCTGCGCTGGTGTCGGCAATGCCTTGAGCAATACTGGTAACCTTACCTTGCATTTCACCGCCGCTCATCAGTGTTATCCGAGCATGTTGGCCGACGTGGATTTTCTGAAGCTTGGTTTCTTCAAAGTAACCGGTCACGTAGAACGAGCCTTTCTGCACCAGTGACACCACCGGCTGACCCTGGTTCACGTAGTTACCTTCACTCAGACTGAGGTTGCTAACGGTGCCAGTTTCAGGCGCCGTTACGCGGGTACGCTGCAGGTCAATACGAGCCGTTGCCAACTGAGCCTGAGCCAAATCGTAACTGGCTTTGGCAGCCTCGGTTTGAATGCGGTAGGTTTCCAGGTTTTCGTCGCTAATAGTCTGGCGGCCGCTCAAGCCTTCACGGCGCTGATACTGATGCTGAGCCAACTCCCAGGCGCTGCGTTTTTGCGCCAGATAAGCGCCGGCTTCAGCAATTTTTGCCTGATAGCGGGACTCATCAATCACAAACAGCAAGTCACCCTTCTTTACCGGTTGGTTGTTGCTTACCTCAAGAGCTGTTACCCAGCCGGATACGTCGGGCGCTATGGTAATAACATCTGCGCGAATACGGCCATCGCGGGTCCAGGGCGAATGCAAATAGTGGTTCCATATCCAGTTGCCGGCCAATATGGCCGCAAAAACCACTAGCAGGGTAAGCCCAACACGTAATAGTTTTCCCATAAGCCCGCTTCAGTCTCCCACCCAGTAAATAGTCAGCGCCAGATAACACACAAAAATGCCGACATCGAACCAGGCATCTTTCCAGATATAACGCCGCCAATGCAGCCGGTGCAGCACCCAGCGAGTGGCCATGGTCATAAAAAACGCCAAGGGCCCCAGCACAACTAAAGGGCTGAACAGCATTCCGCCCAAACTCAGCTCATGAAACATGCGTATCTTTGTTACCCGGTTATTGCGGAATCTGTGTGTATCGCCAGCAAAGTGTGTATTGGACAACTATCGGACGGGAAAACCAATAGCCATTTGCCAGTACATCCGCAACTAATTCGATACGGCGCTTATATCAGGGTGCTGGCAGCGGCAAAGAGCCGGCCACCAGGCCTGCGCCAACCTAGTAGCAGGAATTCGGCGACGATTCAGGATTGATGTCACCAGCGACTTCTTCCGGGTCTATACCGTGATGGGCCAGCACTTCGCGCACAAAGTTCACCTGCGCCAGAACCCGTTCGGCATCGTCACCGTAATCGTAGCGGTTTACTTCTACCGGTTGCGGCATAAAGGTAAAAGCGGTTTTCAGTGCGGTCAATGTATCATCGTCTATCATCAGCAGGGTCCCGTTAGCGTGAATGGTTTGCAAAACCAACTATCGGCGAGGACCCACCCAATCGTCAATCCTCACTAACACTTTTTAACGCTGACATTAACAGTCGATGAGAATGAAGCATGGATGACCCCTGAAATGTGAGTCGACGACTTCGCTGACACATAGGGCTCGTCTCGAAAACTTTGTATCTCAAGGCTCAATACTTGCCAATCTGGCGTCCCAGAATGGTGTCAGCAGGTTTGGGAGCTCCCTGCTGCATAGTGGGGCGGTGCCATATCGGGATACATATTTACCGGCAGGGCTCGGAGGGCGAGCAAGCCTGCGAGGGTTATCAGAATGGAAATAACGAAGGCAAATTTCGGCCGCTGGATAAAGACGCCGCTGATCACTGGACGCCCTCACCTTCACCGGTAAGCACGCCTGTTTTCGGATCGATGCGCTTACCGACGGGTGTGACCGTAATGCCGGAGTGCACCTTTTGCAGACCTTCCACGATGACCCGCACGCCCTCGGCGGCGGCCCGCCCGGCGCGCCGATACGCCACATAATCGGCCTCATTAACCTGGAATCCTACGTACATGGGGTCGGTCACCAGAATTTCGGTGATCGGCCCGCTGGCAGGTCTAACCACGGCACCCACATCAAAATTCAGTTTACCGATCCAGCCGTCAAAAGGAGCCCGAATGTCGGTGTAACCCAGATTGTTTGCCGCTTTCTCTGCAGCAGCCTCTGCAACCTGCTGCCGCGCCTCGGCGGCACTAAAACGGTCCCGGAGTTTGTCCAGGTCTGCCGCTGAGAGAAAACCCTTGCTGGCAACATCGTTGCCTCTCTCCAGGTTTCTGGTAGCCGACTGCAGTTCCGCCCGGGATGCCGTCAGTTCCGCTTCGGCCTGTTTAAGGTCAGCGCTGGCTCCGGTATCTTCCAGGCGCACAAGCAGCTGACCTTTTTCAACGCGGGCTCCCTCCCTGAAGTTGATCTCCCGGATTTCGCCCTCTATACGAGCTGAAATATCAGCTTTTGCTGAGGCTAAGGTTCTGGCGACAAAATCGCGGGACGGCCGCACTTCGGCACTGTCCAATGTCACGACAGATACGGCAACCGGCACACTTTCCGGCAGATCAGCCGAATCGGAGCAACCGGAAACAATAAGAGACAGACAAACAGTCAGAGCAAAAAAAGTACCCGGGTGCGGCCCTGAGCCAGGGAAGGTGCATCGATTATTTAGCATTTATCTTCCTTCTTTTTATTCGCGTCGCCCCTCTGCGGATCCTTGTAAAAAACAACCAACCCTTCCACCTGAGGCCATGGTTCGATAATCTATAGAATAATTACATTGACATTTTACATCAACACGTAAATTCGAAGAAAAAAGACCTTCAATCACAAACACTTGATGGACGGAAAAACGATGCCCCGACTGCCCCTACCCTTTGCATTGCTGGCATTTTCTTTAACCGGATGTGCCTTTCAGGAAAACCTTCAAAGTGGCACAGATGATCCGTGCGCCACCATGCAGAATATCGTGGCGGACTACCAAACCGGGTTTTCAGGGTACCGTCAAGGCGGCTCGAATTTCAGATCGTTAACCATCTATCGTGCAAAAGAGGAACTCATCAGGGGCCACTGCGAGATTTGGGCATGGGGCGCCGGCGACTCTGCATACGTGTGCACAGTTGGCGCACCCGATCCCGATGTTGCAGGTTCGCGCTACAAACAGGCCATAGAAAAGGTATCTGGCTGCCTAGGGCCGGAATGGCTACCGGAAGAGAAGGTTCGGGAGCGTAACGGCGAGGCTGCCGGTATGGTTACTGTTTTTCAGCAAGAGGGCGGGGAGTTACCGTCGGTTTCGGTGCATCGGGTTGAAGATCGCTCCAGCCAATCGATTTACCTTTATATTGGCAGCCCGGGACGCAAGCTTTAATAGTGTTAAGCCACTTTACTTGAAGCTGACGCCCTTGCTCCGGTTCATGCCGAACTCGGGCGAAACCGGAGCAAGAGCGTCAAAGATCCAGATCAGCAGCTGCCATCAGGGAATGATCTTCTCGGCGCGCAGACGATCAAACAGGCTCAAGAACGCCCCTCGGGTCTCGCGGAAATGATCGAAACCGAAGTCGCGTGACTTGGTGATATCATTGACACACTCCTGGTCGCGGCCCAGATCCGCATCGGTGTGCCACCACGAGACCAGCCTGGCGACGTCCGGTTCGACCAGATCATGTTTCTTGGCAATTTCGCGCCAGGTCGCGTCGGCCCCGGCCATCTGGGTTTCAAGTGGCTGTGGTGTCTCGGGACAATCCGCTACTTCAAGACCGAAGTATTCTCCGATTTCGCGCCACATCCGGCGCCAGCGGAAAACGTCACCGTTGACCGTGTTAAATGCCTGATTTTCAGCCCCTGGCGTCGTTGCGGCCCACTCCATCTGGCGCGCCAAAACCAGCGCATCCGTCATGTCGGTCAGCGCGTTCCATTGAATCTGCGAGCCTGGGAATACGAACGGTTTGCCGGTCGCTTTGCAGATCGAGGCATAGACAGCAAGCGTGGTGCCCATGTTCATGGCGTTACCGCGGGCGTAGCCGATCACCGTATGTGGACGATGCACGTTCCAGGCGAAGCCCTGACGCTCGGCGGTTTCGAACAGTACATCTTCCAGCGCGTAGTAAAAGTTGTCGCCAGGGACACGCGGCTCGGATTCGCGGAACGGCGTTTCGGTGCGACCACTACCATAGGCTTCGAACGAACCAAGGTACTGCTTTGTTCCCGTGACCAGCGAGGCGTGCTGCACATCAGTATCACCAAGCCCCGCGAAGAGGTTGCGCATCATGGCGCTGTTGGCCTCGACATTGGCTTTCTCGTTGTCGCGACCAACCCAGGTGCAATAGAAGACATGAGTGATCTGCAGACCAGCCAGCGCCTCCCTGGTAGCGGTCTCGTCGAGCAGATCTGCGGCAACTGGTATTACACCGCTCTGTTCGGTGGCGTGTCGTGAAAGCCCGTAGACTGTCCAACCGCTGGCCACCAGATAAGATGCCAAATTTCCACCGGTAATCCCGGTGGCTCCTGCGACCAGTGCTGTACCTTTACGCATGCGCTCTCTCCTTTCATGAACAGTGTCTGGCTCCCCGAATCGGGTTACCAATACTTCCATTCTGTTAGAGGCCGTTCATTGCTACAATCGAAAACAACGCAAATATTTATTGCGTAAAATGCAACTTAAGGGGTTTCAACCAGATGGATCTCAATGCCCTGCGCATCTTTGAACGGGTCGCTGCCACTGGAAGTTTTACGACGACCGCCCGTCATTTTCATCGCGCTGTGTCCTCTATTTCCCGGCAGATTCGGGGATTGGAGGAGGCCGTGGGCCAGCCACTGTTCTACCGGCATACCCGTGCAGTGACGCTCACAGAAGCGGGTTTGCGCTACTACGAAGAAGTGCGCGATATTCTGGAGCGGCTCGACTTCGCCACGGACGCACTGGTACATTCAGATGCTGAGCTCAGCGGCACATTGCGCATCAACGCACCTGTGGCTTTCGGTCAGCGGCAGGTCGTACCACTGTTGCACCATTTTCAGTGTCGGTATCCCTCGCTCAAGGCTGAACTGCAGCTTAACGACAGAGTGGTTGACCCGGTTCGTGAAGGGCATGATGTCACCTTCCGCGTGGGTGAGCTCTCAGATTCGTCGCTGGTGGCACGCCGTCTGGCGCCGATGAACTACGTAATCGCCGCTGCGCCGAGTTATCTTCAGGCGCATGGCGAGCCCGAATCGCCAGAGTCACTCATCGACCATAACTGCTTACTTTATCAGGGCGAAATGGGCCGCCAACGCTGGTTCTTTCAGGCTCCGAATCAGGCCAGCGCCACGCCTTTCGATGTTACCGGCAATCTCTACAGCGACGACGCCGTCAGCCTGGTTCAGGCCGCTCTACTGGGTCAGGGACTGGTGATGTTCCCGACCTGGCTGATTGCCGGCGAGCTCAAATCCGGCGCGCTGGTCGCTCTGCTCGATTTTTGGCGCTGTGAGGTTAATCCGGGGCGCCGCGACATCCACGTACTGACCACCGAACGACGCCTTCGCTCACACAAGGTTCGCGTTTTCCTCAACTATCTGTTCGAATCACTAGGCCCCCTCCCCCCTTGGGATCGCTGGCGTGAGGGAATGCTGGTCAAGGACTAGAGGCCGTCTATCTGTTACTTTCACCGCATTCAATAAGTGTCGTTTTCACTGTACACGGCCACCGACAAATCACCGTTATTTGCCTCTGTCACAACAAAGGTGATCGGCTTGCAGCACACCTGACAGTCTTCAATATAGGATTGCTGCGCATCTTCAGGGTTAATCAACACCTCGATAGACTCACCGCAGTAAGGGCAGCAGATACTGGTTTCGGTCAATTCGTTCATAAAGAATCCTTATTCAGCACGCGCCCTGGGGCACGTAGATGTAGCCTTTTTCCGTACAGCCGAACACTCGCTCGCTATTTTTAGCGTGGTACAAAGCCGCAATATACAGGCAGACAATCGCATCCAATACGTCTTCGTTATGCTTCAGAGCTGCACCACGCAAAGAGTGGATACGTTGCGTATCCAGATAGGGTAAAAATGACGAGCCTATGGTCAACGCCATTCTTTGGGACTGCGCCAGGCTCAGCAGCAAACTGGCAAGCCTGGCCTGGCCCTGGCGCTTATCGGCTACCCGGCCTTTTTTATAAAGCAGACGCTCCGGAAGCTGAAAAATTTCGATCAGCGCAGGATGGGGATAACACTCCAGCTGCCACTTTTGCCCGGGAGCAGCCAGATGGCCAAAGCCGGCTGCGTGCAAATGATCTCCTAGAAACACGCCATTAGACGCAGGAAACAGAGTCAGATTACAGGCGTGGCAGGATGCCTTTCGCGCACCGTAAGTCACCCCGATACCGCGTTCACAAGGCCGCTGCCCGCTCGGGTTACGAATGATGAGTGGGCCGTCTACCGCCACGCCGTGAAGACCGTCGATAGAATCCAGGGCACTGGCAACGGCGTCAAAACCGTGAAGGTTTTCAAACACGCCGGTCACTTCGACAACGCCATCGGCAACGTGCCCTACCGCAATAGCCGTAGGGTTGCGATTGCCTTGCCAGGCAAGGTCGACACCTGCAATCACTGCCATAAAATTGCTTTCTCAGTTTTCGCTTTACGCTAAGACTACCACTGTAAACGGTGGCCCTGTCATTCGAATTCTTAATCCTGGTGGTTGAAATCTTGCCCTGTTCGGAATACTGTATATTTAAACAGTACTTTGAGATTTGACCATGAATGAACTTCTATCCGCCATGAAGCAAAGCGCACGTATCTGGCAGGGCCATCAGCCTGCTCACATCAGTCAACCGGCAGAATCTACCGGTTACCGAGCGCTGGATAACCAGCTGGGCGGTCTAGGCTGGCCGCGGGGAGCACTCAGTGAATGCCTGCTGGACACGCCCGGTATTGGCGAGCTGCATTTGCTTCTGCCACTGATGCAGCGCCTGACCCATAGCGGAAAAACCGTATTCTGGCTGAACCCACCGCACATTCCTTATGCCCCGGCACTAGTGCGTGAAGGTGTTGACCTTGACCAGGTGGTGGTCATTCACACCCAGGACAGCGGCGATTTTTTATGGACCCTGGAAAACTGCCTGCGCTCACCGGTCACAGGGCTGGTTATGGCCTGGCCCGGCAAGCTGGCGTTGCGAGATGTACGGCGTTTGCAGCTGGCCGCGGAAGCCGGCAGCAATGTGTGCGTATTGTTTCGCGAACGCTGCCATGCCGCGCAAAATTCGCCGGCGGCTCTGCGCCTTGAGTTGCAGCCAGACGCTAATCAATGCCTGCACGTGCAAATACTCAAACGCCGCGGCAGCTGGCCGGGCCAGCACTGCGAACTGCCGTTGCCACAGCGAGCTGGCCTGGCTGTAGCCGAAACCAGCCACGTGGTTAAGGGCCCCTGGCCCAAATCGGCCCGGTAACACTTTATGTTGTGGTTACACCTGCATTTTCCTCAATTATTGCTGGATCATATCCGCCGGTCCCGAAAGCAGGACGCAGCGTTAGTGATTGTGGATGCCTCTGGCCAGAAGGTGCTTCAGGCTTGCGCTCAGGCCAGCAGCCAGGGCGTTCAGCCGGGTATGCGGCTAAAAACCGCCCTTAGCCTGGTGGCTGATCTAACGATGGTTCGTACCGACCCGCAGCAAGAAGCCCGGGTGCTACAAGATCAGGCTCGCTGGCTATACCGCTGTGCCGCACACATTACCCTGGTGCCGCCAGATGGCCTGCTGGCTGAAATCGGCAGCTTGCAAAAACTATACGGCGGCTTGCCCGCGGTGTGGGAAACCGTGGAGCAAGGCTTGAATGAACGCCGCCTGACTGCCTGGCTGGGCATCGGCCACACCCCGCTGGCGGCAAGGCTGATTGCCCGCACCGGCAAAGGTGAATGCAGCGCCGACCAAGGCCACATGCTGCGCCTATTGGAACAGTTGCCGCTGGCAGAGGCAGAATTTGATAGCCTGGCCTGCACTCGTTTGCAGCGATTGGGCCTGAACACACTGGGCGACCTATTCGCCCTGCCCGCAGCCGAACTGGCGCGGCGGCTGGGCCCAAAGATTTTGGCTCACAGTCAAAAAATACAAGGTACAAGGCCAGATCCACAAACGCCTTGGCAGCCCCCGCACCGATTTCGCCAGCAAGCGGATTTTGTCGAAGACATCGAACATTCCCAGGGGCTGCTATTTCCATTGCAGCGCATTTTGAGTGAACTGGAAGAAGACCTGTGCTGGCGCCAGCAGGAAACCGATAGCCTGAATTTGTTGTTGTGCTATCGCTACACAGAACCCACCCGCCTGCGCATACGCACTTCCGGCCCAGAACACCGGGCGGAGGCTTTTCTGAATTTGATTCGCCTACGCTTTGAACAACAGCCTCTGCAAGCTCCGGTGGTGTCACTGACATTGCTGGTAAAACGCTTTATTGGGCGTGAAGCCGCCAGCGGACAGGATTTGTTAGGCGAAACCCAAGATATGGACGAAGCCTGGCACACTCTGATTAGCCGCCTGCAGGCCCGGCTGGGCGACGGCGCGCTGCAGCAGCTAGCGCCACACGCTGATCACCGCCCTGAGCAGGCCTGGGCCAGCACCGATGTGCAGCGCAAACAGCGCAAAGCCAGCGCTGCGGAGAATCCGCTACCTTGCCGCCCGCTGTGGCTGATGCGTAAGCCTCAACCTTTACACACCAAGCCGCAGGCCTGGTTTGCCGGCCCGGAACGCGTCAGTGGCGGCTGGTGGGATGGCCAAAGGGTACAACGGGATTATTACATTGCCCAATTACCCAGTGGCCAACTGGCTTGGGTGTTTCGGGATGCCAGTCAGGGCTGGCATCTACACGGGTGGTTTGGCTGATGCCGTCTGAAAGCTATGTAAGTGTTGAAAGCCATGAAAGCTACGCCGAGCTGCACTGCTGCAGCAACTTCAGTTTTCTGACCGGCGCCTCGCATCCCCATGAGCTGGCCGAACAAGCCGCAAAGCTGGGCTATAGCGCCCTGGCCATTACCGATGCCTGCTCGGTGGCTGGCATTCCCCGCGCCTGGGCGGCGCTTAAAAACAGCCAGGTGAAACTCATTACCGGCAGCTGGTTTGAATTGAGCGACGCACCGCCTGGTGCCTGCACCCCGCGCTTTATACTTCTGGCACGCACGCGCAAAGGCTATGGCCAACTGTGCCAGCTGATCACCAGCGCCCGACGGCGAGCGGAAAAGGGCCAGTACCAGCTGTATTACCGAGATCTGGAAGTACACGCGCTGGACGATTGCCTGTGCCTGTGGCTACCGCCAACCTTGGCCAGCGCCGACACCCAGCAAGCGCTAGCGGCGGGTGAGTGGCTGCTGCGATTGTTTGACCGGCGCCTTTGGCTAGCGGCCTCACGCACTCTGGAATCTGCTGAAGAACAACAGCTGGCCCGCATTCGCTGGCTGGCTACAGAGCTACGTTGCCCCATTACTGCCAGTGGCGACGTGCATATGCATTGCCGCAAGCGTCAGCCCCTGCAGGATGTACTCACCGCCCTGCGCAACCACACCAATTTGGAAAACGCCGGCCATTGTCTGTTTCAAAACGGTGAGCGTTACCTGCGCCCCGTTGCGGTATTACAGCGCCTGTTTCCCGCCGCCTGGCTGCAGCAGACTCAAGTAATTTCCCAGCAATGTACATTTGAACCCGGCAGTCTGCGCTATGAATACCCGCCCGACCTGGTGCCAACCGGCACCAGCGCCGCCGGTTATCTGCTGAAGCTGACCCGCGAAGGCGAACGCCGGCGCTACCCGGAGGGTGCGCCGCTGCAGGTGCAGGCACTGATTCACAAAGAGCTGGGGCTGATTTCAGAGATGCAGTACGAGCACTATTTCCTGACCATTGAGGACATAGTCGCATTTGCCCGCGGCCGCGGCATTCTGTGCCAGGGCCGTGGTTCAGCGGCTAACTCTGCGGTGTGCTATTGCCTGGGCATTACCGAAGTGAACCCGGCAAAAATCGACCTGCTGTTTGAGCGTTTTATTTCCAAAGACCGCAACGAGCCACCGGATATAGACGTCGACTTTGAACACCAGCGGCGCGAAGAAGTGATTCAATACATTTATCAGCGCTACAGCCGCGACCGCGCAGCCATAGCCGCCACCGTTATCCGTTACCGCCCGCGCAGCACCATCCGCGATGTCGGCAAAGTTCTGGGATTCGACCCACTGCTGGTAGAACAACTGCTCGACGGCATCGACTGGCGCGACAAAGCCACGTCCTGGCACCAACAGATACTCGATAAAAACCTGACCCGCAATCCAAAGGTCGCTAACCAGTTTTTTACCTTGGTAAATACTCTGCTGGGCTTTCCACGTCACCTGTCCCAGCATGTGGGCGGTTTTGTCATCAGTGCCGGCCCCCTGGCGGAATTGGTGCCCATAGAAAACGCCGCCATGGCCGACCGCACGGTAATTCAGTGGGACAAAAACGATCTGGAAAGCCTGGGATTAATGAAGGTAGACGTGCTGGCGCTGGGCATACTCACCGCCATTCGTAAAGCTCTGGAGATGATCAGCGCCCAGTTAGGGCGGCCGTTTCACATGCAAAACATTCCCCAGGAAGACCCGGACACTTACGCCATGCTGCAAACAGGCGACAGCGTGGGCGTATTCCAGGTGGAATCCCGGGCCCAAATCAACATGCTGCCGCGGCTAAAGCCCGCCACCTATTACGATCTGGTGGTACAGGTAGCCATTGTGCGCCCAGGGCCTATTCAAGGCGATATGGTGCATCCTTATCTAAAGCGCAGGCATGGGCTGGAGTCTGTAACTTACCCCAGCCAGGCCATACAGCGCGTGCTGGAACGTACTCTGGGTGTACCCATATTTCAGGAGCAGGTGATCCGGCTGGCCATGGTCGCCGCTGGCTTCAGCGGTGGCGAAGCCGACCAGTTGCGCCGTGCCATGGCTGCGTGGAAATCCCACGGCGATCTGACTCCATTTCGCGATAAATTGCTGAGCGGCATGAAAGAGCGTGGTCACACCGACGATTTCGCCGAGCGCCTGTACCAGCAAATCTGCGGTTTTGGCGGCTACGGCTTCCCCGAATCCCACGCCGCCAGCTTTGCCTTATTGGTGTATGTATCCGCTTGGATAAAGCGCCACTACCCGGCCGCGTTTTATTGCGCTTTGCTCAACAGCCAACCCATGGGTTTTTATTCGGCGTCTCAACTGGTGCAAGACGCTCGCCGCCACGGCGTGGACATACAACCGCTGGATGTGAACCACAGCCAGTGGGACCACACGCTTCAATCTCAAGCCCCACAATCTCAAACCCTGCAAACCCAAACTGATAATCCTCTATCACTGCGCCTGGGTCTGAGCCAAATCCGCGGTCTATCACAGCAAGCTGGCACGTCCGTTTCCGCTAAAAGGCCGGAAACCGGCTACACGTCTTCCAGCCAGCTACGGCAGTTGACCGGTCTGAACCAGCGCGATATGGAGCTGCTGGCCGGTGCCAACGCCATGCCCAGTTTTACCAGCAACCGCCACCAGGCCTACTGGCAGTTGCTGGGCCACGAACAACCGGCTGAATTATTTGTCGGCGAAGACACTAGCGTTCCCGAACCTGCCTGCGAGCAACTACCAGCACCAAACGAGGGCCAGAATATAGCGGCAGACTACAACAGCCAGGGTCTGACCTTACAGCGCCACCCCCTCGCGCTGCTGCGGGAACAGGGCCACCTGCGCTTTTGTTTGAGCGCCAGCGAACTCAACACCATAGAACCTGGCCGCCCGGTACAAGTAGCCGGCCTGGTAACCGGCCGCCAACGCCCCGGCACCGCTTCGGGTGTCACTTTCGTTACCCTGGAAGACGAAACCGGCAACATCAACGTGGTGGTCTGGCTGGCCACCGCCCGCCAACAGCGAAAGCCCCTACTCACCGCACGACTGCTGCACGTAAAAGGTATTCTGGAACGGGAGGGAGATATAGTGCACATAATTGCCGGCAAATTGTCTGACCTTAGCCACCTGATAAAGGCTCTTCCAGTGAGTTCGCGGAATTTTCACTGAAAACTTAAACGACAGAGGATGCGCTTGGCGCTAACGTTTCACCAAATACGGCTGCCAATCGTTGAGTCAGCAATTGCAATCCCTTGCCCTTGTGACTGATTTTCCACGCCAGATAATACTCGAAAGTGGAGCGCTCATTTAGCGCAAGCTCTACAAGCTCGCCACTATTGAGTTGGTTTTGAATGCGCTGTCGCGGTAGATGGCCTACCCCTATTCCCGCCACTATCGCCTCAACTTTCTGATCTATATTTTGCACGTAAAAATGTTTGCCGTCGCTGCTTAAACCTGCGCTTCGGGTAATGTCAACGACAGACGTATCATGCGTAATAACCCTCCGGACTTCAGGTAAGCGCCCCTGCAAAGCTTCAGCATTAGCCGCTATGTTTGCCAGCTCATGGTGAGAGGCCACGACTGGCAACAGGTCGGCACGGGCCAAGGGTATCGCTCGATACCCTTTTTGCAGCGGGACTGGCCCAGGTGACCCGACAATCAAATCTACCCAGCCTTGCTCAAGAGCTTCCCACCCGCCATTCAGCACCGACTCACAGACATCAATTTCAACCGTGGAATGCACCTTGAGAAATTCGCCCAATACGCTGAAAAAGGCCGGATAGGACTGATGTGACTCTACAGCGATGCTAATGCGTGGCTCCCAGCCCGTGGCCACTTCTTTTGCCTTGTTCGCCAGTCGCGCGGTAGCTTGAAGTATTTCCCTACCCTCGACCAATATCAGTCGCCCGGCTGACGTTAGCACCGAACGGCGCCCCTGACGCTGGAATAGAGCAATACCCAGCTGATCCTCCAGCTTCTGTACCGCATAGGAAACCGCCGACGTCGCTTTGTTCAGCTCTTCAGCCGCTTTCGCAAAACTTCCACGCCGATCTATGGCATCCAGTGTCTCCAGAACCTCTATTGAAATTGGGTTCTTTGCCATTATGCCTCCAAAATAACTGTTCTAGTATTTAGAACATTCTAAACAATTATTAGTTCTTATTAGAAATTTCACAACCCTTACAATGGTTTCATCACCTATACAAAACAGCAATTTTAAATTTGGAGAAATAACATGAAAGCACTCATTGGCAAATTAACCACCACGAATACTGGCTTGGACACCCTCACCCTTCGCCTCGGCGCAGGCATCATATTTGCCGCCCACGGTGCGCAAAAATTATTTGGCTGGTATGGCGGTTATGGTTTGGAAGGCACCGCTGGCTGGATGACATCCATCGGACTTGAGCCAGGCATGCTTATGGCAGCAATGGCCGGTAGTGCAGAATTCTTTGGAGGCTTGTTGCTGGTTACAGGTTTACTTGTTCGTCCAGCCGCTTTAATACTAGCGCTCACAATGCTCGTCGCGATCGTCACCGTTCACTTGGAAAATGGGCTGTTTATGTCGAATAACGGTTACGAATTTGGCCTGGCATTGCTGGCGATCAGTGTCGCCCTGGTGTTCAGAGGCGCTGGCAGCCTAAGTGCAGATCGCTTACTGCAAAGGCAACTGACTCAGTAAACGATACACCCATTAATCAGCATGACCGGAGCCATCACATGACCGTATTACATATTAATAGCAGTGTACGATTCAGCGATTCAAATACTCGCATTATTGGGCAATACCTTTTGGACGCATTAGGGGAACCGACAATTAGCCGTGACTTGGCGCAACACCCTCTGCCGCCGATTAATGCCGAGGATCTGGTGGACCTCCACAGTTCATCCAATAGTGATCGGGCCAGTTTACAGGCTCAATTTATTTTGTCAGAGCAATTGATTGGCGAGTTGAAAAACGCCGATACCCTGGTGCTGGCTGCGCCGATATACAACTTCGGAATTCCGGCCACATTGAAGCAATGGATCGATGCCAGCGGATCCAAAAGAGCGCCAGACCAAGTGATTGCACAGGGCAAACAACAAGTTGACGCTTTAATGTCGACCTATTCAGCCAATGAATCTACGGGAGCCACGTAATGGGCCTATTACAAAAGGGTCAATGGGTTGACCAGTGGTACGACACCGGTAACAGCGGTGGTGAGTTTCTCCGTCAGGACAGTCGCTTCAGAAGCTGGCTGACACCCGATGGCAAAGCCGGCCCAAACGGGGAACCCGGTTTCAAGGCAGAGAAAGGCCGCTACCATTTGTATGTGTCACTGGCTTGCCCTTGGGCACACCGCGCACTGATTTTTCGCCAAATAAAGCAGTTGCAGGATTATATTGGTGTCACCGTGGTCGATCCGGTGATGCTTAAAAATGGCTGGGAAATGAAGGACCCACTTTACGGTCTGGACTTTCTGTATCAACTGTATTTAAACGCGGATTCCAGCTATGAGGGCCGCGTTACGGTGCCGGTCTTGTGGGACAAGCAAACACAGACCATTGTCAGCAATGAGTCCTCAGAGATTATCCGTATGTTCAATACGGCATTTAATGCTTTAACGGGCAACACCATAGATTACTACCCTGATACGTTACACGAGCGAATCAATGCCCTGAATGACCGTGTCTACGACACCATCAACAACGGCGTCTATCGAGCCGGTTTCGCCACCACCCAAGATGCCTATGAAAAAGCATACCATAGCCTGTTCGATTCGTTGGACTGGGTCGAGGGTTTGTTAGCCCGGCAGCGTTATCTGGGGGGCGGCCAGTTGACGGAAGCCGATTGGCGTTTGTTTACCACTTTGATTCGTTTCGATGCTGTGTATTTTGGTCACTTTAAAACCAACCGCCAGTTACTGGCCGATTATTCAGCCATTAGCGGTTATGTGCGCGAGCTATACCAGATACCTGGCGTGTCTGACACCGTCAGCTTTGAACATATCAAGACGCATTATTATGCGAGCCATTTGATGATTAACCCCACGGGAATTATCCCCGTGGGTCCAGTACAGGATTTTACCGCCGCCCATGGCCGAGAAGGAATTGGAAAAAACTCATGAGAGAATTACTCCAAGTTATAACAGCCAGCCCTGCCCAAGATGGTGACGGGGTCAAAATTCATCGACTTGCGGGTCAGCGCCTGCATCAGGCAATGAATCCTTTTTTGATGATTGATGAAATCAACTCCGACGATGCTGCCGACTATATTGGCGGCTTTCCTGAGCACCCCCATCGCGGTTTTGAAACCATTACCTACATGAAAGCCGGGCGTATGCGTCACCGCGACCATATGGGCAATGAGGGCGTTATCAGCGCTGGTGATGTGCAATGGATGACAGCGGGCGCAGGCGTGCTTCATTCGGAAATGCCTGAGCAGGAGCACGGCCTGTTGCACGGCTTTCAAATCTGGCTGAATTTGCCCGGCGCTGAAAAAATGAAGCCCGCGGCTTATCAGGAAATTGCCAGCGCGGATGTTTCCGAGCAGCCGCTATCTAACGGCGGGATGGCTCGCGTTATCGCAGGTTCCGTAACAATCAATCAACAATTACAGCAAGGCCCGCTACCAGAGATTTCAACCCGGCCTATTTTTGTCGATGTGCACCTGGCTGGCAATGAAACCGTTGAATTGTCTTTCAATGCCGACAACCCTGCACTGGTGTATGTCTATCAAGGCGCGACAGATTTGATCGACGCGCGGCAACTGGGCATCTACGCCAAAGGCAACACATTGCAACTGCATGCTCGCGCCTCAGGCGCAGGCATGTTAGTACTCAGCGGCTGCCCTATTGAAGAGCCCGTGGTGCAATACGGACCTTTTGTGATGAATACGCCCGAGGAAATCAACCGGGCATTGAAGGACTTTAGCAACCCGCAATTTCTAAATCGATTAACGTCCAGTGGTGGAAGTCGGTAACTCGAGTCAATACCGACTCATACTTCCAAGTTAACCGCCCAAAACGAGAAAACCCCGCCAAGCTAAGGCCGGGCGGGGTTTCCGGAACAGCAACAGAACGATCAGCTAAGCAACTTGATCATTACGCCAGCTGCAACCGCCGAACCGATAACACCGGCCACGTTCGGGCCCATGGCGTGCATCAGCAGGAAGTTTTGCGGGTTGGCTTCCAGGCCCACCTTGTTGGATACCCGCGCTGCCATCGGCACCGCCGATACGCCAGCGGAACCAATCAATGGATTGATGGGATCCTTAGTGAACTTGTTCATCAACTTCGCCATCAAAACACCGGCTGCTGTGCCCACACCGAAGGCAACAATACCCAGTGCCAGAATACCCAGTGTCTGGCCATCCAGGAATTTTTCAGCCATCAGTTTGGAGCCAACGGATAGCCCCAGAAAAATGGTTACAATATTGATCAACGCGTTCTGTGCCGTGTCGCTCAAACGCTCCACAACGCCACATTCGCGCATCAGGTTACCAAAGCAAAACATACCCAGAAGCGGAGCTGCGTCCGGCAAGAACAGAACCACCGCAATCAACACAACCAGCGGGAACACGATTTTCTCGCGCTTGCCCACCGGGCGCAGCTGGGACATCTTGATCGCACGTTCCTTTTTCGTGGTCAGCGCCTTCATAATGGGCGGCTGAATCAGCGGAACCAGTGCCATATAAGCGTAGGCCGAGACCGCAATCGCACCCAACAGGTGCGGAGCCAGTACGCTAGACACGTAGATAGACGTTGGGCCATCGGCACCGCCGATGATACCAATCGCCGCCGCTTCCAGAATGGTGAAGTCCAGAATGCCCAACCAGTCCAGCAGTGCCGCACCCAGAACCGTACCGAAAATACCGAACTGCGCAGCCGCACCCAGCAGCAAAGTTTTAGGGTTAGCCAGCAACGGACCAAAATCGGTCATTGCACCCACTCCCATGAAAATCAACAGTGGCCCAACGGTACTGCCGATAATCACCAGGTAAAAGTTGTGCAGCATGCCATTGCCATAACCGAAGTCAGAGGCCAGGTTATTGGCCATAGCCACTTCTGCAGAGCTACCGGTGCTGTAAGCCGATTTAAACGCACCCAGTACGTCCGGCGTTATCGCCTGACCTGCCTGGTAGGCCACATCCAGAGCTCCAGCCAACGCGGCTAGCACTTCCGGTTTGGCCACATGTATGGCATTTTCCGCCGCCGACAGGGCCAGCCCTGCCTCCGGAATGTTCGCCAGAATACCGCCAAAACCGATCGGCACCAGCAGCAGTGGCTCAAAGCCCTTACGAATCGCAAGGTACAAAAGACCCAGGCAAACCACGATCATGATCGCTTGCCCGATTTCGATGTTGAACAGGCCACTGCCCGTCCATAACGTCATTAATTTATCCATGGAATGCTGGCCCTTATGCGATTGTCAGCATTTCATCATCAACAGCGACGGCATCACCGACCTTGATGAAGACTTCACCGACGGTACCGGCTTTCGGTGCGCGGATCTCGGTTTCCATTTTCATGGCTTCCAGAATGATCAACACATCGCCTTCTTCCACGGCATCGCCGGGAGAAACCAGAACCTTGAAGATGTTACCGCCCAGGGGCGCGTTTACCGGATCGCCATCACCAACCGGCGCCGGTGCGGTGGCGGCAGGTGCCGAAGCAGCCCCGCCTTCTGCCTGAATTTGGCTAATTTCGCCACCCTCAGATACCGCTACTACGTATTTTTTACTGTTTACTTCAACTGTGTACGTTTCGGGACCAGAAACTTTTTTCGCCGGGGCTATGTCATCCGCCGACGGAATCGGCTCAAACGCATCCGGATTGTTGCGGTTTTCAAGGAACTTCAGGCCAATCTGCGGGAACAGGGCGTAGGTCAATACATCGTCGATGACATTGTCGGCCAGTTTGATGCTTTTCTCTTGCGCCAGTTTTTTCAGCTCGCCCGTCAATTTGTCCATTTCCGGCTTCAGCAAATCCGCTGGACGACAGGTAATGACTTGCTTGCCATCAAGCACTTTTTCCTGCAGTTCTTTATTAAATGGCGCAGGCGCGGAACCATATTCACCTTTAAGAATTGCTGCGGTTTCCTTGGAAATAGATTTGTAGCGCTCTCCGGTCAGTATGTTCAGTACCGCCTGGGTGCCCACAATCTGCGAGGTCGGCGTTACCAGAGCGATATAACCCAGGTCTTCGCGTACTTTCGGAATTTCGGCCAGCACCTGGTCAAACTTGTCCGCGGCGTTCTGCTCTTTAAGCTGGGCTTCCATGTTGGTCAACATGCCACCGGGCACCTGAGCAATCAGGATACGGGAGTCCACGCCTCTCAGGCTGCCTTCAAATTTGGCGTACTTCTTCCGCACTTCGCGGAAATAACCGGCAATTTCTTCCAGTAACACCAGATCCAAACCGGTATCACGCTCCGTACCTTCAAGTATCGCTACCACAGCCTCGGTAGGTGAATGACCATACGTCATGCTCATAGACGAAATCGCAGTGTCTACATTATCAATACCGGCTTCAGCGGCCTTAAGCGCGGTAGCGGTCGACATGCCGGTGGTGGCATGGCACTGCATGTGAATCGGTACGCTCAGCTCCTTTTTCAGGCGGGTGACCAATTCAAACGCTACGTAGGGCTTGAGCAGGCCGGCCATGTCTTTAATGGCAATGGACTGAGCGCCCATGTCTTCAATTTCTTTAGCCAGCTCAACCCACATATCAATGGTGTGAATATGGCTGGTGGTGTAGGAAATAGTGCCCTGAGCATGTTTGCCGGTTTTACGCACGGCCTTGATGGCCGTGGCCAAGTTGCGAGGATCGTTCATCGCATCAAAAATGCGGAAGACGTCCACGCCGTTTTCAGCGGCACGATCAACAAACCGCTCTACCACGTCATCCGCATAGTGGCGGTAGCCCAGAAGGTTCTGGCCACGCAACAACATCTGCTGGGGCGTATTGGGCATGACTTTCTTCAATTCACGAATACGCTCCCACGGGTCTTCGCCCAAGTAACGGATACAGGAATCAAAAGTGGCTCCACCCCAGGATTCCAGCGACCAGAAACCGACTTTATCGAGTTTCTCGGCGATTGGCAGCATGTCGTCAAGCCGCATGCGAGTAGCCAGAAGTGACTGGTGGGCGTCACGCAGTACAACGTCCGTAATCCCCAGCGGTTTTTTAATGTCTGTCATCGTGTCAGCCTTCTGTTTAAAGGTTTTAAATCGCTTAACGGGTCACTTTTTGTGACGCAACCGGAATTGGGCAACCGCCTGTTTGATCGCCTCTGCGGTGTCAGGATCAACCGACGGTTGCGCCTTGGGTTTGGCGCGAGACGTTCTGGCCGGAGTTGCCGGCTCAGGCGCAGTAAACCGGTTCAGCAGCTTAGACATGATCAGCGTTGCGAATACCAGCACGAGCAGAAACGCAAACACAAAACCCATACCCGCAATCATCAAATCAACAGCTTGGGTCATCAGCTCAGTCATAACGGATAGCTACCTGTCTTGGTTAGTGACTTTTCCCCGGGAATCCGTACCGACAAGCCATAGATTCGGCGCTTTAACCAATAAAACCGGGATACAAAATCTTGCGTAATTTACCGGTTTAATGAGTGATCAGCAACCAGAATGCAAATGGCTATACGGACTTTCCGAGTATTTTTGGGTATTTTTCCACCCATTCCTCCGCCGAACATCCCACACTTAAGCCAATCTAGACTAAGCGTGCCCGCAAATTGCGACCTTTTACCTTGCCGCGCTCCAACTGCTCCAACGCACGTCCGGCGTGACGGCTTTCCACGGCTACAAAACACTGAAATTCAAATACATTTATTTTACCAATGGCGCTACCAGGCAAGCCGCCATCGCCAGTCAGGGCGCCCATCACATCACCTGGGCGCAGTTTTTCTTTGCGACCAGCTGCTATGCACAGGGTTTTCATCAATGGCTTCATCGGTTTTGGTAAAGTAGCCAGTAATGGGCCGCTATCGCCCCAGGTAACCGTTGCACCGCGCTCGCTTTCCAGTCGATTGATTTTGTGGCCCTGGGACGGGCTGCACAAAGTAACGGCCAGCCCCTGCTCCCCAGCGCGGCCGGTACGACCGATGCGATGCGTGTGTATCTCCGGATCACCCGCTGGCTCGGCGTTAACAACCAATGGCAACGATTTTATGTCCAGCCCACGGGCCGCCACGTCGGTGGCCACCAATACCTGACAACTTTGATTGGCAAAGCGCACCAGAACGCTGTCGCGGTCACGCTGTTCCAGGTCGCCGTGCAATGCCAGCGCCGAAAAGCCCTGCTGTGAGAGCTCGGCCGACAGCTCGTCACACTGGTGCTTCATAGCGCAGAACACCAGGCAGGATGTGGGTTGATGCTGCGACAACAAAGCCACGATGGCGCGAGTACGCTGGTCACCAGAAATCTCGTAGAACACCTCGGCGATATCACTGTTCATCTTCTCGGTTTGCGCTCGCACGTCCACCGGCTCTCGCTGAAAACCAGCGCTGAGTTTACGAATTGATTCGGGCCAAGTGGCTGAGAAAAGCAGAGTTTGGCGCTGTGCCGGCGCGTGTGAAAGAATATTTTCCACTGCTTCCTGAAACCCCATATCCAACATGCGGTCGGCTTCGTCCAGCACCACGGTGTGCACCCGATCCAGCGCCAGCGTGCCTTTTTGCAGGTGATCCGCTATCCGCCCCGGTGTACCCACAACTATATGAGCTCCGTGAGCCAGCGAGCCGATTTGGGGGCCAATCGACACACCACCGCACAGGGTGAGTATTTTTATATTGTCACGGGCACGGGCCAGTTCCCGCAAAGCTTTGGCGACCTGATCAGCCAACTCCCGGGTGGGACACAGCACCAAGCTTTGTACCGAGAACTGCTTGGGTTTGACATGCTCAATTAGACCAATACCGAAGGCTGCGGTTTTGCCGCTGCCGGTGTGCGCCAAGGCGATAACGTCTTGACCCGCCAGGCAATGGGGCAACGCCCGCGCTTGAATGTCGGTGGGTTCGTTAAAACCCAGACGCACAAGATTGGCCTGCATGGCGGCAGACAGTTCAAGGTCTTTAAAGGAAGGCATACAAAAAAATCCCGGAATTAGCAGTTGCTGGTTAAGAAGGTAAACGCGAGGGCGTATACTGCGGCTGATGGAATAATAGCAGAGTTTCTTACCAATTGATGGAGTTACCCCATGGCGTCCCTGCAGGACCAGTTACTGAAAGCCGGCCTGGCCGATAAAAAAAAGGCCAACGCTATTCGTAGTGAAAAGCACAAACAGCGCAAACAGCAGCCCAAAGGCACGGTACAGGTAAATGAAGCCGAGCAGCGGGTACAGCAAGCTCGGGAAGAAAAAACCGAGCGCGACCGTCAGCTGAACCAGCAGCGCCAGGCCGAAGCCCAAAAAAAGGCCATACAGGCCCAAATCCGCCAGTTAGTTGGAACCAACCGGCTGAACCGCAGCCATGGCGAAACTTCTTACCAATTTGTTCATGATAAGAAAATCAAGAAAATGTATGTGGACGATATGATGGCTGACCAGCTGGCCCGCGGCCGTCTGGCAATCATCTGCGTCGGTGGCGACTACGAAATTGTCGCCGAAGGCGTAGCACGCAAAATTCAAGAACGGGACGCGCAAGCCGTTGTTGTGCTGCACGAGCGTACGAAAGACGACTTGGGTGACGATGACCCTTACGCCGGTTATGAGATCCCTGACGATCTCATGTGGTAACACAGAATCTTAAAAGGCCCACTGGATTTTATATTTAACAGTGCATCAAAGGGGCTTGTTAAAAAAATTCAGGAAGGCCTTTTCACGCCTTTGAGCCTCATACAGGGCCACCGGGCGGAATTGCAACTGACTGCCCGCCTGGCGCTGCGCCAGCGCATCCAGGCTGCGGGGCGTTACGGCCCCCAGCTTGGGGTAGCCGCCAATGGTTTGCCGATCATTCAGCAGAATGATCGGCAAACCATTGGCCGGCACCTGAATTGCTCCCAAACTAATGCCTTCAGAAATCAGGCGCTCACCAAACACTTCTAGCGCCGGGCCGTTTAACCTTGCCCCCATGCGATCGCTCTGCGAGCTCAAGGTATAAGGCTGAGTGAAGAAGCACTCCAGGGAGCTGGAGGGGAAACGCTCTATCTGTGCCCCTATAATCACATCCAGAATGAGCGCTTCGCGGTAATCGGGTATCCAGTCGACGAGCACTTGGCGCTGCAATGGCGAGTTTGGGGGCTGAGGCTCACAGGGCAGCAGATCTCCGGCCTTTAACGGTTGCCCATCGCGATGCAGGCCTCCCGTTTTCTCCCGGTGCAGCGTGGCGCAGCTATTGCCCAAACCTGCGGCAACACTAAAACCACCGGCAACGGCCAGATAACTACGAAGCCCGGCACGGGGCGCGCTCAATGCCACCCTATCCCCGGCTTTCAACGACAGCGTAACCCACAGCGGCTGGAAGGCGCCGTTCACTGTGATCGTCACCTCCGCTCCGGTAATGGCAATACTGGTGTTCAATTGGCTGACAAACTCCACTTGACCAAAGGTGATTTCCAAGGCCGCCGCCCCGAAGCAATTACCCAACAGGTAGTTTGCCCATGCCCAGGCGTGGCGATCCATAGCGCCGCCCGTGGCCAGCCCCAGGTGCATCACTCCGCGGCGCCCGGCATCCTGAATCAGGCTTAGGAAGCCGGGCTTTTCAATCAACAGACCAAGCTTGAAGTGAGTCACAGCTTTTCCCCCTGCTTTTCAGCAGGCGCGCCTTGCTGTATTTCCGAACCCGGCTCCATGCCCCAGGGCAAATCGTCAAGGCGGCCACCAAGTTCAAGGTATTCGCCTTGTGCTATTGGGCGGAAGCGCACTATCTGGCCGGCTTCCAGCAGACTAGGCTGTGCGCGGGACTGATCAAACAGGGCCAAAGGAGTACGTCCAATCAGATTCCAGCCGCCAGGCGACACTATGGGATAAAGCGCGGTTTGGGTGTCGGCGATACCCAAAGTGCCTGCCGGCACTTTTGCCCGCGGGTTGGCAAGCCGGGGCACACTCAACTCTTCGGCCACCTCGCCCAGGTAGGCAAAACCCGGGGCAAAGCCAATAGCGAATACTTGGTAAAGGCGCTCGCTGTGGCGGCGAATAACCTCTTCCACGCTGAAACCTGCGCCCTGCGCCAAGCGCTTCAGATCCGGCCCGACGCTGGGGTGATAAAACACCGGAATTTCAATAATCTCTGATTCAGCATCGCGCCGTTTATCAGCATCAGCATCGAGCCCTCTATTAGCATCGGGCAGCTGATCCAGCACCTCACTCACCAGCCCCATCAGGCTGGCCAGGTCGTCCTGCAACACATCATAACGCAACAGCAGCGTGGTGTAAGACGGCACCGCGTCCAGCAGTCGCGCCCCTAGGCTTGCTTTTAAAACGATAGCCGCACGGTGAATCGGGGCAACCAGAGCTGCATCGATACGCTGACCAAAATGCAGAGTAACTGTATCTATGCCGCTGACGTCATAGCGCCACTGCATCATCCCAGCTCCGTCAACGCATCACGAATAGACCGAACTGCTGCCACAGACTCAGGGTTATCACCGTGTACACACAGCGTGTCTGCTTCCAGACTCAAGGCTTTGCCTTCTATGGACTGAATGCTGTGACCCCGGGCAAAAGCCAGTGCTTGCTGCACAATCATACTGGAATCGTGGTGCACGGCACCGGGCTGACTGCGCGACACCAGATACCCGGCACTGTCGTAGGCGCGATCAGCGAAAGCTTCCAGCAACAACGCTACGCCATATTCTGCACATAACTGTTTCAGTCGCCGGTTGTCCGCTGTGGTCATGGCCATCAACGCCAAGGTTTGCGGCGATTGCGCCAGCGCCTCGAGGATTGCGCGCAGTATCACCTCGTCGCGCATCATGTCGTTATAGAGCGCGCCGTGGGGCTTTACATAGCTCAACTGACCACCTTGGGCTGCAGCGATCTGCGCCAGCGCGCCCACCTGATACAACACCATGGTGTGAATCTCATCTGCTACACACTCCATAGATCGGCGACCAAACCCCTGAAGATCCGGATACGCCGGATGGGCCCCTACAGAGGCACCGTGTTGCAACGCCAAACCCACGGTATTGAACATAACTTGCGGGTCGCCGGCGTGAAACCCGCAGGCGATGTTGGCCTGGTCAATAAATGGCATAACCTTATCATCAAGACCCATGGCCCAGGCGCCGTAGCTTTCACCGATATCGCAATTCAATAGCATGTGAGCCTCCGGGCTTCTGGTTGTTATCAATTGTGGCTGTAATAAACGGCGACAGGCGCGGGAACAAATTCATCCCTCACCCACCCTCTATACGAATAATTTATAGATAAATTATCAGCATTACAAAGTGAATTTACGTATATTATTTTGATGAATAGTTTGACACATCACCAGCACATAGCTAATTTTAGCTCACAAGGCGCATCAAGACGGCTTTATCGCCGCGCTTTACGACTCACTGAAAACAACAACATCCGCTGACGGCTCCGGCGTCAGCTTCGGGAGGCAAAACCTATGCAAAACCCCATACAAACCGTTCACTTACCCGTTAAAAAAAGCTTTAGCCTAAAGCGCGTTAGTGCCACCCTTGCAGCCGCCACGCTCAGCTTTATGGTAAGCGGAGCACAAGCCACCGAGTGGGACATGCCCACACCCTATGGCGATTCCAACTTTCACACCGCGAACATCCGCCAGTTTGCTGATGATGTACGCGACGCCACCAGCGGCGAACTGAACATCACGGTGCACAGCAGTGGCTCGCTGATCAAACACCCGGAAATCAAGAACTCTGTGCGCCGCGGGCTGGTGCCTATTGGCGAGTTGATCATGTCGCGCCTGGCCAACGAAGACCCGCTGTTTGAAGTCGACTCGGTGCCGTATCTCGCCAGTGATTACGACCAGGCCTGGAAATTATGGCTGGCCTCCAAAGACGTGTTGGCGGAGCGCCTGGAAAGTCAGCGTTTGAAGCTGCTGTTTGCGGTGCCTTGGCCACCACAGGGTATTTATACCCAGTTCGCGATTGAAAGCGGTGAAGAACTCAAGGGCGTGAAAATGCGCGCCTACAACAAATCCAGCGAGCAGCTGGCCGATTTGTTGGGCGCTATTCCCACTCAGGTAGAAGTGCCAGACATCCCCACCGCTTTTGGCACCGGTCGTGTTGACGCCATGATTACGTCGCCGTCGACCGGGGCCAACACCCGCGCCTGGGATTACCTCAGCCACTTTAACCACGCCCAGCTTTGGCTGCCGAAGAACATGGTGGTGGTGAACGCCAAGGCTTTCCGCAGTCTGCCTGAAGCGACCCAAAAAGCACTGGAAGACGCCGCAGCAGTCGCTGAAAAGCGCGGATGGGACGCCAGCAAAGAAGAAACCGATGCCAAAATCAAGATCATGCGAGACAACGGCATCGTCGTGTCGGAGCCCTCTGTGCAGCTGGTCGAACACCTGCAAACAATCGGCAAAACCATGACCGAAGAATGGCTTGAGCGCGCCGGTAGCGACGGCCAAGCACTGCTAGAAGCTTACCGCCAGCAGCAGTAACACCCCTGTGGCGGCAAGGAGCCTTCGTGCCGCCACACATTTATCCATGCCGGCCCTGCAGCAAAGGTAAAAGTGCGGGCATTACACAGGAACATACCCATGCGCAGGGCTCTGGACGCATTCTATCGGTTGGGCGGCGCCCTTTCCGCGATCAACCTGACATTAATCATGGTTATGATTGTTGCCCAGGTACTCAGCCGGGTACTTGACGAATTACTGACCTGGCTGGGTCTTAGCCCTCTGGGACTGAACGTGCCAGGACTGGCTGAACTGGCAGCGTTTATGCTGCTGGGCGCCACGTTTTTTGGCCTGGCTTACACCTTCTGGCAGGGCGGGCACATTCGTGTGACTCTGCTGTTGCAACGCCTGCCACAATCTGCCCATCGCATTATGGATATTCTGGCTCTGCTTTCAGCTGTGGCCATTACCGCCTTTGCAGCCTGGCACAGTGCTTGGCTGACGTGGGACAGCTACGATTTCGGCGATCTGTCCATTGGCATGGTGCCGGTGCCACTGTGGATTCCGCAGGCGGCGATGGTCATGGGCCTACTGTGGCTGTTGGTAGCCCTGTTAGATGCTCTTGTGTCGTTGCTCAGCGGCCGTATAGCCAAACTTCACGACGAAGCACCTCAGGAGTAAGCCCGTGGAAATGATCTGGATGAGCCTACTGCTTCTGGTGCTGCTGCTGACATTGCTGGGTGCGGGTTTGTGGGTGGCGTTTTCGTTAACGGCCATCGGTTGCATTTCATTGTATTTCTTCAGCAACGTTCCGGTGGGTGACAGCCTGTCGACTGCTTTTTACAGTGCCAGCGTGTCTTGGGAACTGGCCGCGTTACCGATGTTTATCTGGATGGGTGAAGTGTTGTTTCGCTCACGCTTGTCTGAAGAAATGTTCAGCGGCATTTCACCATGGGTGGGTAAGGTCCCGGGAAAGTTACTGCACACCAACATTTTGGGCTGTGGTATTTTCGCGGCGATTTCAGGATCGTCCGCCGCTACAGCAGCCACCATCGGCAAAATGTCGATACCAGAACTCACTCGCCGCGGCTATAACAAAAACCAGATACTGGGCACTCTGGCCGGTTCTGCTACCTTGGGGCTATTGATTCCACCCTCGATTATTCTGATTGTTTACGGTGTAGCCACCGAGCAATCGATTGCGCGTCTGTTTGTGGCAGGCATTCTGCCGGGCATTATGCTGATGTTGCTGTTTAGCGGCTATGTCATGATGTGGTCACTGCTGAACCCGGATGGCATCCCGGCGGGCGAAGCCGAACACCTGTCTTTCCGCGCCAAACTCCGGCGCAGCCGCCCGTTAATTCCTGTGATGCTGCTGATAATTGGTGTGATCGGCTCTATCTATGGTGGCCTGGCCTCGCCCACCGAATCTGCTGCCGTTGGCGTAGCACTGGCTCACTTTTTGTCGTGGAAAGGCGGCTCCATGAGCCGTGATACCTTTATTAGCGGGCTAATGGGTACGGTAAAAACGTCGTCTATGATTGCCTTCATACTGATGGGCGCCCACTTTCTGACCACCTCAATGGCCTTTACCGGTATCCCCCGTGAACTGGCTACCTGGATCAACACTCTGGACCTTTCGCCCAATATGCTGTTGCTGGCGTTGACCCTGTTCTTTATTTTGCTGGGCTGCTTTCTGGATGGTATTTCCGTAGTGGTACTGACTACCTCGGTGATTCTGCCAATGGTGCAGGCCGCCGGCATTGACCCGCTCTGGTTCGGTATCTACTTGGTGATTGTGGTGGAAATGAGCCAGATTACGCCGCCAGTTGGCTTCAATCTGTTCGTGATTCAGGGTCTGACCGGAGAAAATATTTTGCGCATTGCCTGGGCCGCTCTGCCCTATTTCCTGCTAATTCTGAGCGCAGTGGTACTCATAACGCTGTTCCCTGCCATCGTCACGTATCTGCCCAGCCAAATGGGCAGATAGGGCATTACACAGTGCTGACCCAATCATGATTGTTAACAACGGTGATACCACGTTATGAAAACAAAAAATTTGGCGGACGGCGCTGGCGAGCGTGCAACAACACGACGCAATGTTGGGCCCATCGTATCCTCTGCCCACCTGGCCTCGGGCCGCGCGATGGAGCTTTCAGAATTGGAATTTGGTCTGATTGTGGCCGGAAATGCCTTTGATCGGTGGATGGTGCGCTGTATGAATGCAGCCGGTTTGCATGAGTTAAGCCGACTTGACGTGCTGGTGCTGCACAGCGTGAACCACCGCGATCGCGCAAAAAAATCCGCAGACATCTGCCTGGTGCTGAATGTGGAAGACAGCCACACCGTCACCTACGCCCTGAAGAAACTGCTGAAGCACGGCGTAGTGGCTTCAGAACGTCGCGGGAAAGAAACCTATTATTCGGTGACTGAGAAAGGTGCAGATGTGTGCAAACGCTACGCCGAAATCCGTGAAAACTGTTTGGTAGATTCACTGCGAACATTGGGATTTGCCAACAGCGATTTGGGCGAAGTGGCTAGTTTTTTGCGTGGTATTTCCGGGCTGTACGATCAGGCCGCGCGCTCGGCGGCCTCGCTGTAAAGGGCAACAGAGCGGCAGGGTGAACTTCTTCACTCTTTGAATTCGGCTTTGTCCAGACCGTGTTTTTTCATCTTGTCGTACAGGGTTTTGCGCGCAATGCCGAGTTCAACCATGGTGTCTTTAATGCTGCCATGGCAGGCATTCAAAGCACTTATTAAGGCCAGGCGTTCAAAACCGTCCATCAGTTCCGCCAGTGTACGGCGGCCATTGACATCGGTATCTTGAGCCGCGTCGGTCTCGTCCAGAGTTGACGGACCCAGCAAGACATAGCGTTCGGCCAGATTGCGCAGCTCGCGCACGTTGCCGGGCCAGTCGTGGTGCGTCAGTTTAGTTGCCTGGCCCGCGTTTAACGGGATGCTCTCGCGGTCATAGCGGGCCGCAGCAATCAGCACAAAGTGGTGGAACAGCGTGGGAATGTCTTCTTTGCGCTCGCGCAGTGGCGGAATGTCCACTTTTACCACATTCAGGCGGTAGTAAAGATCTGCACGAAACACACCCTCGTCACTGAGGGTTTTCAAGTTGGATTTGGTAGCCGCAATAATGCGCACGTCTACCTGCTGCACCTGATTGCTACCCAGGCGCTCAACTTTCTGCTCTTCAAGCACCCGCAGCAGTTTAATCTGCAGTGGCATGGGCATGCTTTCTACTTCATCCAGAAACAGCGTGCCCTTGTGGGCGTGCTCTATTTTACCAATACGGCGTTTTTCCGCACCGGTAAAAGAACCCGCTTCGTGACCGAACAGCTCACTTTCAATCAGATTTTCCGGCACCGCGCCGCAGTTAATAGCGACAAAATTATGACTGCTGCGCCGACTGTTTTCGTGAATGTAGCGCGCCAGTGCATCTTTGCCCGAACCGGTTTCGCCATACAGCAGAATGTTCGCAGAAATGTCCAGAATCGGATCAATGGTGGCCATCACTTTTTGCATGGTGGCCGAACCACCCAGAATTCGAGGACCGGGTTTTGCCAGCTGCTTCAACTGAGCCTTCAAGCGCCGGTTTTCCAACGCCAATTGGCGCTTTTCCAAAGCGTGGCGCAGCAGTTCCACCAGCTCCTCCTGGTTAAACGGCTTTTCAATAAAGTCATAGGCGCCCTGCTGCATGGCACTCACCGCAGTGCTGATATCGCCTTGCCCGGTCAGAATGATGACCGGTATGGTATCGTCAAGCTGCTGTAAGCGGCTGAGCAGCTGCAGGCCATCCATTTTCGGCATATTGTAATCGCACAAAACAACGCCGCTATAGTCGCGACCAATTTGCGCCAGCGCATCGGATGCATTGTCAAAACAGGTCACCGCCAGATCATCCAGGGTCAGAGCCTGGGCAACAGCTTTGCGTATATCCGGCTCATCATCCACGAAAATTACGTCAGTTTGGCTCATGCCGGGATATCCCGCTTTTTCAGTGTGAATTCAAATTCCGCGCCCTTGCCGTCGCTGCGATTGCGGCCGCTTAAGCGGCCGCCAAGCGCATCAATAATCTGACGCGAGATGGATAGCCCCAGCCCAAGACCCTGCTTAACCGGTTTCGTGGTGTAAAAAGGTTCGAACAGCTGCTCGGTATTGGCCGGTAGGCCTTGGCCATTGTCGCGCACCCGGCACAGCAAATAGCCTTGGTGCAGCGCCACGTCTATCGTAATAACCGGCTGCGAACACCCCTCAAGAGCCTGAACCGCGTTAGTCAGAAGGTTCACCAGCACCTGTTCAATGCGGATCTGATCTCCATGGCACCAGACTGGCTCCGCGGGCCGCTGCCACTGAATATCAATATTTCCGCTGTTCTTCTGCGCCGCGATGATTTTCAAAGAGGCGTCCACCGCCGGGCGTAAATCGACAACGCTGGGTGGCCCTTCAGATTTGCGCGCGAACACTTTGAACTGGCAGGTCAGCTCCGCCATTTTGTCACACAGCAGCACGATCTCTGCCAGGTTGGCGTCGACCATATCGCTGGCGCCTTTTTGTAGAAAGCGCCGGCTGTTACGGGCGTAGGTCTGAATCGCCGTCAGCGGCTGGCTCATTTCATGGTTCAGGCCCGCCGACATTTGTCCCAGTACCGCAAGTTTTGCAGCTTGTATCAGCTCCTGCTGGGTTTCCCGCAGGTCGGTTTGAGCTTGCTCTCGCTGCTGTATTTCTTCAACCAACATCTGATTAGAGCGTTCAAGATCCGCGGTGCGCTCAGCCACGTTCAACTCCAACTGTTCGCCGCGCAAGGCCAATTCCGCCTCGCGGCGATAGCGTTCACGCAAGTACAGCCAGGTCAGCAACACGCCGAGATAGAACGCAATACCTCCCAGTACAAAGCCCAGGCGCGTCCAGATAACCGACTGGGTGCTGACCATTACCTGCAGTGTCCAGTCCATTCGCGGCAAAGGCGTGCGAACACTGAGGTATTCATGACCTCCGCCGTTTTCACGAATACGGACGGTGCCGGACTGGCCCGAAAGACCCCAGGGCTTGTCCAGGTAATCCAGCTGCACCGGTTCCAGATCCCGTTCCGGATAGCGTCTGCGCGAGGCCTCGCCGGGCGCCGGGCTATCGCTACCGGTAAAATCACGGTAAAGCCAACGGGGCTGGCTGGACAAAAAACTGACGCCGGCGGCGTCCAGCACCAGCATTTCTGCTTCGCGCCTTGAGGCCGGCCGTATCCATTGGGATTCCAGTTCATGCACCAGCACTTTTACCGCCACCACGCCCAGCACCTGGCTGCGTTCGTCACGAACCGGGTGGGAAAAATACAGGCCACGCACTCCGGAGGTGTAGCCTAAGGCAAAATAAATAGCAGAACCGTTTCTCTCGATCGCTTCATAAAAATACGGTCGGAAACTGAAGTTGCGACCAACAAAGCTACCGGCCTGCTGGTAATTATTGGCCGCGATGGTCAAGCCAGACATATCCATCAGGTATACATCTGAGCTGCCCACAATGGTGGCCATTCGTTGCATTTCCTCATTGGCCTGCAGAATAACATTCGTGTTGTCGGGTGCGCTCAACGCAGTCGCCAGCAGCGGATGTTCGGCCATCAATTCAGGAATGGGAAGGTAACTGCTGAGCTCATTGGCCACCAACTGGCGATAACGGAAAGACTCCACCAGGCTTTCTTGCTCTACCTGCCGGTACCCTACCCAGCCGCCTAGAACCCAGGCCGTCGCAAGCACCACCAAAAACACCAGCACAGCGCCAAAACGGAAGAACATACACTGGCCTCTAAAACACCATTAAAAGCAACGTTAAGAAACCCAAGACAGGCACGGGGCCCAGAACAACACCGCTTAGGGGTTACTCCGGGCCGGCTTGATGCCGAAACTCAGGCTACAGCAGTGCGTTCACGACGTTGTCGCTGAATGATATAAGCCGCGACCGCCATGCCGATACCCGTCAGATCGGTTAGCCAACCGCCCTCAATCATCAGCAAAGCTGCGGTGATCAACAGTATGCGTGTGACCCACGACGCTGAAACCTCAGCAAACCAGCCCAGCACTCCGCCTGACAGGATATAAACCCCAAACAGCGCGGTGACCAGCGAACGGACAATTTCAAACCACTCGGCGTTCATCAGTAAAGCGCCATTATAGAAGAACATAAATGGAACAATGAAGGCAGCAATACCAATGCGGAACGACGCCACCGAGGTTTCCATGGCATTAGCTCCAGAAATACCGGCTGCGGCATAAGAGGCCAGTGCCACCGGCGGAGTAATCGCAGAGACTACGGCAAAGTAGAACACGAAGAAGTGCGCTGTCAGCGGATCGATACCCAGCTGCACCAGCCCCGGGGCGACCACCGACGCGGCCACCGCGTAAGCGGCCGTGGTGGGCATCCCCATGCCCAGCAAAATGGAAATGAACATGGCAAAAATCAGTGCCAGCAATTGGCTGGTCGCGGCCACGTCCAGTAGCAACACCGAGAATCGCGCGCCCACGCCGGTCAGCGAAATAACGCCCACAATCACGCCAGCTGCGGCACACACCACAATAATCTGAATCGCCATGTAAGACGCCATTTCCAATGCCTTCAGAATAAGGCCTATGCCCATCTTGTTGGGCGAGAACCAACTCACCACCGCAGCGGAAATCGTGGCCAGGGTGCCAGCACGAATCACCGAATAGCCCATAAACAACGCCACAATCAAAATAATGATCGGCACGAACAGGTAGCACTGTTTGATCAGCTTGCGCAGTTTAGGCAATTCATCTTCGCGCATGCCGCGCATACCGGTTTTGGCGGCTTCAAAATCCACCATGAAGTACACTGAGGCGAAATACAGAATCGCCGGAATAATCGCCGCAATGGCAATTTCGGTATAAGGAATACCGGTAATTTCTGCCATGATAAAGGCGCCCGCGCCCATGATCGGTGGCATGATCTGGCCGCCAGTAGACGCAGCCGCTTCTACGGCGCCGGCGGATTTCTTGCTGTAACCCACTTTTTTCATCAGCGGGATGGTCAGCGAACCGGTAGACACCACGTTGCCGGCACTGGTGCCGTTGATCATACCCATCAGACCAGACGCAAAAATGGACACCTTAGCAGGGCCACCGCGGGAGCGGCCGGCAATGGAGAAAGCAAAGTTCACAAAGTAATCACCAACTTTCGAGGCCTGAAGAAACGCCGCGAAAATGATAAACAGAATAATGTAGGTAGACGACACAGCCGTGGTGGGCCCAAGAATACCCGCGTCGGTATAGACCTGACTGAAGAAGCGCTGTACCGACAATCCAGGATAGCCCAGGAAGCCCGGTAGATAAGGCCCGGCAAATACATAAACCAGAAACACAAGGCCGATAACAACCAAAGCCAGGCCGGCCATGCGGCGAGTCAGCTCCATTATCAGCGCAACACCGGCAACCGCGGCAAAGGAGATACCAATCGGTGCAAACGATGTGCCCGTCGCCATCCGCATAGAAGTGTTATAGGCCACCAAAAAGTAAGCAGCAACCGCAATTGAGCATACCACCAGCACCAGGTCCGGCAGACTGAAGCGCGAGCGTTCACGCTGGTGAAACCAGCTCATAACAATCGTCACGCCCGTTACAGCGAGCAGCGGCCAACCGAAATGCCAGGTTTCCAGGTTAACGGGAATGCGCAAAGCACCGTCTTCCACCATTTGCCAAAACGTGAACACCTGGTAGCACACATAGAGCGCTGGCAGCATCGCAACAGCGCTTACCCAGGTGGTCCAGCGATGGCGGGCGCCGCCCTCTTCAGCGGACACAAAACGGGCACCGGCAAACAGTATGAAGCCCAATATTAAGGCTCCGGTGATGTGCACAATCCGGAAAGACCAGGTTTCCAATGGCGCAATATTCAGGGCATAAAGATGAAACGACGAGTAACCAATGGCCAACAGCGTTACAAACTTCAGCAGGTTACCTTCAAACAGACGGCGATTATTTTCTATGGGTTCTTCGTCCACATTGTGGGCAAGCACATGTTCTGGGCTCTCCTCAATGTCAGAGAAGTCTTTGGGCTTTTGTTCGAGGGTCATGGGATATCCTGCCAGCGGGCAAATCGGAGCCGGCAAGCCGCCGGCCAATTAACCGGAGGCGCTAGCGCCTCCGGTAACAGCGTTACTTGATGTTGCTTTGCTCGACGGTATGACCGTTTTCGTTGAACCAACGCGCCGCGCCTTTGTGCCACGGCAGTACTTTATTCTTGCTATAGTTTTCAGGAATGGAGAATTGAGCTGCCTTGTGGATCGAGACCATTCTCTCGTTGTTTTCCATAGTCAGCTTAGTAATTTCATACACCAGGCTCTCCGGCACGTCGCAATTGGCCATGGCGAAGTTCCACATAGACACTACGCGAGATTCCTTTTCCAGCGACTGATAGGTATTGGCCGGAATGATAAATTCAGATACAGGGAAGTTATCAACCACTTTTTTTGCTTCGGCGTCGGTCATGCCAATGATGTTCACATCAGTCTGCACTTCCAGCTGACTGACCGCAGGAATCGGAATACCGGCGGCAAAGGCGACAACATCAATAAGACCGTCCTGCAACTGGGTACCCAAGTCTGCCCAGCTGCCATTGCGGCGCTCGAAGTTCACACCCAACGTTTCCATCATGCGCGGAAAGTAGGTATCTGAAGTGGATCCGGCCGGACCAAAGCCGATTGTTGCGCCATCTGGAATGTCAGAAATAGAGGTAATGCCCGAGCTTGTCAGGGCCGTTACGGAAAACGGCGTTTCGTACATGGGGAACATGGCGCACACGTTGTCCATTTTCATGCCTGGCGCTATTGGGCTATTGCCCTCCATGGACTCCCGTGCAGGGCCCATGGTGGTCAGACCAAATTTCAGATCGCCGGTGTGCACCAGAGCCATATTCTGCATCGGGCCTCCGGTGATTTCAGCGCCACCTGATACGCCCAGGTTTTCTGCGACAAAGTTGGCCCATCCGGCACCGTACGCGAAGTAGGTGCCACCCTGGCTGGCGGTGCCTACAGTGAAGTTGTCAGGCCAGCCTGCCCGATCCTGGGCGGCGACCGGATTTGCAACGGCCAGCGTGGAGGCGAATGCCACTGCCATAACGGCTTGGGTTTTCATAAAGAATGCTCTCCGAATCATTGTGTTGTTTTAGTATTCAACGAAGCCCGCACGGCCCCGCGTGAAACTTAACAAAGCAATTAACGGGCCATATAAATATTAATAATATAAAACATATACTTATGTTTTATATAAGTTTTTTACGGACCAAAATGGGTGAATAACGACACATTCGAGAGAAACAGGAAGGGAATACGGGCACGTAATGACACGTACGGCGAGATTCAACGACCCAATGCAAAAAGCCCCGATCTGCGTTTCCACACATCGGGGCGTTCTGGTCGTAATTTGGTGCGGCTGGGAGGATTCGAACCTCCGACCGCCTGGTTCGTAGCCAGGTACTCTATCCAGCTGAGCTACAGCCGCTAAAACTTGGGTATTCATACATCTTAACTTTAAAAGTGGTGCGGCTGGGAGGATTCGAACCTCCGACCGCTCGGTTCGTAGCCGAGTACTCTATCCAGCTGAGCTACAGCCGCACAATGATCACTTTCATTTTTTAGTTGACTGTCACATCAACCAACTCTATTTCCTGTAACAGGAAATGGCGGAGAGGGAGGGATTCGAACCCTCGGTACACTTGCGCGTACGGTTCCTTAGCAGGGAACTGGTTTCAGCCACTCACCCACCTCTCCTTGAGGACGGGGCGTATACTACCACGATTTTTTCATTTTCATAGGGTTAAACGAATTTTTTTACATTTGAAGTTCATTAAAAAACCGCTCCAGAAATTCGCAAGCAGTTTTTTTGACCAGCTACTGGTTGCCTGGTTCAGCCTCATCGGAACTTTTTTCTGCCTGAATGCGCTGATAGATCTCTTCGCGATGAACAGCGACTTCTTTCGGAGCATTCACACCAATCCTTACCTGATTTCCCTTTACCCCAAGCACAGTGACGGTTATTTCGTCACCCAC
>JBALXR010000018.1:0-4701 GCA_036960525.1 Marinobacter sp.
CTCATAAACACCCTTGGAATGACGCTGATTGCGGAATGCGTTGAGACGGAAGAGGATCGGACCTGGCTGCACGAAGCGGGAGTGTTTTTCCAGCAGGGATACTACTTCGCACGTCCTGCTCCTTTCTCATAACGTGCAGTACAGCTGGCGCGACCGGCTTTTATCTATTTGCTTCGACTTTCTGATACAGCGCCGAGGAGTAGATAACCTTGGCTATCCGACTAAATTTTTGATCTGGTTTTCATGGAATTTAGAAAGAAAAACCAATGATGAAATAGCCCCGATCAGTGCAAAAGCCATATCCGATTGCGTATCCCAGATATAACCTTGAGTCCCTAAAAAAGCTTCGGCTCCCCCGCCTGACATGACGGCAACCCACCACTCAATCAGCTCATAAAAAGCACTAAAGGATAATGCCACGCAAATTACGAATAGGCTTAGCCAGCGTCGCCCGTTCACCACGTGTTTTCTGATCAGAATCTCTTTTGCTATCAATGTAGGCACAAGACCTTGGAAAAAGTGGCCGAGTTTGTCGTAGTTATTCCTTTCCGCTCCAAATAAATCATTAAAGAACGGAACCTCTGCATAGGTGTAATGGCCGCCAATCATTAAAATAATACAATGTGCCAAAATCAGAAAATACAAAATTGACGTCAGCTTAAAGCTTCGATAGGTGGCGGCTAAAATAGCCGCTCCCATCAACGCTGGAAGAACCTCCAGGAACCACGTTATCGGGTCTTTTGGGTTTATTCCAGACCAAATAAGAACAATTAAAAAAATACTGACCCATAAGTATTTGATCGTATTAACCCCTGAAATGTAACCGCGATTGGGCAGTTTTTACACACTTAAGAATGCTTCAATGACGCCCTACCGTAAAGCGTAACGTTTAATGATTTTCCCTTTCACTGGTTCAGGGAAGTTGATTTTTGTACGGTTGCCGCCCACATGCCTGACCAATCTGGGGTCCATCACCGCAAACCACAGTGGCGGTATGTAGGCGAGAACGAACATGCCGAGGTAACCGTTAGGCAGCGTCGGTAAACTGTCGAAGTGGCGTAGAGACTGATAGCGACGGGTCGGATTTACGTGGTGATCCGAGTGACGCTGCAAATGGAGCGTGGCCCAATTCATGGCCCAGGTTAATGGCCGTGCCCTGTAGCGTTCCGATCACAAGTACGGTGGCGATCATGCCGTGCAGGGGGCATCTTGCGTACCAATAAACCAAATCCCGAGTGCCCATATTGCCCAAAGCACAGGGGCCAGTAAGTAGGTGACATAGCGGTAGTAGCGATCCTGTTCAAGCTGCGCCAACTCGATAACGGCGGTGCGTTGAGCCAGCAGGTGAGCAATCGCTTGTTAGATAGCCCGGATGGCTACCCGAGCCTTGACAACGTTGCGGCCAGGTTAGCCATGTCGCGACGCACGTTGATCCGTAAATTAAATACCGAAGGCACCAGCTATCAGGATCTGCTGGATGGAGTGCGCAAGAACTGGCTGTTTGGTATCTGTTGGAAACCACTGTCGCGGTTGAGCAGATCGCGGAACGGCTGGGTTATCAAGACACCTCTAACTTTAGCCGTACGTTTCGTCGCTGGTCTGGTATGACCCCGCACTCCATGCGGAGCGGGGGCATATAGCGCTGCCCGGTCAGGGAGTTTGGAGCACCGCTTTACTCGAGCGCAGAAGTTGAATGATCGAGGCGGCCGAGCCAATTAACATCACTGTAATCAGGACTGCAGCAAAAAGTTTTGGCTCACCATCGGCATAAGCCTGCCAACTCATAGTTGAACGCCAGCTAAACGTTGCGCAGAGCAGCAGCGTGGTCAATCCAGCGGCTATCAATGCCGGCCAACGACCGCCCTTCAACAACCAGAATCCCCACAATGCACTCATTATCCCGAAGGTAGCACCTGACATCAAAGCCGTTTTGGCTGCCGCCGGATTGGAAGCAAATCCAACCAAACCACACACGATTAAAAAAAGCCCGTACCCGATATACCAGCGTCCAATGCCTGTTCTGCTCATTTGCATCCTCTACCCATTAGTCTTAAATGAAATTAAGAAACCTTTCGATGAAACCAGGCTAATCTGACAATGGTCAGGGCTAATAGTTTCGTGTGGGTCCATTAATTTGCGGGCACACCGGGGGGGATCCCCAGCAAATATCGGCAGGCGTGTGCATGAGTAAGGTCTCAGAATCATTGTCGCGAAATTGCTCTGAATCAAAACGCACTCCTTTTATCTGGGCCATTGTTAGAGTAACAGCAATAGTGGGTAGCGATAGTGGCTGTTGCGAAGAGCGTCAAAACCAGATTCCGTTAGACATATTGAAAGGTGTTCAGGTGAAAAAAAACGACCCAAAGCCAAAACGCGGAACGTCTGCCGAACCTCTGCAGACAGAAAATACCCTAGTACCTTTCAATACTGCTTGCCGTTCTGATTCCGCTCCGGAACACCCGCATCAGAACCTTGACCGAGGGGTGCGTGCGGCGAAAGCCCGCTTAAGCTGGGGAGTATCAAGCCATTCGTTCATCCAGGCCTGGAGCGATTGGGGCCATCACATGCTCCAATCCCCGGGGCGCCAACTCGAGCTCCTTGAGCACGCGCAGAGAAGCGCATTCAAGTTGATAAAATACGCCGCCACACCCGGCAAAAACTCAATCCCGCCTTTTGAGCCCAAGCGTTATGATCACCGCTTCAATCATGTGGGATGGCAAAAGAGGCCGTTCGATTTATGGCAGCAAGGTTTCCTTGCGGTTCAGGATTGGTGGGACGTTGCAACCGACCGCTTGCGCGGCCTTCAGCCCGCAGACGCAGACCGTGTTCGGTTCATGGCGCGACAGTCGCTTGATCTGATCTGCCCATCAAACTTTCCCTGGCTTAATCCCGAGATTATTGAGGCGACAGTAAAGAGTGGTGGCAAGAATCTGCGCGATGGCGCCAAGAACTTCGCCCATGATTTCCTGAAAACAATATCTCAGACGCCTGACCCCCAGCCCGAAGGGTATCAAGTTGGCAAGGGTCTGGCCTGTACGCCAGGGCGGGTTGTTTACCGCAACGACCTTTTCGAACTTATCCAATACGCACCACAGACCGCGAAAGTGCAAGCCGAGCCAATTCTGGTTGTTCCGGCCTGGATCATGAAATACTACATCCTCGATCTTTCTCCACAGAACTCAATGGTGAAGTATCTCGTTGACCAGGGCTTCACTGTCTTCATGATTTCCTGGTGCAACCCTAAAGCAACTCAGGCGGAGTTGTCGCTGGAAGATTACCGAAAGCGGGGCGTGATGGCGGCGCTTGATGTAGTCAACGGGATCGTGCCAGATCAACACGTTCACGCGGTGGGCTATTGCCTTGGCGGCACGATATTGGCAATCACGGCAGCGACCATGGCGCGCGACGGCGACACGCGATTGGCTTCGGTCACGTTGATGGCAGCGCAGGTTGATTTTGCCGAAGCGGGTGAGTTGCTTTTGTTTCTTGATGAGAGTCAGGTGGCTTTTCTTGAGGACATGATGTGGGACCAGGGCTATCTTGATCGTCCGCAAATGGCACGCGCCTTTTCGACGATTCGATCCGAAGATCTCATCTATTCCCGTGCCGTTCGACGCTACTTTCTGGGCCAGCAAGAGTTGCCGACCGACATGGGGGTTTGGGTGTCAGACACCACGCGGATGCCCGCCCGGATGCACTCCGAATACCTGCGCGGTCTGTTTCTGGAAAACCGGCTGACAGCAGGGCGTTTTGCGGTTGAGGGCAGAGCCATAGCGTTGAAGGATATCGCTGCTCCGATGTTCGTCATTGCCACGGAAGCGGACCACATCGCACCTTGGAGATCGGTTTACAAAACACGGTTGTTCACCGATTGCGAGCTGACCTTCGTGTTGACCAGTGGCGGCCACAACGGCGGTATCGTCAACGAACCCGAGAGTAACAGGGGGCAATACAACATTTCTCACAGCGCAGGCGCTGCACTTTATGTCGGGCCCGACGATTGGCTGAAACAGCAGGCCGTCAGGCCGGGGTCATGGTGGCCTGAATGGAAAGACTGGCTACATGAAAAAAACAGTGGTCTGGTAACAGCGCCGGCTACCGAGCTCTCTGACCCGAACCAGGCACCGGTCATTACAGCGCCCGGTACTTATATTCACCAAAGATGATCATTAAAAAAATATCGCTGCGTAATGAGTCAGACGGGACACTAGCCTGCTAATAGCTTTTCAAGCAGCTCGTCTATCTCTACTTTAAATTCTTTATCGTCAATCCTCTCAGCGCTGATTTTTGCGCTTTTGAGATTTTTTATGGCTGCGTCAGTCTGGCCTGATTCAATTTGCAATCTAGCCATGGAAAATGCGATGGATGACATATGGTCCTTCGAATCCATAGCGACGGCTTTTCCCAGAGCTTTTTCATAGCCAATCAGAGCGTCTGCTATCTCTTCTTCAAAGTCGGCCAGAGTTTCCCATTGTTCCGGGTGATCTTTATCGGTGTTTTCGTTATCCGTGCAAATAGCCTTCAACTCTGCATAGAGTGAATTGAAGGCCTCTCTGTCATCTTTATCGGCAGCCTTCATTAGCTTTTCAGCTAACTCATAGACGGACTTGTGTATTTTGGTATTAATCATTACGAACCACCTGCTGCCGATGTTTATTGCAATAAAATTCTAGCTGAATTGCTTACTTCTTAGGAGTCTTT
>JBALXR010000018.1:4800-34604 GCA_036960525.1 Marinobacter sp.
GCAAAGCGCAGGTAAGGCAATTTGATGTCTAGCTCGCCGAACTTCTCTTTTGCCTGCTCATCGTTCAGAGCCAGCCCTACAATCACGTCCTGACCGGGAACCCAGTTAGCAGGCGTTGCGATACCGGCACCGTCTGTGATCTGTACAGCGTCCAGGGCACGCATAATTTCCGCGAAGTTGCGACCTACAGACATCGGGTATGACATGGTCAGGCGAACCTTTTTGTCCGGACCAATAATGAATACCGTCCGCACGGTAGCGCTGTTGGCAGGCGTACGATTGTCGGGCAGGTAGGCACCGGCCGGCAGCATGTCGTAAAGCTTGGAAACCGCCAAAGACGTGTCATCAATAATCGGGAAGTCGGCAGCTGCACCGGAAAACGCTTCGATATCGCGCTTCCACTTTATGTGCTCTTCAACGCTGTCTACTGATACGCCCATCACCTTGGTATTGCGTTTGGCAAATTCAGGTACAAGCTGCGCAACCGCACCAAATTCGGTGGTGCAGACCGGTGTAAAATCCTTTGGATGTGAAAACAGGATGGCATAGCTGTCACCAATCCACTCGTAAAACGTGATCTTGCCGTCTGTGGAGTCCACAGTGAAATCTGGAGCTACATCGTCGATACGAATAGACATAATTGTATTCCTTAGTTGTTATGACTGAGTAAAAGCGACTAAACCATCGCACTGCCTGCTCCGGTTAAGCTGCGCCGAAATCCAGGGGATGAATACCGCCCGGGTTCATCGTACTGCGGACCACCCGGAGATTATACATAGTTTGCATCGCCAAGCGGTTTTCTAGGTTCGCTCCTCAAGCGGCACATCGTCGTACCAGTCCTCCATGGCGTCGTACATCTCACCCTTGAGGATGTAGTAGGGCGCTTTCTGGTAGATTTTGATGTCGTGAAACGGGTCGGTGAAAATCTTGGTCATCCACACCAGACCGGACTGCACCCCCATCAGTTTAAATAGATGTACGGTTCTGAACACCACTGCACCCAGGCCGACAAACAGCCATACCAGTGCGGTGTTGCTGATGAATCCAACCAGATCCGTTGCCGGGGAAAGCAGACCGAGCAGATCGGGGCTCAGGAGCAGTGCCGCCGGGACCAGTGCCCAGATCGATAGCAGCACCACCTTACGGTTGAGGTTGTAGCCCACTTTCACACGTTCCTTGAAGTCGTGGCTGGCTTTGTTCACTTCATCGTAAGTTTTGGGTTCAAAAAAGAAATGACCGGTCTGGCGCAGCGTCATGGCCAGTAGCCAGCCAACAAGAGCCGCCGCCGCCGGATGAAAAAACACCAGGCCATAGCTGATCAGAAAACAGCTGGCGCTGAGCAGGTGCAGAAACTGGTTGATCCGGTTGTGGTGATAGTAGCGGTGATCGTCCCACCGTTGTTTTTGTAATTCCTCACGAAATGTCATGGCAGCGTCCTTATACATCAAGTGTTGCAGTGGGTTCTTTGGATAGACTGGAATTATGCAAAGGCCGGTCCGGCAATGGGTGGCCGGACAACAGCGCTTCACCCATTCTGACTAGTTCACCTTCGGCGATTCCGGGGCTTAGCTGATATTGCTCTGAGGCAAAAACAAGGATGGTGGAGCCGTGCTGGAAGTAACCCATTTCCTGGCCTTTGCGCAGCGTTGCATTGCACGGAATCAGGTTGGCACCCCGGTATTTCAGATCCAGCGGCTCGGCTAGAAAATGAAATTTCATGCTGGCCACCAGAATGGCGGCAACCGGCACCAGCGTCAGGCTGTAATCTGAACGGCCAAACTCCAGCTCCAGAACCGCCCGCTCGTTTTTGCAAAACAGTTTTTCGACTTTTTTCAGGGCAATGGGATTCACGTTCCAGGTGTCCCCGGACACGTAGTTCACCCGACGAATCTCGCAGTCTACCGGCGCATGAAACCGGTGATACATGCTGGATTTAAGCCGCAGCGTGACAAACTGGCCGTTGCGGTAGCGCGCTGCCAGCCTGGCATCCGGGATCAGCTCTTCCAGAGCGTAGGGGAAACCCTTGGCCTGGAACAGCCGGTTGTCTCGAATGCGGCCGCAGGCGCCAACGATGGCGTCGCACGGGCTGCTGACAGTACCCAGCCGGCTGTCTACCGGGCGCAGGCCGGGTTTGAGTTGCCGTGTGAAGCACTCTTGCAAGCTTTTAAAACGCGGGTTTTTGGCGTCCTGTAATCGAAGGTCGTCACAGAAGCATTGCCAGATGGCAATCGATAGCCGGGTCATAGCCGGGCTTTTAATACGGCTGAACCTGCCCATGAACAGCGTGATCCAGCGCCGGGGCAGGCGGTTGGTCATCAGGAAATTCAGTTGTTCGCGGGTGGTTAAGCCAGGAGTTGCCTTATTGGCGGGATTCACTAGGCTACCGTCACTTCAGCGTGAATCTGTTCCGGATAGTCCAGCCCCAAATCCTCAAGAAACTTCCGCATGATGGGTTCTGCCTGGAACTGCGCTGCGCGTTTGCGAGCATTCTCGGCCATAACCTTGCGGTCGCTCGGGCCACTGAAGAAATCCACAACGGCTTCGGCCATCGTGCTTACATCCTCCGTCAGGTAACCGCTAACCCCGTGCTCCAGGATGTCTTTCGGCCCCTTGCAGTTGTAGGCTATTGCGGGCATACCATGGGTGAAGGCTTCAAGCAGCACGTTGCCGAAGGTGTCAAAACGCGAGGGAAATACAAACAGGTCCAACCCCAAATACAGTGACGCCAGTTGCTCCCGTGTTTGCCAGCCTAAAAATACGGCATCTGGCATGGCTCGCTGAAGGTCTTCGCTGGCCGGGCCTGAACCGGCCACAACGATTTGCAGGTTGGGCACTGAAAGGCGTGCTTCCTGAACGATTTCGGGCAGGTCGAAAATGCCTTTCTCGCGGCTTAGCCGGCAGGCAATAAACAGCACCGGTGTTTTGTCGTTGGCGCCTGGAATCAGGTCTGACTTGCGGGCAGGTTGCACCTGAAGATCCCGCGGGGCGGTGTGGTGGGCGGTCAGGAATACCTTGTCTTCTGGCAGCTGCATTTCATAACCGGTGAGCCAGTCTCTGTGTTCACGGTTGAGCACGAACACACCGTCAAACCGACTGTAGAGCGCCCGCATCAGCCGCCGAACCCGATCTCTTTCGTGCTGATTCAGATTGGTGGTGTGGGCTATAAAATCAATCCAGTCTGTGTGCATGAAAAAATAGCAGGGCACGTTGAACATCTGTTGCAGAAACAGGGCAACCAGTGCCATGGGGCCTTCTGTGGAACAGACAATCCGGTCGTAGCCGCCTTCATAGAATATTCGGGCAATTTCCATTACATCCGGCACCCGCAGGGTTTGATCGCCGAAGGGGTGCAGGTCAATGTCGGCAATGGGCCGGACCACATTCAGGTGGGGCTCGGACACGGCGTCGGAATGGCAAATCAGAAAATCAAGCGGCAGGTTGGTGCGTTTAATCTCTTTGAGCTTACCGCTTAGCGAGGTGGAGACTCCGTTTTTATCCAGCAGTGTGTCGGTCAAACACAACGCCCGCCGGGAGTGCTCATTTTTGCCAAGTTGCCGGGCGAACCGGTTGAGCAGATCGCGGTTCTGATAAAGTACGCGGGTTGAGGCAAGAGTAGACCCTGCCAGTACGGTGCTGATCAACACCGGGAACGAGAGGCTGTCCAGAACCTCGGCCAGGTTAATATTGCTCATGTTGTCCTGGCGCTTGCCGTCGCCCAGAAACAGGGCTGTGAGCTGGCTGGGTATTTCCAATTTGCGGGTTAGCTCCTCGGTGGAGAAATCTTTCAGGCTGGGGCCTTGATGCTTTTCTACCGCTTTGCGAACCCGTTTGGCAATCAGGTGGTTCAGGTGGTTGAACAGCTCGCCGATGATCTGGTTGACGGTGTCCACGAACGCTTCGGGATGGTTACGCTTGCTGTCGGCGATCTTATCCAGCTGGGTGATGCAGAACGTGTAGTCTTTTGACGCCTGCCATTTCAGAAGCCGCGCGGGTTTCTTGCCCTGAAGTGCATCGTGTATAAGCGCGAAAAACACGGTGGTTTTCTTGTGCTTCTGCATTTCCAGAAACAGGTTGGCGACCATAAAGCAGCCCATCTTGTCCCAGGTAGACCCGCGGTGAAGGAGAATTCGAAGCAGGCCCGGGTCCTTCAGTTTGGTGGCCGCCTGGGCGAAGTAATCCAGCAGGGCAATATTCAGCTTCTGGTTCTCGCCAACGTTGCCGAAAGGCGCCACCTGGCCATTGCGCAGGGCTTCCAGCGCCAGATCGGATGCGGGTTGGGTTTTCAGGCGTTGTTGCAAATCGGGCACGTAAAGCTGTGAGCCGCAGAGGCCGGCAAAAATGCCCGTGTGGTCGTCAGAGCCGCCCGTCACCACTTTGGGCTTATCCGGGTTCACCCCAAATTCTGAGGGGTCCAGTTTGTGCTTGCGGGCATAGGCTCGAATGCGGTCTGGCGTCAGGCTTTGCACCCAGTTCAGTGTGAGTACGCTCTGCCACAGATCCCGCTGGCCGTTCAGCACTTCAAAGCGCCAGAACATAACCGCCAACTTTTCGAACAGGCACAAATCAATCCGCTCGTTGCGACTGTAGAAGTAGAGCGGGTGGGGCAGAATCACCGGAATATCATAACGGGTGGCGTAGCGCAGAAAATCGTAAATATTCTGGCGCTTCTCGTTAAGGAGCACTTCCTGTTCGCGAGTGAAGCCGTAAGTGAGCACGTGAATAAACAGATCGTACTCGGGGAAGAAACAGGTGAACTCGCAGCCCACCAGCACATCCACTCCTTTTTCTTGAAGCGCCCAGCAAGACCGCGCGTTGTTGTGGTTGGTGACGGTTACCACGGAACTGCCGTTCTGCCCCAGAACCTCCACCAGTTTCTTGGTTTTAATCCAGGTTTCGGGCAGGCGCAGTATTCGGCCCCAGAGTTCATCCGGCACGTCGCTGTTATGGTCGTGGCAGTGAAAGTCGATCCGCAAGCAGTTTTCGGGGTCGAAACGCCGGGCCTGCTGACTGAGAAAATCGTCAAATTCTGCTCTAAGCCCATTACGGAACTGGGGTTCGCCGTTGTTCTGCGGTTGCATAGTCATACTCAACCCACCTTTCTGGAGTATTGGCGTTGGTTTTTTGCCGGGCCGGAGCCGCGCTTCCCACTTAATTCTTCAGCCGACGCGTCACGAAATGTTGCCAGCGGGCCAGACAGCCTGCCTGCAAGAAACGGGAATCGGGCTGTCAGCATGTCAACCAGAAACTGTCGCTTGATTGCCTTATTGGTCAGCTCCGGGCTTTGCCACCACCAGCCGTCTGCCTGCATTTCGTGAGCGGCACTGACAAACCGCTCAATCACCTGGTTGAAGTCGTCATCGGTAAAGCGGTAAGTCATAATCAGCCGTCCGGTGCCAGTCCAGCTCAACTCAAGGCCAGCCTGCCGGAGGTAGAACTGGAACATCCAGTTGTAGCGGCCGGGCAGGTTATAAAGCACCGACAGAATCGAATGAATGTTGGTAATTCGCAGAGGCAGCCCCTCGCTTTCCAGCCGCTGATTGAATCGGGCCACCCGGGTGTTCCACAGGTTTTCTGACTCCTGGTATTGTTGCTGGATATCGGACTGCCCTATGCGGTTCAGGAACACATTCATCGCCCCCATCACATAGGGGTGGGAGTTGAAAGTGCCGCGGGCAAAGGAGACGTTGACCGGCTGGTTGTCTTTGAAGCGCTGCATCAGCTTCTGAGTTCCCGCCAGTACACCGACCGGCAGGCCGCCGCCCAGGGTTTTGCCGTAAGTCACCAGGTCCGCCTGTACGCCGTAGAATTCCTGCGCGCCGCGATAGGCCAGCCGGAAGCCGGTAAACACCTCATCAAAAATCAGCACAATCCCGCGTTCGGTGCACACATCCCGAATTTGGGTGAGCCACTCGCTATAGCGCTGTTTGTCGAAACCGTTGCTGCGATCGCTGGCAATAAGCGCAGTGTCAGAGGGAGCATCACTGTTGGGGTGGAACGCCTGCAGAGGGTTTATCAGCACACAGGCGATATCACTGCGGGTGCGCAATACGTGCAGGGTTTGTTCGCTCAGATCTGCCAGCGTGTAAACATCGCGGGCTTTGCGGGTGTTACCGATGCCCGGTTGAACGCCGTCCCACCAGCCGTGGTAGGCGCCGCAGAAACGCACAAGGTGGGTCTTGCCAGTGTGGTAGCGCGCCAGCCTCACCGCCTGCATGACGGCTTCAGTGCCGGACATGTGAAACGACACCTCGTCCAGCCCGGACACCTGGCGGATGATATTCACGTTTTCAGCAATCAGTGGGTGATACGAGCCCAGCACCGGCCCGAGGGCTTTGGTTTGCGCGATGCCCTCATCCATGCACTGTTTGTAGAAGTCGTAGCCGAAGACGTTGACGCCGTAAGAACCAGACAGGTCATAGCGCCAGTTACCATCCAGATCCCGAACCTGGGAGCCCCGCGTTTCATCGGCCATGGAACCGAGCAGGAAGCAGTCTGGCAGTTGCCTACTGTAGGGGAAGGGCACCCGGTAGCGGCTGGTAAAACGCACATCCGATACGCTGTTCTGAATAGCGCGGCAGTGCGCCAGGGTTTTAGCGCAATGCCGCTCGGCGTTGGCCTGAAGCCCTCGAATTGCCTGGCGGCGCTGTTTTTGCACCGCTGGCGGCGCACCGTCACTGGCGAAAAAGCCGTGTTCGCTGTAGCTGAAGAAAGGAATCAGGCGAGCAACGCGCCGGGACAGGTTACTGTGCCCCCGGAGCGAGGGATGTTTCGCCCGCGAAAGCTGAAGCCTGGCCGCAAGCCTGTAAATAAGATAAGGGCTGGCCATGGCTGCGACGGCGTAAAAAACAAAGATAGACGTCATACACTCTATTCCTGCTGGATTACGTTGAAACTAGCAGGGCAAGGTGAAGGCTTTGTGTCAGTTTTCCGACAGTTAGATGACAGGGTTGAATACACCCCCGCAAAATAGTGACGACACTAAACGGTGATGTAACCTTTTGAATACTGGACCGCGCTGCCGGAAATGAATACACGGTCGCCTGAAACCACACAATTGAGCAGGCCTCCCCGTTTTGAGGCTTGATACGCCATCAAGTCAGTTTTACCCAAACGCTCAGCCCAGAATGGCGCCAGACCTGTGTGAATAGATCCGGTTACCGGGTCTTCATCCCCGCCACTTGCCGGCCAAAAGTACCGTGATATGAAATCATAACCCTGTGTTTCAGACTGGCAGGTTACAACAACATCAAGGGGTTTGAGCTGAGCCAGCAACTCGTTATTACGAAGCACAGACAAAACGTCTGACTCGGATCTGTAGATCACAAAATACGCTTGTGAGTTACGAAAGACTTCCGCTGGCGGAATGGAAAGGCCGGACATCAGGCTGTCAGGAATAGTGTCGACTTTCTCAGGCTTGGTGTTCGGGAAGTCCATTTGAATCTGGTCTGACTCCGTTTTCGCTACCGAGAAATCCCCAATGGCTTTCGCTGACAATTTGAGGCTGGTTAGTTCAGGACTTTGGTCAAACAAGACAAAGGCCGAGGCCAAAGTTGCATGGCCGCAAAAATCAATTTCTGTGAGCGGCGAAAACCATCGGATTTGATAAATTGATGCCTCACCTAAAACCAGGAAGGCGGTTTCCGAAAGGTTGTTTTCGGCAGCAATAGACTGCATTAACCCGTCGGATAGCCAAGTATCCGTGATGATCACGGCAGCTGGGTTCCCACTGAAAACAGAATCTGTAAATGCATCCACGACGGTCATTTCAATATCCATTTAACTCCCTTTTTTCAATAATTTCTGATGAACCGCTATGCCGAGGCGAAGCCGTCTGCTTGAGCAACATAAACCGTATTCCTGGCAGCCCAACATTGTAGTGGCGTGGTGAACTTAAATAATAACGTTGAACTCTTCGGTGACAAAAAAACGCGTGTTTTCCATTTCAGCGAAGCGGCGCTCATCGGGTTGAATATCGCGCAGATAGTCGGGATTAGAAAAGAATTTGTTGTTGTCTTCAACGCTGTCGAACCACAGTTCTGCGACGCCGGGTGAGCAAAACAACACGCCTCGTTTCCTTGTGCTGCTCTATTGGAGGAACTATAAACATAATAGCTTCGCACGCCGATAGATGGCTGGCTGAGTTCGGAGTTTATGGTGAGCTGAGCTTTAGCCCATTTGCTATCAGTCAACCTCTAGCTGCAGAAGCAAGGAAGGGGGCGAGGTTATGTCAAAAGAATATTTAGTCGCATTATTTCCACGCAGGCGCCGCGTGCTGATCAACGGTCATTTTATGGGGACCACCAACACCAAACTTGAACTCGAAAGCGGCGTGTATGAGGTGACCCTTGGCCCCCCACTCAATTTCTCTCCTGAAAAATGCGAAATTGATTTGCGCAACACATCTTCCCTTATGCCGTTTATGATCGAGTTCACGGAGGCCAAATGATGAGTCGGCATGCCATACGACTGGGCATCGTCATCTTGGCTTTTATCCTACTCCCGGGCTGCGCTCACTATATCGTCAACGATCGAAGCCAAAACTTTGATGCAGAGTCAGGCTATCGGTTTGATGCCCTTGATCGCAGCGAACTTAATAGCGATTCCCTTTTTGTCTGCCTCATGTTCTCCGGCGGCGGTACGCGTGCGGCCGCTTTATCCTATGGCATTATGGAATCTCTGAGCGATACGGTTATTCGTGTCGATGGCCAGGATAAGCGCCTTTTGGATGAAGTGGACTGTATCTCTTCGGTATCGGGTGGTTCTTTCACGGCCGCTTATTACGGGTTGTTTCGGGAACGGTTGTTTGAAGACTTCGAGGGCCGTTTTCTGGAGCGCGATGTTCAGGGCGCATTGGCCGGCCGGCTTTTCAATCCTGTGAACTGGGCGCGACTGGTGTCGCCGTATTTCAGCAGGATAGACATGGCTGCAGAGTTGTACGATAGAGACATCTTCGATTCGGCGACATTTGAACAACTGCAACGTAACGGGCGACCCTTTGTTATTCTCAACGCCACCAATTTGGGTGTTGACCGACGCTTTGACTTTACCCAAGAGTATTTCGACGCCCTTGGTTCGCGGCTGGATTCATACCCGGTCTCCAGTGCTGTGGCGGCCTCATCCGCTTTCCCCTTTCTTTTGACCCCCATCAGCCTGAAAAATTATCCGTTGGCTGAAGGCTACAACGCCCCCTGGTGGTACAAGGGCGCGATCAGGCCCGCTAGCTGGACCACTGAACGTTACAATGCTGCGAAAAACCTGAGCGTTTATCTGGATAAAGAGAATCGCTATATCCACCTGATGGATGGCGGTTTATCGGATAACATCGGAGCAAGATCTGTTTTGAATGCCTTTGATCGCGGCTTCATTCGAACTCGCATTAACGAGGGCGCCATCAGGCAGCTGGTGTTGATCGTGGTTAACGCGCGCACCCAAAGTGAAGATCAGCTCAGCCGCAGCGAGAAACCGCCGGGATTCTTCACCGTGGCAGCGAAAGCCGGCACGGTGGCTATGGATAATTACAGTTATGACAGCGTGACCAAACTACGCGAGGCCCTTTATACCCGCGTGCAGACCCAAATGAACGACCAGGCCTGCGCCGCGTTGCTGGCCCAACAGTGTCCTCAGGCCCCCAAGCCTATTGCGTTTGCAGCCGATATCGATCCGTATGTGATTGAGATTAATTTCGAGCAGGCCAGTCAAATTCCCGGCGAGAAACCTCGCTATTATCTGGATATGCCGACTTCCTTCACACTGAGCAAAGAGCAGGTCAAAAAGCTCGTCGCCATCGGACCGAAGCTGCTGAAGGCAGCGCCTCAATACCAATGCATGATCAAGGTGCTGGCGGCCGAAGCGGAGAGCAAGCCCCGCCCGGAGGAATGCCCGGTGGGCGCGGGAATTTCCACTGACGACCGAGGCGAACCCTAAAATACTTCACATTTGAGGATCGGATTGCTACCTCTGGAATCCGCTTGCTGGCCCGATTTTCAAGTTGCCCCATCCAATTTTCAGGGAAGACACACCCTCCAGTCGACCCCTATATATTCTGCTTGAACTCCACACAAAAGGATGGATACTCGAACGAGCAATCTTTTGCCACTGCTTGGCCTGACTTACATGAAAGTGTTTCTACCGCCAGTCAGTGTGCAGTTTAAAAACCGCACAAAGGAGCAAGCGGATATGTTTGACCCGACAACGCTAAAAGATAAAGTGGTTTTTATTGCTGGCGGAACCAGCGGCATCAATCTGGGTATAGCCAAAGGCATGGCGGCCGTTGGTGCGAAGGTGGCCGTACTTGGCCGAAACGCAGATAAAGCCGCAGCGGCAGCTCAAGAGATTTCTGAAAGTGTTAAAAGCAGCAATGGACACAGTGCGATTGCGTTAACGGCTGACGTTAGAGACCCCGAACAGGTGGCGAGCGCTTTGCAGGCCTGTGTTGCGCAACTTGGCAAGATTGACTGTTTGATTTCCGGTGCGGCCGGTAACTTCCCGGCACCTGCCTTGGGGATCTCGCCGAAAGGCTTTAAGACTGTTATCGATATTGACCTTCTTGGCACATACAACGTATTCCATTTAGGCTTTCAGCACCTTAACAAAGGTGCCTCCTTAATCGCGATCAGTGCTCCACAAGCCGTTTCTGCAATGCCTTTCCAGGTTCATGTTTGCGCAGCCAAAGCGGGCATCAATATGATGATTAAATGCCTGGCAGTGGAATGGGGCGCGTCTGGCATTACGGTCAACGGCATTTCACCAGGGCCAATCAGCGGCACCGAAGGCGCCGAGCGTTTAGCGCCCACCCCCGAAACGAAAGCAATAATGGCCAAGAAAATTGCCAGTAAACGATTTGGTGAAGCCAAAGAAATAGCCGACGCCGCGATTTTTCTTGCTAGTGATATGGGCCACTATATGAACGGGACGATTATGACGGTAGACGGTGGCACCGAACTGGGCGATGCCAGCATGGATTGCCTTAGCGTTCCATCGCGCTAGCGCAACGTTGTGCGACGCTTCGTGATTCGGCGGGGCAAAATGCGAGACTAGGCCCCGAAGTTCTGGTCAGTCAGCTAACGCTGACGGCCTTGAGTCCGCCTTGCCAGGCTCAAGGCCGACAGTCATTAGCGTTTGCCGAGTTTGCCCAGTTCACGTCCCAGCAGGCTAACCATCTTATGAGCGGTACCGGTTACCGCTTGCTCAACCGTGAGTGCCAAGTTACTCACCGATACCGGGTCACGACCCGCAAGCCGAGCCTCTAGCAAACATCGTTTGTCAATCATGCCCGACTTCGAGGCGCTGTTCTCGTCGCTAAGGTGTACTTCCAGCCTAGTGATTTGACCCGCGAAGCGCGCGAGAACGTGGTCAAGAATTTTTTTGACACTCTGAGTCATAGCCTCGTTTCCGGAAATATTCTTGTCTGTATTTATTTGGATATGCATATAGATTTTCTCCAGTAATGTTGGGTGTTTCAGGCATGACGCGAGTCACAAAAAGCGGCGACTGTAGAATGGGACCAAAGGGGCCTTGGAAAGTTCGCCTAGCGGCCACCGGCGTGCTGGCTGAAAGACTTGGTAAGGTGGTGAAGAGCGGGACGGTATCGCACGACAGTGCTTGAAACGAGGCATATAAATTCGCCTCTTTGCAGTGTTAAGAAGGGAAAACCACAACGTCATCTCCCTCTTGCCATGGCGGAAACTTGGTCATGGCTTGCAGAAAGAATGAGTGCTCCAGCCAGTGTTGTAACCACAGATGCAGGTTCGGGTAAGGTAGGCGGTAAAAAACATCGCGATCCACATGGGCGAATTGGCGAACAAAAGGCACGATACCAATATCGGCAATGGTCGCGTTATTCCCCAGTAGGTAAGCGTTTTTGGTCAGCAACTCTTCTAAAACCTGTAAAAAAGCCTCGCCCCGTTGCCGATACTCTGACTGGGTCATTTCGAGATATCGGTCGGCGTATTTATAGCGATCCAACCAATGTTTAAAGTCATTGTCGTTTTGCTCAATCAGAGCATTAGCCTGATCCAAAACCGTTGCATTTAAAAGCCCTTGTGGATCTTGCTGCCGAAGCGCCCACACCATTATTTCCCGGCTCTCTTCAACCACGGTACCATCCAAAAGCTGTAAAACAGGCACCGTGCCTTTCGGGCTAATCGCCAGCATCTGGTCCGGTTTGTTTTTCAACATTATCTCCCGCAACTCCACCTGAAAATCAGCAAACAAGAGGCCGAGACGGGCGCGCATGGCATAGGGACAGCGACGAAAAGAGTACAGGCGGTGAAGTGAGGACGTCATGGGTCTTTTTTCGCAGTTGAATCGAAATCAGCGGACTTGGCTCTTTTAATCAACGCAACCAAGTCTGGCGCGATTGGCATTTTCCTAAACGTACTGATACTAATTGCCCTTACGTCTAGAGCTTGGTTTAAAAAGTTTAAACCAAGCGATTAAGCCCGCTATAGACCCGAGTCCCAGAAAAACGAAAAATTCTTCGACGTTAAAGTCGCCAACTTCATACATTAGCCCCAGGAAAACTAGAAGAAATGTCCCAATGGTGCCGAAAACCCTTAAAATCATATTTTAATCCTCGAAATTTGTGGACTCACATAACGCGTGCAGCAGCAGGAGTGCGACATTAGGAGCGTCCCTTGCCTGCATTTGTTATGCATTTCGGAATGCGAGTGCAACGTTCAACAACAGCCAGACTGCTATTTTGCCTGAAGGGAAGTCGGGTTATCACCCTGATTACTGATGCGCCAGCGCGTAGTCGATAGCCGCACACACTGCGGCAGCCTGTGCAGCATTGCATTGCTTGGGCGTTGTACGGGGGCTGTCGGGATAGACCTCGGTGGTGGTCTTGTACGGGGCGCTGGTGATACTGGCGCACAGGCCCAGCTGCTTGAGCGGATACTGGATAACGCCCCGAGCGACCACCGGTGAGCCGATGAGCTCGCCGCTGTCATCGGCCGGAGCGATATGAGTGACTTGCTCCACCGCCTTGATCACCGCCTGTTGAAACTCAGGCTGCGGGTTCTCGCTGTCATCGACCAGATAGAAGCCATCGGGAATCCTAGTCGGCTCGAACGGCTTGCCGTCGCGGGCCGCCAGCGCAGGACGAAACTCGGTTTCGTCGGTATCAGTGGTTTCGTGCAGGTCGATATGCATCAGTACTTTATCGCGAACGGGCGCCACCAGTCGCATCAGCGCCGCCGACTCCTCAGCCGGACTGCTATGGCGGAACGAGCGGTTCGGGTCAACCGCGTTCGGGTTCCAACGATGAATGCGCTCGTAAGCCCAAGGGCTAACACAGGGTACGACCAGCAAGTTGACGCGGCCCGCGTAATCCGCCGCATGCTGATCGACAAACTGCAGCGCACCTTGTACACCGCTGGTTTCATAGCCGTGTACTCCGCCCGTTATCAGCACGACCGGCAGATCGTCACGCCAGTCGCGACTCCGGATCGCCATCAGCGGATAGCTTTCGGAGCCATAGTCCAGACGGCCATACTGTTCCGCGTCGAAGCGCGGGCGCAGGCGCTCGGTCACACTCAACACCTCGGACTCGTAGCTGCGTTTCCGGGGCTGTCGTGACAACCACTCTGCGCGTTCCACGTCGCCCCAAGGAGCGTCGGGCGTACCGATTGGATAAGGTGCAGTAGTTGTGCTCATGTCGTTCTTCTCCAGTGATGGTCAATGCTGGCGTAAACCCTTCAAGACTGCTGTGGTGGTGCAATTAGTTGTACCACTCCAAGGTGATGCCTTTGGAGTAAGCGAGCAGGATGATCTTCAAGAGAATAGCGGGATCGTAGGCCAGCCAGTGTCGTCGTTGCGGTACTTAGGATGAAAAATCGACAGATCCAGCTTGTGCTCAATCAGGTAATAAACGGCGTGTACAAAGGTACCGGGTTGGAGCTGCTCTTGGTAGTTGATGACCACCATCGAATCTTGATCGTAGTTGTAGTTCTTGAAACGAGGCATTCCGACGGCTCCTTGTCTGTTTGCTCAATGCTACCTAAATCAATCTGACTTGGGTTTTTCTACAGCCTCAACGCCGCCAACACGCGCAGCTTTGTAGTGAAGGCAAAGCCGCAACGAAAAAGCTGTTGCTGTGCTTGGCCTTGTTAGGGCTATTGCGATATAGTTGTACTGAGTTTCCGTACGTGATGGTGAGATTATGAATATAATCAGTGTAAACAAGTTCAGAGACAACCTGAAAAGCCTTGTAGAGCAGGTTATTAGCAGACACGAACCTCTCAAGGTGACGCGTCGTGCTGGAGAAGCATTCGTGATCATGAGTGCTGAGGACTGGGAAAGAGAACAAGAAACACTGCATGTTCTTCAGAATCAAGATCTGATGCAACAAATTGCGGCCTCCCTCGATACTCACAGCCGTGGCCAAGGATACATACCTAATAATGAGCAGATGAATGAGATTACTGGTATTTGAGGGCAGTACTTGGGAGGCATATGAAAAGATGCGCGAGAAGGACAAGAAGCTGCACAAAGCTCTCTGCAAACTGCTGAAAGAATTGCTCCGCTCTGACGATCCATTAGCTGGCATCGGCAAACCCGAGCCGCTTAAACATAGCTTGTCAGGTTTGTGGTCAAGGCGCATCTCACAGAAGGATAGGCTCATATACCGGTTCGACGACAGATCCATTTATGTTTTCGCCATTGGAGGACATTACGATCAACCCTAACGCCAGCAGCAGGCGTAGTTTAGGTGTTGCGACGAAGGAGCAACGACTAAACAGTCGCCCGGCCTGCACTGGTTAAGCTGCTTCGAAGTCCAAGGGATGAATGCCATCCAGATTGACCGTGCTACGGGCTACCCATAGATCATACATATCTTGCATAGCCAGCCAGCTCTCAGGAGTGCGCCCGAGAACCTTAGATAGCCGCAAAGACATCTCCGGGCTGATACCACTATTCCCTTTGAGCAAGCGAGACAACGTAGAAGGGGAAACGCCCAAACTGGAAGCAAGCTGACGGGAACTGATGCCGAAAGGCTCCAGATACACCTCCCGAATGAACTCACCAGGATGTGGCGGGTTATGCATAGTCATTAATGGTAATCCTCATAATCAAGAATGTAGGCGTTGCTGTCCTGAAATTCAAACGTCATGCGCCAAATTCCGTTAACCCAAATCGACCACCGCCCTTTGTCTTTTCCCTTCAATAAGTGAAGCCGAAAACCAGGGATGTCTATGTCTTCTACCGAAATAGCGGTATCCAGAGCAGCGAGCTGCATACGCAGCTTCTTGGCGTGATCAGACTGTATGCCAGACGAGTAGAACCGTTTCAGTCCTTTGTGACGGAATGATCTAATCACGAGGGAACTCTAGCATGTTGCGCACCACGCAAAAACAAAGCATAACGCGAAGCTAAGCGGCGGCCCGAAAGGGACGTCCGGTGGACGGCCGACAGGCCGGGAACAAACTTAAGCGACTTGTTATGGTTTTTACTTGGGCAGCTGTTTCCACGGATAACTCTCCTTACCTTCTGGGCCAGAATTCCAATCTTTATACTGTGAGGTCATGCACCTTCCGCAGGGTCTATATCCAGTGTGAATTGCATTCTGCTCGTCCGCAAAGAAGACACGATGTTCTGCATAGCCTTTCGAAAGCGCTCCATTGGCTGCGGTGCAATCCAAGCGACCATAGATTTTCGCTTTGGAGTTGCCGCCCAGAGTGCCAGGCGTTTTGCTGATGACTATAGTTCCGTCTGCTGCTAACAACTTATACGTTCTCACAGATGCTCCCTTATCTATAACGCCGCATTCAGCGGCTTGTCCGCTGTAATGCATTGTTAGGCTCATGCTTTCTTAATACATACCAAGCTGGAATAGCGCAACATGAACCAAAAATGCCGAACATAAAATAGCTCGCCATTGATTCATAATTCATCGAAAACGGAGCATCAAATGTAGATCTTAATAATGAACCAAGAAGAAATTTCGTAATCATCGCAACCGAAGCCCCCACCAGAGTAAAAATTATTATTGAAATTTTTTTTGATGTCCGCAAATATATTGGGTATAAAACTAACAACAGAAATCTACATATAATATAGCCAAAACAGAAATAAATTAAAAATCCTAACATATAAGCTGCGAAATGTAACAATTTAATGCTCTGTAGAAGGTTATTTGAAATGAGAGTTCCAAAGTTTAAAAACAGTATTATTCCCGAAAAAGTGATACCAGAAGCTACTGAAGCCGAATGAGTTAATTTAGTATTAATTACTTTCATATAGTAAGCCTAACGTCCTGTTAAGGGGAAAGTTTTAGTTGGCTAAAATGTGAAACGGAGCGAAACTAGCCAACTGTTATTTGTCCGCTTGAACAGTTTGTCATGTGTAATTAACGCTAATCATATACCATATTGCATTGCCCAGTAGAAATATCCAAGAAAAAATATGATAGCGAGCAATGGAGCAACGAATAACCACCACTTTTGTTTAGGATTAAACTTATTTTATTTAAAGACGACTAAAATCCCAGAGGGGGTTATAGCCAAAAAAATTGGCAACAAAAAAAGAGAGGTAAAATAACCAGCTGCAGAAGCAACGATGTCACCTGTATAAGTAAGATGGTAAAAATTTAGCACAATAGAAATGATACATATTATGGAAGTCACTCCCAAAAATCCTTTACGACTTATACTCATCCTTGCACATAACGCCAACAGCACGCGCGGCTGCGAAATGGAGGCGAAGCCGCAATGTAGTAGCCGTCGCCGTGCCTGTGATTGTTATATTCCTACCTCGGACACGTCCATGGTTTCGAGCTCACCGTGAGCTTGGCTAATCCACTCTCTCATTTGTTCATTGTCGAGAATGAAATGCATGTATTCAGTAGATATAGTCGAGATATTGATCCCGTAGGTTTTAAATCGCGACGCAACTGGAGCGAACATACAATCCGCGATAGAGAACTCACCGAACAACCACGGACCGGCACCCGAATAGGCTTCTCGGTACTGTGACCAGATTCGATCTATCCGAGCCACCTCTCGTTCAAGAGTTGTATTAGGAGATCTTTTGCGTCCGATTGCGCGGCAATTCATTGGCAATTGGCCTCGAATCTCTGGGAAGCCCGAGTGCATTTCAGCACTGCAAGATCTTGCTTCTGCTCTTGGACGAACGGAACGTGGCCATCCGCGGCCGTCCAGATACTGCTCTGAAATATATTCACAAATTGCCAGCGAATCCCAGGTGGTCAGATCACCATCCTTGAGCACAGGAACTTTCCCTGCATCGGTGTGCTGGGTGATAGCGACGGAGGTATTTTCCTGCTCAAGCGGAATCCTCAATTCCTTAAAAGGTAGCCCGTGGACTGACAATAGCAGCCATGGCCTTAACGACTATGACGAGTAATTTTTATTCCCGATTACGAGCTCCAAAGTCCACTCCTTGAAATATAACGCCGCACTAAGCGGACTAAAATAGTGGGTTAAAATGTGTAGCGAAGCGAAACGTAACCAACTGTTTTAGTTACGTTTAAGTGCCTTGTAATGTGCTAAAAACTCATTCATGTGATCCCTCCGTTTTTGCTCAGTTTCTTGAACATGAATTTAGCAACCGCACCTACAATGCCTAGGAGCAGCGAACCAAACCCGATTACTAGGATAATACTTGAAACGCTGAAGTGAAAATCATAATTAGCTGACATTGCCGGAGTTGGATCCTGATACGGAATGCCCGCAAAAATCGAACCGTAAACAAAGCCAAATAAAATTACTATAAGGCCACCGACAACCAATAAACGTGCTGGGAAATTTCTCATAACTTAAATAGCCACATAACAGCGTATTGGACAGCGCCCTTCATGATTGAGTCATCTGACATCTTCGTTTTCACCCATCACGATCACGCAGTTTCGAAGCGAATCACTCACAAAACTAGCCCAAAAGCAGCAGATTACCAGCTTAACATCGTCAAACTTTGTAATATCACAACGCAATAACGAAGCTGCCACGCGATTACTAAAAATACTCAGCTGCTATCCAAAAAAAAGGCCCGAAGCAAAACCCCGGGCCTTTTTATCACTTCATTACGCTATCAACTTAACCACACTTACTATCACCACAATTCAAGCAAGTCGCACAGCCATCCATCACAATCACCGCTTTGGTGCTGCACTTGCCACAGGTGGTGGCGTTGGGTGGAAAGTCACCAGACGTGTCGTCGTTGGTGGCTTTGCTCTGATTGGCTTCAAAATCAGCCCGCTTTTCAGCCAGTATGCGTTTGGTGTTGTCGCTCATTTCTTCGCTTTCCATCAGGCCAACGGCCTTCAGGTGTTTTTCAATCACAGCGCCAATTTCGGCCACCAGTGACGGCATGAACACACCGCCTTTTTTGAAGTAGCCGCCGTTGGGGTCGTATACCGAGCGCAGTTCTTCCACCAGGAAGGTCAGGTCGCCGCCTTTACGAAATACCGCAGAGATTACGCGGGTAAGGGCGATAACCCACTGGAAGTGTTCCATCGACTTGGAGTTGATGAACACTTCGTAGGGCTGGCGGCTTTCGTGGTCGGTCTCTTCGTTCAGCAGAATGTCATTAATGGTAATGTACATTGCGTGCTCCGCCACCGGCGGTTTGATTTTGTAGGTGGTGCCCAACAAAAACTCTGGCCGCTCGATATATTCGTTCATCTTAACGAGTGTGCTTTCTACAGCCGGCGCGGGCTGATTGTTTTCGTCGGCTTTGGTTACCCGATAACCGACGATTTTATTGCTAATTTTTACTGTCATGTCTGTATTCCTGTGTCGGTTTTCGGATCAATACTTTCCGTAAGTGCCTTCTTTCAAAGCATCAAACAGGTTGGCGGCGGAGTGAATTTCGCCGTCGTAATCGACCTGTTCGTTACCCTTCAGTTTTACTTTGGTGCCATCGTCCAGGGTGAATTCGTAGACGGTGTTTTCCAAATCGGATTCTTTAACCAGTACGCCCTGGAAAGCTTCTGCGTTGAAGCGGAAGGTGGTGCAACCTTTCAGGCCTTTGTCGAAGGCGTACATGTAAATGTCTTTGAAGTTTTTGTAGGGGAAGTCTGTAGGCACGTTGGCGGTTTTGGAGATAGATGAATCTACCCACAACTGGGCTGCGGCCTGGATGTCTACGTGTTGGGCAGGGGTTACGTCATCTGATGTGGTGAAGTAATCCGGCAGTTTTTTGTCTGTGTCGTCCGAGAACGGCATGGCGCCCGGGTTGCTCAGGTGGCGGTAGGCCAGCAACTCGAAGGAGAACACGTCGACTTTCTCTTTGGTTTTACGGCCTTCGCGAATGATGTTGCGGGCGTAATGGTGCGAGAAGCTTGGCTCTATGCCGTTACTGGCGTTGTTGGCCAGTGACAGGCTGATAGTACCGGTGGGCGCGATGGAGGTGTGGTGAGTAAAGCGGCCACCTTTCTCGGACAGCTGGGCCACCAGCTCCGGCTCTACTTCGGCGATGCGCTGCATATAGCGGCTGTACTTGGCGTGAAGCACACGGCCCTTGAGCTTGTCGCCCAGGTTGTAGCCGTCGGCTGTCAGCTTCGGGCATTTACCCAGCATTTTCGGGGTGATTTCGAATTCGTCGTCCATAATCGGCGCCGCGCCTTTTTCCTCGCCCAGGGCCAGGGACTGCCTCCAGCCTTCTACGGCCATTTCACGTACTACGTCTTCAGTGAATACCACAGACTCTTCAGAACCGTAAGGCATGCGCAGCATGGCGAGGGTAGAACCCAGGCCCAGAATGCCCATGCCGTGGCGGCGCTTGTAGGTAATTTCGTGGCGTTGCTGTGCCAGCGGCAGGCCGTTGATTTCCACAACGTTGTCTAGCATGCGGGTGAAGATGCCAACGACTTTTTTGTACTTCTCATAGTTGAAGCTGGCTTTGTCGGTGAACGGGTAGTCCACGAACATGGTCAGGTTTACCGAACCCAGCAGGCAGCTGCCGTAAGGGGGCAGGGGCTGTTCGCCACAGGGGTTGGTGGCACGAATGTCCTCGCAGAACCAGTTGTTGTTCATCTGGTTTACTTTGTCGATCAGGATGAAGCCTGGCTCGGCGTAGTCGTAGGTGGAGGTCATGATGGTGTCCCAGATGAACTGGGCTTTCAGAGTGCGGTAAATGCGACAGGCTACTTCGCCTTCGGCGTTCACCACGTAGTTTTTTACTACCGGGAAGTCACGGTATACAAACTGGGCCGGGTCGGTCAGGTCCAGGCCTTCTTCTTCTACTTCTTTAGCGGTCACCGGGAAGGACAGCTTCCAGTCGTCGTTGTTGCGTACGGCGTCAATGAAGTCTTCGGTGATTAGCAGCGACAGGTTGAATTGGCGCAGGCGGCCATCTTCACGCTTGGCCTGGATGAAGTCGATGATGTCCGGGTGGTGAACGTCAAATGTGGCCATTTGGGCACCGCGACGGCCACCGGCTGATGACACAGTGAAGCACATGCGGTCGAAGATGTCCATGAACGACAACGGGCCGGATGTGGTGGCACCGGCGCCGGCTACGTAGGCACCGCGGGGGCGCAGGGTAGAGAATTCATAACCGATACCGCAGCCGGCTTTGAGCGTCAGGCCTGCTTCGTGGTTTTTCCCCAAAATGTCGTTCATGGAGTCGTTAATGTTGCCACTAACGGTGCAGTTGATGGTGGAGGTGGCCGGCTTGTGCGCCTGTGCGCCAGCGTTGGAAATAATGCGGCCGGCAGGAATGGCGCCGTGCTTCAGGGCCCAGGCGAAGTCTTTGTAGTGCTTGGCGCGCACGTCTTTGTTTTCGACTTCTGACAGGGCACGGGCTACGCGCTCGTAGGTGGCCAGAATGTCTTTGTCGACGGCTTCGCCGGTTTTGGTTTTCAGCTGGTACTTGCTGTTCCAGATGTCCAGCGATGCGTCTTGCATCGGAATGGTTGTGACTAGTGCCTGTGCTTTAGCGTTCATTGCCGCCCTCGAACTGTGTGTGTCGGGAAAAAAGCGTCGCCGTGTGCGGTGCGCCATGTCAGTGCTTTCGCCAGACGCTTGGAATGAGCGCCAGACTGGGAATTTGTGTCTATCTACGTATTTATTTCTACAACAGATTAGTGCGTAGAACTATATATAGGTCTAAGTGAACGCAAGTATAACAGGATGTAGTGTTTTTAAAAGAAAAGCCCGGCTATGGCCCGAGCTAATATGACGGTTAAAATCAATGGAAAAGCGCTTGCAAAATCGCAACAAACTGAAAACCAAAGGGCTTCGATGTGTTGGGGGGCGGGTGTGTCTTTTTAGACAACCGCCGTGTGACAGGGTTTAGCCCAGCAGCAGGCTGTCGTCGTCTACGGTCAGGCCGCGTTGTTGTTCAAAAAGGTTGAGCAGATCTTTCACTTCCAGCCCTTCGCGGTCTTTGCCAGCAATGTCGAAAACCACTTCGCCCTGGTGCAGCATCACGGTGCGGGTGCCTACCTCCAGCGCCTGCTTCATGCTGTGGGTGACCATCAGTGCCGTGAGTTTCTGTTCAGCGATGATATTCTGGGTCAGTTCCAGCACGAAAGACGCGGTTTTTGGGTCCAGCGCAGCGGTGTGCTCGTCTAGCAGCAGAATGCTGGACGGTGTCAGGCTTGCCATCAACAGGCTAACGGCTTGGCGCTGGCCGCCAGAGAGAAGGCCCATTTTATCGGTCAGGCGGTTTTCCAGGCCCAAACCCAACGTAGCCAGGCTGGAGCGAAAGCGTTCCAGGTACTGTTTTTTCACCGCAGTGCCCAGGCCACGGCGTTTGCCGCGTTTGATGGCCAGGGCCAGATTTTCTTCAATGGACAATCCTTCACAGGTTCCCGCTAAAGGGTCCTGAAATACCCGCGCTACGCGACTGGTGCGCTTGTGGGTAGGCAGCTTGGTTACGTCGATGTTATCGACAAGAATTTTGCCGCTGTCTACCAGCACTTCACCGGCCAGGGCGTTCAGGAATGTGGATTTTCCGGCGCCATTACTGCCAATAACGGTAACAAACTCGCCCTGGTTGACGGTCAGGCTCATGCCACGCAGAGCCGGGTTTTCCAGGGGGGTGCCTTCGCCGAAGGTAAGCCGGAGGTCAGTTGCGGTAATCATGGTGCCTCCTCAGGCTTTTCTGCGTTTGAATTTGTTCATCAGTGACACGCGGGCACCGGGCAGAACAATGGCCAGGGTGACCAGTACCGCCGTAATCAGGTTCAGATCTTGCGCCTTCAGGCCCAGGGCGTCGGCGTTCAGTGCGAAGGCGATGGCCAGGCGGTAAATAATGGCGCCGACCACGCAGGCCAGTAACGCACGAAATACGCTGGTGGGTGTAATAACCGCTTCACCGCCAATCAGCGATGCCAGGCCGATCACAATAACGCCCACACCCATGGTGACGTCGGCTGCGCCCTGGCTTTGGGCGAACAGGGCGCCAGCCAGGCCTACCAGGCCGTTAGAAACTGCCACACCCAGAATAATCATGCCACCAGTGGCGATGCCCTGGGCCCGGGCCATACGGGCGTTAGCACCGGTGGCGCGCATGGCTAGCCCGGTTTCAGATTTCATGAAGCGCCACAGCAAAAACAGTGAGACACCAATAACGAGGGTGAACAGCAACACCGGTACCTGGTGATATTCAAGCCCCAGTTCGTACCAGGGTGTTAGCACGGTGTCTTCCATCAACAGGGCCACGTTGGGGCGGCCCATAATGCGCAGGTTGATGGAATAGAGCGCAATCATGGTCAGAATAGACGCCAACAGGTTCAAGATTTTCAGTTTTACGTTGAGCAGGGCGGTTACGGCACCGGCGGCCATGCCGGCCAGTATCGCGGCACCGGTTGCCAGCCAGGGGTTCCAGCCGGAAATAATCAGCATGGCGGCTACGGCGGCACCAAGGGGAAAGCTGCCGTCTACGGTTAAGTCGGGGAAGTCCAAAACACGGAACGACAGGTAGATTCCGAAGGCAACCAGGCCGTATATCAGGCCGGTTTCTAATGCGCCGTAAAAGGCAATGTTACTGAGCATGGATAAGGTTCGCTGTAAAAGAAAACGGACAGGTCGGGTTGGTTACCGCCTGCCCGTGTAAGTCAGGCTTTACTTGGCGTTAGAAACCACTTCTTTGGCTTCCGCAATAATGTCATCGGCAATGGTCATGCCCATGCGTGCGGCGGCTTCAGGATTAACAAACAGGTCCAGGGTGTCCATGGTTTCTACTGGCATGTCTGCGGTGTTAGCACCTTCCAGAATGCGTACGACCATGGCACCGGTCTGGCGGCCGTGATTGTAATAATTGAAGCCCAGCGCAGCAACTGCTCCGCGGGAAACCGTGGCGGTGTCAGCGGCGAATACCGGAATTTTCGAGCGTTCACCCACAGAAATTACGGCTTCTGCGGCGCTGATGACGGTGTTATCCGTGGTCAGGTAGATGGCGTCTGCTTTGCCCACCAGTGAACGAGATGCGCCCAGCACCTCGGAGGTTTTGGTGGCGGCGGCTTTTACCAGCACCATGTCGCGGCCTTTCATGCTTTCTTCAATCATATCTACCAGGGCCACGGCGTTGGCTTCACCCGGGTTGTAAACCGTACCAATACGCTTGGCGTTTGGTACCAGGCGCTGTAGCAAATCCAAGTGCTTTTCGATGGGCAGCATGTCCGATACGCCGGTGATGTTGGCGCCGGGTGCGTCCAGTGATATCACCAGCTTGGCGCCAAGCGGATCGGTTACCGCGGAAAATACAACCGGAATGTCGCGGGCTGCGGCCGCAACGGTTTGCGCAGACGGCGTGGCGATGGCAACGATAACAGCGGGGCTTTCACCCACAAATTTACGCGCAATCTGGGCGGCAATGCCGGTGTTGCCCTGAGCGCTTTCGTGGATGATGCGAATGTTGTCGCCGTCTACATAGCCACGCTCTGCCAGTTCATCTTTTATGCCTTCATAAACCGAGTCCAGAGCGGGATGCTCTACAATCTGTGTAATAGCAACAACAGGGAGCTCTGCTGCCTGAACAAAACTGGCAGCGGCAAGCACGGATGCACCAATCAGGGTGCGCAACATTCTCTTGGCCATACAACCATCTCCGGGTCGGTTAACTGATTTTATGTTGATTATTTTCGCCGTTCGTGGGCTTTTTTGTTCCTTTATAAAGAGCGGAAGTTTACCACAGGATTTGCGCTTGCGGGGTAAGCAGCCCGGCGCGATTTTGCATCGGTCTGGCGGGCGTTACAAGGCCGACAGGCGATTGCGAATATTGACAGCATTTAATGTTTGGCTCGCATATTTCAAGACATCATACGTTGGTGTAATGTGTCATCGTGATATACAGACCAATAAGCGCTTAACGCCAAGGTTAAAACGGCTGCTTTCCAATCGGACTGAATGAGCAGGGTATCCAATGAAAACAACGAATAAGCTACCTCTGGACATGATTTACCACTGGGAGGCCACCATAGGGGACTCCTTATACCTGACCCAGCCGACAGGAAACGGCCAGGTTGACGAGTTTACCTGGCGCCGTGCAGCCGACGAGGCCCGGCGCATGGCTGCGTATCTGAAATCGCTGGATCTGCCCGCAGGGAGCAGTATTGGACTGATTTCAAAAAACTGTGCCCACTGGGTGATGGCAGACTGGGCAATCTGGATGTCGGGTTATGTGTCCGTACCTATTTACCCGACGCTGAACGCGACCACGGTTGGCTACATCCTTGAACACTCCGAGTGCAAGGCGCTGTTCGTTGGCAAGCTGGACGACTGGGACATGATGAAACCCGGCGTGCCAAAAACCATGCATTGCATTTCGTTTCCGTCCAGCCCACCCACGGACTTCGTGACTTGGAACGACATTATTCGCGACACGGTGCCGCTGGAAGGGAGGGTGAAGCGCGAAGCCGATGAGCTAGCCACGCTGGTCTATACGTCTGGCAGCACCGGCCAGCCCAAAGGCGTTATGTTGAGCTTTGCGAACATGGCGTTTGCGGCTGAAGGTGTCACTCAGACTCTGGGCCTTTTACCAAGCGAGCGCATGCTGTCTTATTTGCCGCTAGCGCATGTGTTTGAACGTGCTTTTGTGGAGTTCGGCTCGTTGTATAACGGCTTTCAACTGTTTTTTGCTGAATCCATGGACACTTTCGTGGCCGATGTTCAACGCGCGCAGCCCACGTTGTTTTTGTCTGTGCCCCGGCTGTGGGTGAAATTTCAGCACGGCGTACTGAAGAAAATGCCGCAGAAAAAACTCGATTTGTTGTTGAAAATCCCGCTGGTTAGCGGCGTCATCAAGAAAAAGATTCTCAAGGGCCTGGGGCTTGGTAAGGTGAAATTGGCGGGCAGCGGGTCTGCACCGCTGTCAAATGACGTGCTGGGCTGGTATCGCAACCTTGGTCTGGAATTGCTGGAAGGTTATGGCATGTCCGAGAACCTGGCTTATTCCCATATGAGCAAACCGGGGCGCTCGCGAATCGGTTATGTTGGCGAGGCCTTGCCCGGTGTGGAAGTGCGCATCAATGACAACGGCGAAGTACTGGTAAAAAGCCCGGCCACCATGATGGGGTACTTTAAAGATGAAGAACGCACCCGCGAAACCATGAGCGAAGACGGCTTTCTGAAAACCGGCGACAAAGGCGAACTGGACGAGATGGGGCGCCTGAAGCTAACCGGCCGTACCAAGGAAATGTTCAAAACCAGCAAAGGCAAGTACATTGCTCCGGCGGCTTTGGAAAACCGACTGATGGCAAATCAAAGCATTGAAATGGTTTGTGTTTCCGGTGCCAATCAGACCAACCCGTTTGCACTGGTGGTGCTGAATGAAAATTTGCGGCCACAGATGGCAGACCCGGCGGTGCGCAAAACTGTTGAAGCAGAACTGAACTCCCTGCTAGAACAGGTAAATCATGCGGTGGACCCACACGAGAAACTGGCGTTCATTGCGGTGATTACAGATGAGTGGTCGATCGAAAACAGTTTTTTGACACCTACTCTTAAGCTTAAACGTAACGTGGTTGAAGCGGCTTACGAAAGCCAGGTCGAAGGCTGGTATTCCGAGCGTAAACCGGTGGTTTGGCACTAAACACTGTGGATTCTGTGAAAAGCCCGGCACTAGCCGGGCTTTTCTGTAAAAAAACCAAAGTTTATCTGTGGGTCTGCCGTTATAAGGATGTCCCTGTTTTTTTCAGGACTATGTTTTCAGGAGCATGGCATGTCGCGCCTAGCGCAGTTTCAAAAGCGTATCAACCAGAATATTCCATTAACCAAGGCTATGGGCCTGAAATTGCTGGAATGGGACGGCACGGCCTTGTTGTTGAGCGCTCCGCTTGCACCCAACAGCAATCACCAGGGCACGGGATTTGGTGGCAGCCTCTACGGCGTTGGTGCAACGGCCGCCTGGAGCGTTGCTGAGCTGGCGCTGTCTGACCTTCAGCTGGAAGGCACGGTGGTGATACAAACGGGCACGATTGAATACAAGTCGCCGGTGGATGGGGATTTTTTTAGCGTATGCCGTTTGCCAGACGGCGAAATGCCCGACCACTTTCGAAAAAGCCTGGCACGCCACGGCCGTGCACGGCTGGAGCTAGCGGCCGAGATTTTTTGCGGTGAACCCGCGCTGGAACCGCCGCAAGAGCCGGCGGCTGTTTTTAGGGGGCGCTTTGTGGTCACTGACGTGCGCTCGCGAGCCGGTTAACGCGCTGAAAGCCCGTTAGAATAGAAAGAGCGTCAGTTCATGGCCCGCGAGTTCGAAATCGAGCGGCTCATCAGAATAATGGGAATAATGCCGGCCACCACGATAATCAGGGCCGGCAATGCGCTGTGGAACAGTTTTTCGTCAGAGGCAAACTGGTACACGTAGGTTGCCAGTGTTTCAAAGTTAAATGGCCGCAGAATCAGCGTGGCCGGCAACTCCTTCATGCAGTCTACAAACACCACCAGCGCTGCGGTGATCAGGGTGCCCCGCAACATGGGCAGGTGAACGTGCACCAGAGTTTTGCCCGGCGTGTAGCCCATAGATCGTGAGGCCATGTCCATGCTTGGGGTGATTTTCTGCAGGGCGCTTTCCACGCTGCCAGCGGACACCGCCAAAAATCGCACGGTGTAGGCGAATATCAGTGCAAATGCTGACCCGCTGAGCAGCAGCCCGCTGCTGAAGCCAAAGTAATCCCGCATCAGACTGTCTAGCCAGTTATCAAATCCTGCCAATGGCACAATTACCCCCACTGCAAGCACAGCGCCGGGCATGGCGTAGCCCAGGCTCGACAGCCGCATAAGCACCTGCATGCCACGGGTATCATGCAGCCGGCGGCTGTAGGCGAGGGTTACGCCAATAACCAGCGTGGTAAGCGCTGCAGCGCTAGACAGAAACAAGCTGTTCAGCGTGTTTTGAATAAAATCCGGGTTCCAGCTCTCGCTGAAATATTCGATGGCGTAGGTGGCCAGCGTTGCGCCTGGAATCGCAAAGCCCAACAAAACCGGAATGCCACACACTGCCACACAGATCATCTGGCGTGGAAACGACATTGTAAAGCGGCGAATGGGCTCGCGGTTGTCTCGGGCGGCAAACTGCTGCTGGCGGCGGCGTGAATAGCGCTCGAGGGTAACCAGCACCAGTACAAATATCAGCATGATGCTGGCAATCTGAGCGGCGCCACCCAGGTTGCCCAGGTTCATCCAGGTGTCAAACAGACCGGCCGTGAGAGTTTGTACGGCAAAAAAGTCGACGGTGCCAAAATCGTTGAGGGTTTCCATCATCACCAGTGACAAACCGACGGCAATCGCCGGGCGAGAGATGGGCAGTACTATACGAAAAAAAGTACTAATAGCAGAGTGGCCAAGGCTGCGGCTAACCGCGAACAGCGACGGTGATTGTTCCAGAAACGCCGCGCGAGCCAACAGGTACACATAAGGGTAAAGCACTAAACCGATCATCAGGATGGCGCCTTCCAGGCTTCGAATTTCGGGAAACCAGTAATCCGCTGCACTGGCCCAGCCAAACACGGCGCGCAGGGTGGTTTGCACAGGCCCGGCATAGTCCAGCAGGCTGGTGTACACATAGGCAATAACGTAAGCCGGTACAGCGAAGGGCAGTAGCATGGCCCATTCAAAGTACTTGCGGCCGGGAAATTCGCACATAGTAACGGCCCAGGCGCTGGACAGGCCAATGCCCAAGGCGAGTATGCCTACGCCCAGCATCAGTTTAAGAGTGGTTGCCAGGTAGCGCGGAAGAGTGGTGCTCATCAGGTGCGGCCAGATGTTTTCGTCTGGAAAAAACGCCATGTAAATGACGGCAAACACAGGTAGAGCAACAATGGTGGTAATCAACGCTGCGGCAATCAGCCAGCGTTTAGACGTGCGTTTGATGTGCAGCGGTTGGACCGGCGCAATGTTGGCGCCGGTGGCAGTTTCAGACATGTGAATCCTTCTGATTCAGCCCGGTACAGTGGCTGAAAGGCAATGAACCATTAATGAAGGCTGGTTCAAAATGATGATGAAAAGGATTCCGATTTTAGACAGCTGATGGCCTGCAAGCAAGCCGGCGGCAGAAAGTTACTCCCGCCGGCTGCTTTTCAGTCAAACGGGCTTATTCGCCGTCAAAATCTACGCGGTCGACCAGTTTCACAGCTGCGTTGCGATTGTTAGCAATTTCCTGCAGTGAAAGGGAGTCGGGATTGATTTCGCCCCACTCGGCAACCATGCCAACAGGCTTCACATTCGGGTTGGCCGGGTACTCTGCGTTTGCTTCAGCGTAGATGCGTTGGGCTTCTGCAGAAGACAGAAACTCCATCAGTTTAATGGCGTTGTCTTTGTTTGGTGCGCTCTTGGTCAATGCAATGCTGCTGATATTAATATGGGTACCGCGGCCATCGGCGTTGGGAAATACCAGACGCACAGCTTTGGCGGCTTCGCGTTCGTTTTCATCTTCCAGCATGTTGCCGTAGTAGTAGCTGTTACCAATGGCAACGTCACACACGCCGGCTGCAATGGCTTTAATCTGATCACGATCACCGCCTTGGGGTTTGCGTGCCAGGTTGTCTTTCACGCCTCCCAGCCACTTTTCGGTGTCTGCTTCACCGTGGTGAGCAATCATCGAAGAAATTAGAGCGATGTTATAAGGATGCTTGCCGCTGCGGGTACAAATGCGGTTGTTCCATTTTTCGTCGGCCAGATCTTCGTAGGTGGTGATTGCGCCTTCTTCAACTCGGTCTTTGGAGGTGAAGATCAACCGGCCACGGGTTGTCAGTGCGAACCACTGGCCATCTGGGTGGCGCAGGTTTTCCGGGATGTTCTTGTTCAGAATCTCATTGTCAGTAACGCCTTGCAGCAGATTACGCTCCACCAGTTCGTCGATGCGGGAAATGTCGACGGTCATCACCACGTCGGCGGGGCTATTACGACCTTCGCGGTCCAGGCGCTCGGTCAGGCCCTGCTTGGCGAATACCACGTTGGATTGAATACCGGTTTCTTTTTCAAACGCGTTAAGCAGAGGCTCCAGCAGGTAAGCCTGGCGGTAAGAGTAGATGTTCACTTCGCCGTCAGCAAACGCGGCCATGGGCATGGCGGTTAGGGCAATGGCAGCTGTGGCAGCAAGTTTCAATCGCATAATGGCAACCTCGGTTGGGGTTTGGTTCTGTCAGGCTTTGGTTAGTTACAATTAACAACGCCAACCATTCTCATTTGTATTACCAGAATAGTCAATACTGTCTGTTTATACTTTGAGAAATTTGGTGGTATTGTGTATGGAAATAATACTCTTCATAGTTGGTGCAAATTTTATGACCCCAGAAGACCGTCGTGAACACTTGCGCACATCCATGAGCGCGACTGTGAAAGTTGAGCATGAAACCCTGGGCAGCTTTGTGTTTGGTACCCGCGACATATCTGACG
>JBALXR010000019.1:0-34078 GCA_036960525.1 Marinobacter sp.
CGCTCTGCATTGCCAGAGTTGGTGTCGATCAGGTTAGAACCAGCCAGTTCATCCTCCGGGTTGTAGATCTCCAGGCAGTGGCTATCCAGAATACCCTGGGGCAGTTCGTCGTTGGGCCCTGGCTTAAACCAGCGTTCATTGGGGTAATGAACAAACTCGCTGTTGGCAATTTCTTCACCAAAAAACTGATCGTTATAGAAGAAGTTGCAGTTCAGGCGCTCAATAAACTCGCCCAGCGCCGAGCACAGGGCGCTTTCTTTTGTCGATCCTTTACCATTGGTGAAGCACATGGGCGAGGCCGCGTCGCGAATGTGCAGTGACCAAACGTGAGGCACAATATTGCGCCAGGATGCGATTTCAATTTTCATGCCCAGATCCGCCAGAATAGCGGTCATATTGGCGATGGTTTGCTCCACAGGCAGGTCTTTACCCAGAATATAAGTGCTGGCATCGCCTTCCGGCTGGGTCATCAACAGAGCCTGGGCGTCTTCATCCAGGCTGTCTACGATTTCAATCTGGAATTCAGGGCCGGTTTGCACCACCTTTTTGACCGTACAGCGGTCTATCGAGCGCACAATGCCCTGTCGGTCTTTGTCAGAAATGTCTTCTGGCAACTCGACCTGAATTTTGAAAATCTGGTTATAGCGGTTTTCGGGGTCCACAATGTTGTTCTGGGACAGGCGGATATTGTCGGTTGGAATGTTCCGTGCTATGCAATAAACGCGAACAAAATAGGCCGCGCACAACGCCGATGACGCCAAAAAATAGTCAAAAGGGCCGGGCGCAGAGCCGTCGCCTTTATAGCGAATGGGCTGGTCGGCAATCACCGTGAAGTCGTCAAATTTGGCTTCAATTCGGAGGTTGTCGAGAAAATTAACGTTGATTTCCATTGTGAAAGTACCGATTTGTAGAATTTGGCGCGCAAGGGCCCTAGATAGCAACGATTATCCGGTTTTTCGGGCCGCTCGTCTGTTCAATTTTCGAAATGTGGTTTCTGGGGGGAGAAAAACGGGACAGAACTATTCAGAGCCGCTGAAGAAGACAGCGGTCTTTTTTCAGTGCAATTCCTGATGGGTGTAACCGTCTATTTATTCAACAACGGTAATGGTAACAGGAATGATTCCTTCGTCGAGGCTGCCGATGCTTTTGAACGCGGTTTGCGATAAATCAATAATCCGCCCACGTACAAATGGCCCCCGGTCGTTGACTTTTACCGTGACGCTTTTGCCATTATCCGTATTCGTCACGTTAACCCGGGTGCCAAAAGGCAGAGTTTTGTGTGCGGCGGTTTTGGCTGATTGATTGAATGCCTCGCCACTGGCGGTTTTTTTGCCCTGGTAGATCATGGCGTAGAACGATGCCGTGCCTGTTTCGGTATGGCCGAGCCATCCGGAATTACCTTTGGGCGTGATACTCCCGCAGCCTGTAATGAAAAGCGCCAGGCAAAAAATTACAGGTCCTTTTAATGAACTCATCATTCACAATTCCTGATTGAGCGTGTTTGGCGTTGTTTTCAGCATATCACTCACGACGCGTTTCAAGGTTACTTAAATGCCACTTCTGTCTCTGTGTGGACATGCTGCAATCAAGCCGGTATTTCTAAAACAGGGGTCTTAAAGGCAGAATTCAGGGTCGGCTGACCAACAAAGCGCTGTTGTTATCAATACTTGATGTTGGTTCGCCACATTCGATGATTTCTACCGAGTCCGGCAGGCCATTCCGTTGCTGACTGGGTATCACGTCGGTGTACAGGCGATCAACGTACTTGAACGAAGCTACCTTGCAGTATGAGTCCCGGTTCCATTTGCTGTAATCGGCTACCAGAACGCGGCCTCGGGTATTGCTAATAATGGCTCGGCTGACTTCTGCCTCACGAATATCATGATCCATCAAGCCGTGTTGAAGGTCCATGCTGGCGGTACTGATGATGCCGAAGTCGGTGACGAAAGAGCTGAAGAACTGAGTGACTTCCGGCCCGACCACGTCTTGGTCTTTATGCCGATACTGTCCGCCAGACACGATAACGTCGATATTGGTATTCACGGAAAGCGCTGCGGCCACGCGAAGGTTGTTGGTCAAAATCTTAAGCGACTGGTGATGGATCAGGGCTTGCGCTACCAATTCCATGGTGCTGCCTACTCCAAGGCTGACTGTGGCTCCTTCCGGAATATCCGCTGCGACACGCTCGGCCATCTGTTGTTTGGCCCTTAAATTGGGCACCTGTGCGTCGTCAATGAAATGTGCAGCAGCGCTGGCGGGTAAACTGACGCCGCCGTAACGACGGCGCAACAGGCCTTGCTCGCAGAGCTTGTTGATATCGCGACGAATGGTTTGGGTAGTCACGCCAAAGCGCTTGGCAATGTCTTCAACTTCGACATGCTCCTGATCGTGCACCCATTTTATAATGCTATTCTGCCGTTCTTTGGCGCCCATCAGTTTACAGTCACGGTCAATTGATTGATTTGCTATGCGCGGCGCGTGTCTGCCTGGCTCTGTCCAGGCTTGGTACGTTGTTGCAGCCATGCTTCTGCCATTTCAGCAAAACCCAATCCGGAATGCTGATTGGCGATGGCGGCCGGTTGGTGGCTCATTACTGGCAAGTGCTTGCGAATATTTGCCACACCGATACTCAACGGGAAATTGCGGAACATGCATTCGTCATTAGGTGCATCTCCAATAAACACAGAGCGCTGCCGCAATGCCTGAGTATCCAGCCCCAGTAAATCACGGCCTACCCGCATCGCCATGGTGGACTTATCGAAGTCCCCCTGCCAGATATTGATATGAATCGAGCTTTCTCGAACATTGAATCCCTGTGCTTTAAGTGCGTCGTGAATCTGTTCCACCTGCTGCACATTTAAAGACTCTTGCTGGTTATAATCCACCGCCACATCCACAGTGCGAAAGGCCTGGTCGCCGGCCAGTTTCGGTTCAAAGTCTAGTTTTAGCGCGGCAACAGCCGCCAATATGCGAGCCTGGTCTTCACGGTGTGATGATTCATTATCCCAGTAGTGCCAGCGAACGGTCATGGGTGCGGTGCGTTCTGCGTAAAAGGCACCGCCTTCACCAATCACGGCCGTTACCGGCCAGGTTCGAATGATCTGGTCACACCAGCCGGCACAGCCTCCGGTGACTGGAATCACTCGAATGCCTGCCGCCGCCAGGCGACAAATCGCAAGATAGGTCTCGGGCAGCAATTGGCCGGCAGTGGTCAGCGTATCGTCCACATCGGTGAACAGAATATCCGCGTTACCAAACTCAAAATCATTCAACATAGTGTTTACTTTCCCGTTCAGATTACTTTTTTGCGTAAGACACTGGTGATGGCTTCGCCCAGAATAACCAGAACAATGATGGCTAGCAGGATTGTGGCAACGGTCTGCCAGGCGAACAGGTCTATCGACCCTTGCAGCAACACCCCGATACCACCGGCTCCTACCAGTCCCAAAACGGTAGATTCACGGATATTAATATCCCAGCGTAGAATAATGATGGCAAAAAATGCCGGCATTACCTGGGGCACAATTGCGTAAAGCACCACCTTCATCTTACTGGCGCCCGTTGCCTGCATGGCCTCTACCGGGTTGCGATCAATTTCTTCAATGGCCTCACCCATCAGCTTGCCAATGAATCCGATGGACCGGAACATAACCGCCAGAATACCGGCCAGCACGCCCGGGCCAAAAATAGCCACGAACAGCAGCGCCCATATAATGGTGTTCACTGAACGGCTGGATACCAGAATGAACCGGCCAAGCCACAGCGTTGCCTTGTTGGGCGTTGTGTTCTGCGCTGCTATATAGGAGACCGGTAAGGCGATGAATATCGTCAGCATGGTCGACAGCGTGGCAATATGGACTGTTTCCAACATGGCATTGAAAATGGCGTCCCATCGACTGAACTCCGGTGGCCACATGCGTGCGCCCAGGTTTTGAATCTGATTGGGGGCGTCCCACACCCAGGGCCAGAAAATGTCGATGTCTTTTATCGCCCAGACAACGGCTATCAGGGTTGCCAGGTAGATCCCGTAACGGATTAATTGCTCTTTCCGGTCATAGCGTGACCAGACATGGTCTTTCAGTTTTGCCGCGTGATCTACCATACTTTTTTCCTCACCCATCCGCTGAAGCCTTCACTGATCAAAATGATCCCGATAATCATCAGCAAAATGGCAAATGCGAAATCGTAATCGTAACGTCCGAAGGCGTTCATCAGCGTGCCACCGATACCGCCTGCACCGACAATACCAACCACCGCTGAAGCGCGAAGGTTGCTGTCGAGCTGGTACATGGATAGCCCTATCTGGCGTGGCATAATTTGTGGAAAAACGCCAAAGACCAGTATCTTAAAATAACCGGCTCCTACTGAACGCATGGCTTCAACCTGGCCCCAGTCGATCTCTTCTATTTCCTCAGCCAATAACTTGGCTACAAAGCCTATGGAGTACAGGGTTAGAGTAAGAATGCCTGCCAGGGGGCCAAAGCCGACCGCGGCTACAAAAAGAATGGCCACAATGACCGGGTGAAAACTGCGCGATATTACGATCAGTGCGCGTCCCAACAGATAAAGAGGTAAAGGCGCCACATTTTTAGCGGCCATTACCGCGATGGGCAGCGACAGGCCAACACCCATCAGAGTCGCCAGAAAGGCAATCTGGAAGCTCTCCTTGAACCCGGTCCACAGCAATCCCCCACGCTCAAAACTGGGCGGAAAAGCGCCACCGAAAATTCGGGCGGCACGGGGCAAGCCTTCGGAAACCCGCTCCCAATTGAACGGTAAGGTTGAGAAAGCCCAGTACAGATACACAAGCGCTATGGCAATCAAGCCGTAGCGAACCCAGGGGTTGGCAATAAACGGCGGCTTTTTCCAGACCCTGCCTGACTGGGCGTCGGCGCCAGTTTTGACACGTGTCATGCCGAAGCCTCCTGGGCCTGGGATGCCTGTTGTCCTGAACCGTCAGCATCTTCTTCTGGTGATTCGATGCCACCGTATATGGCGTCTAGCGCATCCTGATTGAAATCCTTGGGTTCACCGTCAAAAATCATCTGGCCGTGGCGCATACCCACAATACGGTCTGTATACATCCGCGCCTGGGTTACGTTGTGAATATTGATCAACACCGGCAGTGACATTTCACTCGCCAGGCTTTGTAACAAACTCATGATTTGCTGCGACGTTTTTGGGTCCAGCGAGGCTGTTGGCTCATCAGCCAGTAAAATCTCCGGCTCTTGCATCAGCGCACGCACCACTGCCACACGTTGGCGCTCGCCACCCGATAGCTGGTCGGCGCGTTTGTCGGCGTATTGGGCAATACCCACGCGCTCCATCAAGTTGAAGGCACGATCGATGTCGGTCTGCGGAAAGCGGCGGGTTAAAGCCTGGAAAAAAGACACATAACCCAAACGCCCAGACAGCACGTTTTCCATAACAGTCAAACGATCAATCAGGTTAAAACCCTGAAAGACCATGCCGATGCGCCGGCGAGAATGACGCAAAGCGCTTCCGCGAAGATTGACCAACTCGTGGCCGTTCAGCTTGATCGAACCCGAGGTTGGTTCAACCAGCCGGTTAATGCAGCGTAACAGGGTACTTTTCCCGGCGCCTGAGGCGCCGACAATGGAAACAACACTGCTGCCATCGACCTTCAGATCAAGGCCTTTAAGAACAGGGTCGTTCTGCCCGTATCGCTTTACGAGGTTGGTAATCTCTAACATGTAATTCACTCCGAATAGAGCCCCTGGGGTTAACCAGAGGCTCCGGTTTTCTTATTTAAGGTTTTCGGGGGTGTACTGAACGCCATTGGACGCCTGAATGGTGCGGATAACGCGCCAGTTGTCCTTGTAGGTGATCGGAATGAAGGTTTCGACACCTTCAAACTCATCACCTAATTCGGTGCCCGCAAATTTGAAGGTGTAGAACGCTTCGCGAACTTTCTCGACCAGGTCTGGGTGCAGGTTGTGTGCATAATTATAAGACGTTGTCGGGAAACGATCTGATTCCCAAACCAGGCGCACGTCGTCTACGTCATACAGACCGCGAGCAGCCATGCGTTCAACCACTTCTGATGCGACTGGAGCGGCATCGTAATCACGAGCGACCACGCCGAGCATGGATTGGTCGTGGCTGCCCGAAAAGGAAATCTCGTAGTCTTCACCCGGTACGATTCCCAGTTCTGGAAACAGCGCTCTGGGTGCCTGGTTGCCCGAGTTGGAAGTGGGTGATGTGTGTGCAACCCGCTTGCCTTTCAGATCTGTAATTTCATAAATGTCAGAACTGCTGTGGGTGAAAACCTGCAAGGTATAACCGAACTGCCCGGTGTCTGAACCCATCAGCGCAAAGGGAACTGCTCCGGCAAGGTTAACGGCAAAAGGCGTTGGGCCAGTGGAAAAGCCGGCGATGTGCAGGCGCCCACTGCGCATGGCTTCGACCTGGGCAGAATTGGACTGCACAGCGAAGAAACGAACATCTTTACCGGTCACTTTGGCCAGGTGGTCAATGAAAGGCTGCCAGATATCCGAATAAATGGCCGGATCTTCAACCGGGGTGTAGGCAAAAATCAGGGTGTCAGGATTTACCCATTCGGATTCATCCGTTGGCAAGTCGGCTACCATGTCGCCGTTTGCATCGCAGTACATGGCGTCGAGCGCGCCGCGTTCACAGTCCGCCAGAGCCGGACTGCTAAAACTGAACAGTAAAGCCGAGGCCGCCAGGGTGACGGACGGCAATGTGCCGGAAAACAATTTTTTCTGCATAGTCATTGAAATGCTCCACTGGAAACGGTCCCTGCACGAGAGCTTTATGCTTGAATTGAACATCCTGGGAGGACCCGTTCCGCTGATTGTTGTTATAAGATGTTCAATTGAACACTCATGGTAGCAGCAAAACGCCATTAGGCAAGGTACGTATGGGCGTAATACCCGCGTTTGGTGGGGAACGTCCACCGAAAGGTATTCAATTGAATATTTGAGGTGCTGTTCAGAGTGGGTAAGTATTGTCTGATGTGGTCCGTCAGGCCTTTGAATCGCGTATTCTTTCCCATAAGCTTGTAACACTTCATTGGCAGAGCAGGGCGGTTTGTAAAAGCGTATGTCTGACAAAGAGCTCCGTACAAAATCTGATAAACAGTCGATTGATCAGTTCATCCACCAGGTCCGTAAGTTGCCAAAGCAAAGCGGTGATCAGGGCCGGTTGATTTTTGCTCTGGATGCCACCGCCAGCAGGGAGGCTACCTGGGACCAGGCCTGCCACTTGCAGAGCGAACTTTTTCTGGCGACCCGGGATTTGGGTGGTCTGGCTATTCAGCTTTGCTACTACCGCGGTTATGGGGAGTTCAAGGCCACAGGGTTTGTTAACCAGACCAGCCAGCTGCTTAGCTTGATGAACGGCGTTTCCTGTCTGGGTGGCCGTACCCAGATGCACCGGGTTTTGGCGCACGCCAGGGAAGAAACCCGAGCGAAAGCCGTCAAGGCAGTGGTGTTTATCGGGGATTGTTGTGAAGAGCCGGTAGACGAGCTGTGCCATATTGCCGGTGAGCTGGGCATGCTGCGCACCCCGGTGTTTATGTTCCTTGAGGGTGCCGATGCGCACGCCAGGACGGTGTTTCAGCAGGTGGCCAAACTGTCGGGCGGTGCCTATGCACCCTTTAACAGCAACAGCCCACAACTGCTGAAGGATCTTATGGCCGCTGTTGCGGTCTATGCTTCTGGTGGAGCCAAAGCGCTACAGGACTATTCCAGCCGCAGCTCGCCAGAAGTCAGGCGCCTGACTCAGCAAATCCGTTAGCGCTTATTCAATTAACCGGTGGGCCAATCGCCCCGAGGTATCCGAGTGCCATTAGTGCTTTTGATTGCTGTAATGACCGTTGTTGCCTGGGTCTGGCTGCGTAACCAGCCTGCCGGCCAGCAGAAACCGGCCATTATCAAGCTGGTGGTGATTGCTGGTGTCGTGATGGTGGTTCTAATGGCCATTACGGGCCGCCTGCCCATCTTGTTTGCAGGGTTGGCCTTCCTGTTCCCGCTGTTACGGCGGGTTCTGCCGTCGCTATTGATGGGGCGCTTGTCGGGCTTGATGGGAAGCGGCCAAGCAAAGGCAAAGCCGGGTAACCAATCCCATGTGTCCAGCGATATCCTCAATATGACCCTGGACCACGACTCCGGAGACATGACCGGTGAAATAGTGAAGGGCCCCATGGCCGGGCGGGCCCTGGCAGATTTAGCCGAGAGTGAATTCATCGGTTTGCTGCAGTATTGCCGCGACCAGGACGAGGATTCCGCCCGACTTTTGGAAACCTATTTAGACCGCCGTTTCGGGGACTCCTGGCGCACTGACGATCCGGCTGGTGATGACAGTACGCAAAATGGCGAGCAGAACGGTGAGCGCCAAAGCTCGAACAGTAGCGGCACTCTGACCGACAGCGAAGCCTTGGATATTTTGGGATTGGAGGCCGGCGCCAGCCGCGACGAGATCATTCAGGCTCACCGCCGGATGATGCAGAAAATGCACCCGGATCGCGGCGGCAGTAATTACCTGGCTGCCCGTGTTAATGAAGCCAAAGAACGGTTGCTGAGCTAAGGCGCCGCTGAACCTGCTTCCACCCGCGCCAAAAATCCGCTTATGTCGTCGAACGCCTCTTCCGCCTCTGGTAACAGTGGCGTAAAAATCTGCCATACGTGAACCATGTCGGGCCAGGTTTTTATTTCCACCGGTGAACCAGCTGCTTGTGCTTTTTCTACGTACCGTTGGGCGTTTTCGTGCAGTAACTCCGATTGACTGACGTGGATCAGTGTTGGCGGGAGATTGTGGAGTCTTCCCCGCAGCGGTGATGCCTTCGGGTTGGTGGGGAGTATGCGAATGCCCAAAACCGTTCCCCACCACAGCAGCGGTGAGGGTATGCGCGCCAGCTTTTCAACGGTTGGCCCCAGCATTGCGTCGGTTTTCAGGTTGGCTCGCTTGCTCAGTGACGAGATCATGAGCTCGGTAGAGGGTGACAGGGCAATCACAGCATTCGGTGATTGCAGATCCTGGTCCCGTATCCAGGCGATCAGGCCCAGGGCGTGACTGCCGCCGGCGGAGTCACCGGCGATCACCACGAAGTCGGCCGCAGCCTTCTCGTCGGGGCCATTGTCGAGCATCCAGCGGTAAGCTTGCTGGCAGTCGATAATGCCGTCCAGATAACGGTTTTCCGGCATTAACCGGTAATCAACCGCAAATACGCAGGCGTGGGCCAGCCTGGACAAACGGTCAGTGATTGCGCGATGACTTTTGGGGCTGCCGGCGACCCAGGAACCGCCGTGAATGTAGAGAATCCGGCGGTTGGGGTCTGACCCGGGTGCAATCACCCACTCCCCCCTGGGCGCATTATCTGCAGCCGGGCGGATCTTCGAGACCAGTTCCAGTCCGTCGTTCATGCAATCCATGTAGCGCCGCAGTGCCTCTATCCGAACCCGGCCACGGAGGCCTTCAACCGCAGCGTGCATTCCCTGCACTTTTTCAAGCACTTGCTGCCGGGCCTCGTTTTGCGGGAGTTGGGTGGTCTTTCCTCTATCGGTCCCGGCATCGTGTTTTTGGCGCCGGATAAATACCACTGCAGCCACTAGCGCGACCACCACCAGACCAAACCACACCATTACGAACCAGGCGATTCCGAAAATCATTTGTAACTCCCTGCGTGGTTTTAGGGCAGCTCGTTTGTAAGTTGCCATGTTAATGTAATGGTGCTCACGCGGAACTGTTTAGCTTTGGTCGCTCTAGCGTTGATCCATCTGGTTTCGGCGCTTTAGCATGGCCCGAACAGCGCCTGTAATTCTGGATTGCACAGAGTGAAGGCTCATGAAAAGCACCGCTAAAAGAGGATCAGCGTGGGGTGTGTTTAGAAAATACGTTGACCCATTAAACCGTCAAACAGCGTTTGGGCGAATGATTTATGGCTTATTTTAATAAACACTACCACAGCCCGGGAACAGCACCCGGAACTCTGGTGACCATTCAGAAACCGGAAGTGCCGGTTTCTATACAGCTGATTGATTATACGGAGTCCTCCGTTGAGGAGCACCAACTTGCTTCAGCCCGCGATTGTCGGCCGTTTCTGGCCCGAGAGAGCAAAACCTGGATTCAGGTAAACGGGCATATCGATCCAGATACCCTTCGAGATTTTGGCGAATTGTCTGATCTTCATGACTTGGCGATGGAGGACATCCTCAACAGTGGCCAACGCCCAAAAATCGAACTGTATGACGACCAGATTTTCATCATCGCCACATTGCCTGTTTACGATGGCCAGAATCTGGAGTTAGTCCAGGTTAGCCTTTTTGTTGGAAAGAACTATCTGATCTGTTTCTGCCCTATGGAACAAGACCCTTTCGAGCCAGTGCGTAAGCGAATGCGGCAACCCAGCAACCGCCGCTTCGCTAACCGCGGGATTGATTATTTACTGTATGCGCTAATGGATTTTATTATTGATGCCGGCTTTCCGGTACTGGAACAATTCGGCGGTCAGCTTGAAGCCCTTGAAGATGAGTTGCTGGAGCGTCCGAGTCAGAAAACGCTGGCGTCACTGCATGAGCTCAGGCGTGAGCTACTGACTCTGCGCCGGGTGCTCTGGCCACAGCGGGAGCTGATTACGACACTCATGCGGGTGGAAGACGAGCTGATTCTGGCAGACACCCTGGTGTACTTCCGGGACTGCTATGACCACAGCATTCAGATTATCGAGTTATTGGAAAGCTTTCGCGATATGGCTACCAGTATGCTGGATATCTACCTGTCCAGTATCAGCCAGCGCACCAATGAGACGATGCGGGTGTTGACGATTATCGCAACCATCTTTATTCCGCTGACGTTTGTAGTGGGTGTTTACGGCATGAATTTTGAACACCCGGGCAGCCCCTGGTCGATGCCGGAACTGCACTGGTATTACGGTTACCCGATGGTTTGGGGTGTCATGGTTCTAATCTTTCTGGGGTTACTCTGGTTCTTCAAACGCCGGCATTGGATATAGCCGCGTGTGTCGTGCTGTTGTTCTGCGATTGCAGTCAACAGATTCGATACGGCGTCTTCCACGCGGCCATTGTTCTCGATTATAAGGCAATCTGCAGGGAGCTGTTGCTCCAGCTCCCGGGCACGGCGGATCCGCGCGCTGATCTGATCCGCGCATTCTCGGCCGCGCAGCACCAGGCGCTGCTGCAGCCGTTCCGGGTCGACACGGATCAGTACCGGAATGAGCGTCTTGCCATAATGTGACCGGGCCTCATCGAGATAGCCACGGGATCCATTCACAAGAACCTGGCCACCGCGGGCAAGCCATTGATCTATCTCGCATCCGATCCCGTAACGGAAACCATTGGCTGACCAGTGCATGGCAAAGGTCCCCAGGGTTATCCGCTGCTCGAACTCGGTATCCGAAAGCCAGATATGGCTTTCGGTGCCGCCATCTGGCTTCCGGGTTATATAACGGTGAGCCACAAGCGGCCTCAGGTGATCGGTAGAGCCTTCTCTGCAGCCTCTCAGTAGCGTGTCCTTGCCCGCGCCTGAAGCCCCCATAATGTAAAAAAGGCGTCCCAACGGGGCCTTAAGGGGCTGTTTACTGTTTGATTCTGGCACCTTTAGCTCCTTAGTAGCGTCTTAATACACGCGTTTTCCGCTTCGCCAGACGTTTTGAATCACCGGCAGTTGGTTTCTGGGTTGAACCAACACTAGGTCCGCCCGTTTGCCGCGTTCGATCACGCCGCGGTCATGGAGGTTGGCGCAGCGCGCGGGGGTGGCAGTGACGGTGGCGATGGCTCGAGCCATGTCATAGTCGTTGTCTTCCATGCTGGCCAGGCGAAACGCCGCGTCCAGCATGCTGGCGGGATAATAGTCCGAGGACAGTATATCGAGCACCCCGGCGGAGGCCAGCTCGGCCGCTGCAATGTTGCCGGAGTGGGAGCCGCCCCGCACAATATTGGGCGCGCCCATCAATACCCTCAACCCTTGGTCATGGGAGGCTTTCGCCGCTTCCCGGGTGGTGGGGAATTCCGCAATACGCATACCAAATGCTGCCGACTCCGCAACGTGATCCAGGGTCGCATCATCATGGCTGGCCAGCGGGATGCCTCTGGCCTGGCAAATGGCGACTATGGCTTTGCGGTTTCGGTCACTGTGCAGCAGAGCGGATTCCTTGCGCGTGCGCGTGAAGGTATCCATTTCTGCATCGCTAAGGTTGTGCTTGCCCTGGTAATACTGCCGGTACTTGTCTTCCCGAACGAATTGGCGCTGCCCTGGGGTGTGGTCCATGACCGAGACAAGCTGGAGCAGGGGATGATCAACCAGGTCTTCGAACAGTTGCAGGGTTTCGCCAAAACTGACTTCGCAGCGCAGGTGCAGCAGGTGATCTGCCCGCAACAGGCCCGCGTCACGCGTTTCTGACAGAGCGTCGATGAGGGTCCTGAGGTGGTTCAGGCGGTTGCTGCCATCAACAATATCACCGACGGACAACGCGTCGAATACCGTGGTTATGCCAGACGATACGATATGAGCGTCGTGGGTGAGCACGGCCGGGTGGCTGGGCCATATAACGCCCGGCCGTGGCGAAAAGTGCTTTTCAAGGTTGTCTGTATGCAGCTCCACCAGTCCCGGAATCAGATAGGCTCCCTGGCAATCCTGGGCTTTGGCTGCCCGGGTGTTGCCCCGGTCGATAGCACTGATCAAACCATTTCGGACTTTGAGCGTACCGGTAAATACTTCGTTTTCAGTCACAATACGGGCGTTGGTGAGCAGTAATTCACTGCTTTCAAGCTGAGGCCGTTCCAGTGTCAGGTCTATGGCGCTCATGCTGCTTCCTCTTTTGCGGGGCTGGTCAGGGGTATTCGGCGGTCGGCCAGCTGATCGCGCAGCCCGGCGTCGTGGAAAATTCCTACAATAGCCGCGCCGCGTTCCCGGGCCTGCTGAATAAGTGACACCACAACAGCGCAGTTGTCTGCGTCCAGAGAAGCCGTAGGTTCGTCCAGTAAAAGGATTGGGTAATCAACCACAAAGCCTCGGGCAATATTGACCCGCTGCTGCTCGCCGCCGGAAAACGTTGAGGGCGCCAGGTGCCAGAGCGTTTTCGGTATGTTCAGCTGGCGCAACAATCCGGAGGCTTTTGCGCGACAGGTCTCCCGGTCTACGCCCAGGGCCCTTAGTGGTTCCATTACTACATCGAGAGTCGATACCCGGGGAATAACCCGCAGGAACTGGCTGACATAGCCCAGGGTTTGCCGCCGGATGGTCAGAATCTGCCGGGGCGTTGCTGTGACCAGGTCGGTAAGCTCGCCCTGGTGCCGAACATGAAGTCGACCGGACTGGGGCTTGTAGTTGGCATACAGCGAACGCAAAAGGGTACTTTTGCCAGACCCGGAGCGCCCGTCCAGCACGACGCATTCGCCAGCGTTCACGTCGAAGGACACATCCGTAAGTACAGGGTAGGAAACACCACCCTGATTGTGCAGGGTGAATCGTTTGTTCAGGTCGGTAACCTGGATCATGACCGTCATTGCAGTTCTCCAGTTCGATCACAGTGCGGTGTCACGGGGTCAACACCGAAGACACAAGCAACTGACTGTAAGGGTGTTGTGGGTCATCCAGTATCTGGTCGGTAAGGCCCTGCTCAACCACCTTGCCGCCACGCATGACCATAAGCCGGTGGGATAACAATCGGGCGACGGCGAGGTCGTGGGTAACCAGCACAACAGAAAGGCCCAGGTCGACCACCAGGTTGCGCAACATGTCCAGCAGGCGGGCCTGAACCGAGACATCCAGCCCACCGGTGGGCTCATCCATGAAGACCAGACGCGGCTGGGTGACCAGATTGCGGGCAATCTGAAGGCGCTGCTGCATGCCTCCAGAAAACGTGCGAGGCAGGTCATCAATACGGGCGGTATCAATCTCCACTTCTCGCAGCCAGGCTTCCCCTGTGGAACGCAGGGTGCCGTAATGACGTTCACCGATGGCCATCAAGCGCTCACCAATGTTGGCGCCGGCGCTTACGCCCATCCGCAGGCCATCCCGTGGATGCTGGTGGACGATCCCCCAGTCGGTGCGCAGCAGAAGCCGGCGCTGGCTTTCGGTAATCTTGTAGATGTCGAGTTTGTCGCCCTGTTTGCCTGTGTACTCAATCTGTCCGGAATCTGGCGTCAGCATTCCAGAGAGGCATTGCAGTAGCGTGGTTTTTCCGGAGCCGGACTCGCCAACGATACCCAGTACTTCGCCGGGCCAGAGTTCAAAGTCGACCCCATCCACGCCTTTTCCTGGGGCGTAGAGTTTACGCAGATCGCTTACCTTCAGTAGAGGCTCGGCTAGGGCATCTTTGGTTATAGCCATTGCCGCGTTAGTCATACAGCCTCCTGACGGGCGCCGGTCTCGAAGCGCTGATTGCAATAGTCGGTGTCAGAACAGATGAAAATGCGCCCGCCCTCATCGTCGGTTACAACTTCATCCAGGAAGGAATGATCCGATCCGCAAAACTCGCAGGTCTGGTCCCAACCCTGGATCTCGAAGGGATGATCCTCGAAATCGAGGCTCTCAACCCGGGTGAACGGCGGTATTGCGTAGACACGTTTCTCCCGGCCAGCGCCGAACAGTTGCAGTGCGGGGCTGCCGTGCATCTTGGGATTGTCGAATTTGGGGATGGGCGAGGGATCCATCACATAGTGTCCGTTGACCTTCACCGGATAAGCGTAGGTGGTCGCAATGTGGCCAAAACGGGCAATATCTTCATACAGCTTGACGTGCATCACCCCGTATTCCTGCAGTGCATGCATTTTCCGGGTCTCGGTTTCCCGCGGTTCGATGAACCGCAGTGGGTCGGGAATAGGTACCTGGTAGACCAGTATCTGGCCGTGAGAAAGCGGTGTTTCGGGTATCCGGTGACGGGTCTGGATAACACTCGCCGCCAAAGTTGACTCCGTAGTGGCAACGCCGGCTGTGCGGGCAAAAAAGCGCCTGATGCTGACCGCATTGGTGGTGTCGTCTGCACCCTGGTCGATCACTTTGAGAACGTCATCCTGACCGATAATAGTGGCTGTGACCTGCATGCCACCGGTGCCCCAGCCATAGGGCAAAGGCATCTCGCGTCCACCGAAGGGTACCTGGTACCCGGGCACCGCCACGGCTTTCAGCAGGCATCGGCGAATCATCCGTTTGGTCTGCTCGTCCAGATAGGCAAAATTGTAGCCGGTGCTGTCGCTCTGGTTGTCACTCGGGCTGTCAGGGTTGTGGTTAAGAGCTGCGCTGGTCATGCCTGTTTCACCTCACGGCGTTGTTCGTTATCCATGTTCGGCGCATCTTGGTTGCCGGGTTTGGATGTGGTGTTAACTTTTGGCCCCTGGCGGGCTGATTTACGTTCGTCAAACTCTTTGCGGAGCCGCCGCAGCAGCACCAGCTCAGACTGAAAGTCAACGTAATGGGGTAGTTTCAGGTGAGACACGAAGCCCGATGAGTCGAGGTTGTCGCAGTGAGCGAGAACAAACTCCTCGTCTTGCGCCGGCGAGATCACGTCCTCACCCAGCTCCCGTGCCCGCAGCGCGCGATCCACCAGTGCCATCGCTAACGCCTTGCGCTCGGAATTTCCAAACGCCAGGCCGTAGCCACGGGTGAAGCGTGGGGCCTCGGTTTCGGTGCCGATAAACTGGTTGATCATGTCGCATTCGGTAACATGGATGTCACCGACAATAACGGGAAAGCCCAGTTCTTCCGGCGCGATTTCCACCGCCACTTCGCCCTGGCGGATTTCCCCTGCAAACGGGTGATTGCGGCCGTAACCACGCTGGGTAGAGTAGGCGAGTGCCAGCAGGAATCCCTCGTCGCCGCGGGCCAGGGCTTGTAGCCGCAGGTCGCGGCCAGCGGGATAGTCCAGTGGCTGGCGGGTAAGGTCGGCCGGCGTTTCTGACTCGGCTGAACCGTCGGATTGAACGTAACCGCTGTTGGCCAGTGGGCTTTCAATCAGTCCCTCGCTGTTGAGGAAATCGAGAACCCGCGGGCAGTCTTCCACCGTCTCGTCGCCGGGGGGTGCTGCTGAGGCCCGCTCGCCATTGGCCAGCAAGGTAAAATCCAGCAATCGGTGAGTGTAATCGTAGGTGGGGCCCAGTACCTGGCCGCCAGGCAGATCCTTGTAGGCAGCGGAAATCCGGCGCCGGATAGCCATGGTGTTGGTTTCCATTGGCACCGACGCGAGGAAGCGTGGCAGAGTCGTGCGATAGGCCCGCAGAAGAAAGATGGCTTCAATGGTATCGCCGCTGGCCTGCTTTAGCGCCAGTGCTGCAAGTTCCGGGTCGTAAAGAGAGCCCTCGGCCATGACCCGGTCTACCGCGAGTCCCATTTGTTGGCGAATCTGGGCAACACTCAGTTCCGGTATTGAAGTGTCGCCGCGACGGGTTTCGTCGAGCCAGCTATGGGCCTGGTCGATGGCTTTTTCACCGCCTTTGACAGCTACGTACATGCTATATCTCCACTTGGGTGGTGCGTGGCAGACCCATCAGGGCGGTTCCGGCGGTAAACAGCAGGTCAACTCCACAAGGAAATCGACTGCAATTATCGGCCAGCATGCCAGGCCAGCGCGGGTCCAGGTCGGCGATGCCGACTTTGCGCGCGCCGTCAATCCCCGGGCCACGCAGGATCCAGGTGCTGGCTGCATTCAGGCTTTCCACCTGCACGATCACGGTGGTGGAGCGGTCCGGGTATTCATGGCTACCTTGGGAAAAATGGGTCAGATCGCCGTCGAAATCCGGTGATATCAGGGCAAACTCTGCCTGGCCCGGTTCGTCCACAAGGCGACAGCCACAGTGAAAACGCAGCGCGCTCACCAGAGCATCGGTTCTGAGGGCCGGGGCAATCCACAAGGGTGTTTCCGCGTCCAGAAGTGCCAGACAAAGCTGATATGAAGCAATGTGCGCGCCTTCAGGCGCCGGGCTATCCGGCACGTTTTGCACGGTTCCGGGCTCAGAGAGCGCGGTGAGCGCGCGACGAAACACCTGTTGTGACTGATGAACCGGATCGTCGAATCCGGCGCAAAGTCCGGCTAGTGAGAGCCCCGGCATGGCGAATGAGTGAATCTTGTTTGTCGCGGTCATCGGCTAGCTCCCTCTTACCATGGTCATGAAGTTAACTTTCGTTGTGGCGGCTTTGCGTGAGACCTCTTCGCGGCGAGCCAGCCATTGCTCGTGCAGTGGTTGTATCAATGCAGGGCCGTGCTGGCTGCTGTTTTCGCACATCAGGCCGTCGAACAGTGCCGCCAGTTCAGCGTGGCGCCGGCTGCGGCCAGTGACATAGCCAAAGCCCTGTGCACCGCCACCCAGTTCCACCACACATCGGGTAAGGGTTATTTCGCCAAGATTAAAGGGCGAACCGGTGCCTCCGGTGCGGCCACGCACCATAGCCATGCCAATTTCCGGTTTACGCAGGTGGCGGAAAGTCGGTCGGCTTGGCAGGTTCTGCCAGTAAGTTTCCAAGTCATCAAGATCGGCTCTTGCCAATACCGACATCCAATATTGACGATTAGCGACGTCGGACGTGGAATCCGTTGTCTGTGAAAATTTTTGCGAAAAGGCCTGCGCATGGGTCATGGGCCGTTTTCTCCTGTAGGTGGGTCGGGTAACTAGATAAAGCGTTTGCGGATCCACTGAGACGTGATATCCAGTGAGGTCACAACCAGAATAATGATGATCATCACCGCGCAGGTTTGAGCGAACTGGAAGCCGCGCATGCTCTCCCAGAGAATCACGCCGATGCCACCGGCGCCCACCATGCCCACTACCGTGGCGGAGCGGACATTGGATTCGAACCGGTACAGTGAATAGGAAATCCACAACGGCAGAACCTGAGGGATAACGCCATAAATGATTTCCTGCAGACCACTGGCACCCGTGGCTCGAACACCCTCTACCGGCCCCGGGTCAATGGCTTCCACGGCTTCAGAGAACAGTTTTGCCAGTACCCCGGTGGTGTGGATGAACAACGCCATTACCCCGGCGAACGGTCCCAGCCCCACAGCGACCACAAATAGCATGGCAAAGACCATCTCATTAATGGCGCGGAACGAATCCATCAGGCGACGAACCGGCTGGCAGATCCACCAGGGCACCAGGTTTTCCGAGGACATGATCCCGAAGGGGATGGCCAGAATGACGGCCATTACGGTGCCCCAGATAGCAATCTGTACGGTGGTGACCATTTCTCTTAGATAGAGTCGCCAATTATGGAAATCGGGCGGGAAGAAATCGGCGGCGAACACCGCCATGTTGTTACCGTCGGCAATCAGAGCAGCCGGATTCATTTCGGCGCCTTCCCAGGCCCAGATCAGGACAGCGCCGGTGATGCCCCAGCCCAGCAAGGCGGCCCAGTTCCGTGAAAGCAGGTTGTTCTGGCCTTCGGGAAGATGTGAGTGTGTTGATGCGCTATGCATAAGAACTGCCTGTCGCTTTTACGTCTAGAGTTGCCGGGGTCGTCTCTGGCGTGAAAAGGGCTGGCGTTAAGCCAGCCCCGGGGCTTATCAGTTAGACTCTTCGCGGGCAGCGTCCAGCGCTGCAAGCCGACGATCCAGACCCGCCAGCTGGGCTTCGATGTCAGCCAGCTTTTCGGTCTTTTCCTGCGCTGAGTAACGGCTGTCGTTCTCGATGGCTGCTTTTTGCTTGAACATTTCGAGCTGACGAATGGGGATCAGCTGGTCATTGCTGGAAGCACGGAAGGGCGCCCATTGGAGATCGGCCAGGATTTTCAATTCTTTTTCGTCGCCGGTAGTGCCGTAGCTCATCAGGAAGTCATAGACCTTCTGTTTGGTTTGTGCAGGCAGGTTTTTGCGCCAGACCAGCGGGTCAGACGGAATCAGCGGTGATTTCCAGATCACTTTGAGGTTGTCCGCTTTTTCCGGAAAGGTAAGCTGCAACCGTGCCATGCTCTCGGTATTAAAGGTGGCTACGTCTACCTGTTTGTTAGCCACTGCCATGGCATTGGTTTCATGCCCCGAGTTCAGAGTGCGCTTGAAAGCTTCTTTGGGGTTGATGCCGTTTTTGGCAAAAATGTAGTAGCTGGGCACCAGAAAGCCGGAGGTGGAATTCGGGTCGCCATTACCGAACGTAAGGTCCTTGGCGTTGGCGAGCACATCTTCGACCGTATTCAGGTTGGTGCTGTCCTTGTGGACGATCATCAGGCTCCAGTAGCCCGGTGAGCCGTCTGCTGCGACGGTCTGAGCCATAATTTCACCACCGGCACGGTCGACAGCTTCCATGGCCGATTTATTGCCATACCAGGCAATATCGACCTTGTCGAAGCGCATAGCCTGGATGATGCCGGCATAATCCGGCGCAAAGAAGCCTTTCACCTCCATGTCCAGCTTTGCAGACATGTCTTCAAGGAATGGTTCCCAAACGCCTTTCAGGTTGCTGGAGGATTCGGTCGAAATGATGCCAAAATTGAGAGTCTTGAGTTCTTCTGCCTGCAAGCCGGCGGCGCCTACTGTGAGGGCTGCCGCCAGGGTCATGCGGCCTATCCATTGTTTGAACATGATTGTTTCCTATGATTTTGAGTGTTGGTGAAAATGCCGGGCAGTTTTCTGGTCAGCCGGCGGCTGCCAGGGCAAAACCCTTTGAGGGTGTGGGGATTTTTCGGGTTTTGACGGGTTCGCCGTCAATGTCGAAAGAGGTGGTGCCGTAAATACTGGCCAGCACCGCGGGCGTCAGATTCGCGGATGGGCCGTCATACACTATTTCGCCAGCCTTCAGTGCTACCGCTCGGTGGCAAAATTCGCGGGCATAATCGACTTGATGAAGTGTGACCACAACGGTGCGGCCGTCTTCATTATTAATCTCGGCAAGAATTTCCATGACACGGCGGGCCGATTCAGGATCCAGCGAAGCGATGGGTTCATCGGCAAGAATCACTTCGGCTTTTTGAGTGAGTGTGCGGGCGATGGCAACCCGCTGCTGCTGGCCACCAGACAGGCAGGACGCCCGTTGGGTCGCCCAGAGATCCATTCCTACGCGGTTCAGGCATTTCAGGGCCAGGGCTTTTTCCTCGGCATTGAAAAAGCCGAGGCATCCCCGCCAACCGGGCATGCGGCCGAGGGCGCCAGTGAGCACATTGGTCATTACCTTCATGCGGCCAACAAGATTGAACTGCTGAAAGATATAGCCTATGCGTGCCCGTGTTCTTCGGACGTCCGTTGACAGCCGTCCGTTGCACTGCACAACTTGTCCCAGTACGCGAATTTCGCCGCTGTCTTCATCGCCGCAGCTCAGCCCGGCCAAATGGCGAAGGAGTGTGGATTTGCCAGAACCGGAGGGGCCGATAAGGGCCACCATCTCGCCGGATTCAATGGAAAGATTGATGTTCTTGAGGGCTTTATCCTTGCGTTTGTTTTTGCCAAACGTCTTTGATAAACCTTGAACCTGAATTTCGGGACCCATAGATCGCCTACCCTGTCGTGTTTCCAACGTGTGCAGGTAGTGTCTCTGTTGGCTGTGACGGTTCGATGTCGTTTAGATGACAGCTAGTTGAAGGTTTTAAGACGGTAGTGTGAAATCTACCCGGTCCCCGTCCCGGGCAACCTTTATACGATTCGGCAAATCCGGGTTCGTGGCCAGGCGCCAGTTATCCAGATCGTGGCTGATGTGGATGAGCCATGCCCGGGCAGGATCTACGGATTGAATGCAATCCAGAGCCATGGTCCAGTCGTTATGGCCTTTTGGTTGATCAGACGGCGGGAATGAACAGTCTATTGCCAGGCCGTCAGGCTTCATTGTCTGTAAAAAGTGTTGGGTGTCATGGGGCAGGCCACGAGTATCGGTCAGATAGGCAAACGTGGGGCCACCTGTAACCTCGAAGACGTAGCCAAAGGTGGGTTTCGAATGGATCAACGGCACAGGTGTGACCTTTAACCCACCGATTTCAAATGCAGAGAACGCTTTTTGAGGGCGAAAATCCAGAATGCCGGGATGGCGGAACAGGTCGGCGCAGCCGTCAGGGTCAGGCGGCATGAACACCGGGATACTCGGCCCCTTGCCCCAGCGCAGGTGAAACAGCCCCTGAACATGATCAGCGTGAAAATGCGTCAGCACAATGGCGTCCAACTCGCCGGGAGCAAAACGTTTGTGAAGATCCATCAGCCCGCCATCAATCAGAATGCGGGTGGTTCCGAATTCGATCAGGGCAGAGCAGGGCTCGCGCGCGAAGGCGGCGTTCGTTTTGGCGACGGAACAGGCTGCGCAATTACAACCGTAAAGTGGCACACCACCGGCCGCGCCCGTTCCTAAAAAGGTTATCCGCATCGGGTGCTCCCGGAAGGGGTTGGGTCCAGACAGGCGTCAGGGTTTGCCAGGCACTGGAATGAGCGATGAGGATAACTCTTCAGAGTTAAAAAGATGTGACAGCCAAAAATAGGCTTTTTTTTTCACGGCTGCCCAACACCTTTCACAGAGGCTACTTCGGTGCTCAAAGGCGATCGATGGAACTCCCTGAGCATGAAAGGGCGGAAACTTGCCATGCTGGGGCCATCTTGATTCAAGTTTGGTTTGGCGCCTATTTGAAAGCCGGGCAACCCTCCGTTGCTGCTTGCGGTCGCCAGAAATGGCGCAAGTAATTTCGGATTGCCGCTGATCACGTGAACAATAACGTCCCGGCTGGCGCCTTCGCCGGTCACCAGCGGTGCTGGCTGGTGATCGCCTAACAGCACCAGCAGGGTATTTTCATCTACATGCCGCGTCGCATAGCCTGTTGCGACGTTCAGCGCGTAATCAATAGCGAGGGCGTAGTGTTCACGGACTCGCTCAGGATCCCGCCACAGGCTGGCAGGTGTTTCGCCTGCGTCTTTCCATTGATTGAACGCCGTGCCGTTGCCAATGTTGTCCCAATCGTCCAGCACCGGCAAAATTGGCACCCAGGGCGCGTGGCTGCTAATCAGAGCCACTTCAGCAAACATCGGCCCAGCGGATTGTTCACGAACGCTGCGCTGAAACCAAGACCAAGTGTACTGATCCGGCATGGTCACCCAGTTAAATGGAGGCCCCTGGTAATCCATGGTGGTGGATTCGTAAATGCGGTTATAGCCGAATGCCTGGCCTTCTGGCCAGTTTTGGGTAATTGCCGGCATCACCGCGACGGTATCGTGGCCGGTTCCCGCCATATCGTCTATCAGTGTGGGGTAATTGCTGGCTAGCAAAATCTCGTAGTCTAGCTGGGTATCAATCCACTGGCCGCTTAGCATTGTGGCATGCGCCAGCCAGGACTGCCCGCCTTGCACTGGTGAACGCAAGCGGCCAGAAACCATGTGCAGGCCCGCTGCGCTAACGGCGGCTTCCATTTTGTCGAGACGGGGGCCGATAAGGTGCTTGAAGCGGTCGTCTGCGAGGCTGGAAATACCGTAGGATTCGATAAATCCAAAAATTACATCGATGTTGGCCAGGCCGGGCAGCGCCACAGGCTTTCCTGCCGCTGGATCGTTCGCCAAACTCTGGCTGAAATCAGCCGTTGACCTACGGGTGTCGATAGCCAGCTGTATCTGATTGGTTGTTAGCTGCGCAGCGCTAAGGCTCACCACCGACTGGGGCACAAATGACATCGCCACCACCAGCAAACCGGTGGCAAAAGCCGCTTTGCCAAAATTGAAGTGCAGGCCTCCGGCAAGGCGACTTAGCAGTTTGCTTACCCACAATGCCAAACCGAAAAATGCCAGCAGTAGAGCCAGCAGTATCAGCAATGAAAGGCCTATGCCAAGGTTACTTAGCATCAGATCGACCACAGAACCAACCACTCCCAGTTCGAGATAAAGGTTAAGTCCCCGCCCGAGGCTTTGGCGAACCAGCAGATCGCTCAGCGTAAAAAACGCCAACACGGCGTACAGAGTACCCACCACGCCGGCCAGCACCCGGGTAAATAAAGAGGGCGATAATAGGCTAAAAACTGCGCATACCATTAGCGCTTCGGCGGCAACCCAGGGAATCCATGGGTAACGCGGCAACAGTAACGCCAGCAACAGACCATTAAACAGAAACAACGTGAGCGCAAAACGCTTCAAAGGGGGGCGTCCTTTAAGATAGGGCGCCCGCCGGTGGGGTGCCCTGTTTCGATATCGATAGAAAGTAGATACGAATGGGGCGGAGTTTTCGGATTGCTAAGTGTGTGAAATGTCGCTCAAGTATTTAGCCGCATGGCGCATAGCCATTAGCTGGCTGTGCGATACTGCAAAATAAGACCGACAATTTCATGATCACTTTTCGTTGATGCTAGAGAATCATTCAGAGACGTTCTCTGGGGCAAGTGAATGTTGAATTTAGAACGTAAAATACTTTCCACTTGGCCATCAATAGCTGGGTCAAAGTCTTTACCCACATAAACACGAATGCGCTGATAAATAAATTCTTTATTGGCCATTAAAATCATTTCTGTTATTTAGCATCAAAGTGTTTTCCAATCTTTTGTTGAGTAACCTGAGCAGGGTGTTTTCGAATAATGACCAGCGCGATTCCGCCGAGAATGGCGCCGGAGGCCAGCGCCAATCGCAAGGTTATAGATTCGTCCAGAAAAACAATGCCGCCTGCGGCTGCAATCACGGGAACACTGAGCTGTATGATAGCCGCGTTCGTGGCTTTTAGCTTGGGCATTACCATGTACCACGCAACATAGCCCAGCCCGGACGTGAGCGCACCTGAGACAATTGCGTACCAGATGCCCACAACATCCAGAGAAAGCCGGTTCAGCATGAAAATACTTAAAACGACCGTAAAGGCAACGGCGCGCGTAAAGTTCCCGGCGCTTATGCGAACGGGGTCGCCAGCACCTCTCCCGCGCAGAGAATAAACACCCCAGCAAACTCCGGCTCCCAGCATCAACAGGGAACTGGCCAGTGGTGGTGTAGTTGACAAACCAGGCAGGAACAACAGCAATAGCCCGCCGAAAGCGAGTGCAAGGCCGGCTAATTGCAGCTTGAACAGGCGTTCCCCCGCCCACAAACCGTAAAAAATCATTGTGACTTGAACCGCGCCGAACAACAGCAGTGCGCCCGTGGCCGTGGGCAAGCTAACATAGGCAAATGAAAAACCCGCCGCGTAGGCAAATAAAGCAGCAGCAGACCACCAGCTCCCGCTGCCGCCGCTAGACCGGTTGCTGACCCGCACGACCAGCAATAAAACAATCGCACCCGAAATCAAACGGATCGCCGTAAAGCTTGCAGCATCAATATCCGTGTGTTTCAGGGCCATCCGGGCCAGCACCGAATTGCTCGCAAAGGCAATCATGGCGAGGGTTGTCAGAATGATAATTCGCATAAAAGACGCTCTATCTGACTGCTCGCTGCCGCCACGTCAGCTTGTCCATTACGCCAATAAGAAGCATTTTCTTACTGGCGAAAAGGTGGGGCGCGCTAACGAGTATGTGCTCCGCCGAGCGCCACGAATGAGCTTGATGGGCTTGTTATAGCTGCTTGTGGCTGCCATCACACATTGGCTGTGATGCTGTTGATTTGCAGCCGCAAAAAAAGACTTTTTTGGTTTCTGATGCCGCGTATTTCACGGGTTTAAAATCTGAGCCACTATGAGAACCGTCGCAAAAAGGCTGTTTGGCACTTTTACCACAAGCACACCAAAAGTAATTTTTGCCAGATTCCACGTCTACTGCGTAGGGCGTATCAGATGCTCGAATGGCTTCTGTCATCATTATTCTCTCTCAATTATCGAATGAACACAGCGTAAACAGTCTACACCAATACTTGCCGCGTGTTAGCAATGTAATGATGGATCTGGCGCTCAACTTTGGCGCCAATCATGACGTCGGGGCGGCGACCGTTAGGGCAGGGCATACTGGGTGTGGTGCCAAATAAGCGGCAGATTAAAGGGCGCTCCCCGTACACCGTGCAACCATTGGGGCCCAGGTGCACGCAGCTGAGATCACCCAGTGCGGCTTCATGTTCAGCGTCAGTTTTTATAGGCAGGCGCGATATTTCTTCCGAAGACGTCGTCACCGGCCCGCAACAATCGTGACAACCCGCCACACACTCAAATGATGGAATTTGCTCGCGCAGACGCGCGATGATATCTCGATTCTTGTACATCTATACCCGCCATTTACCGAAACATAATTTGTGTTTCAAAAACCAACTCTACCGATATAGCGCGCAGATTTTGTTGCCCGAGGGATCTCTTAAATAGGCAATGTATAAGTTGGCTCCTCCGCGAAGGCCAGGTGGGTTTTCGCATGACGTGCCACCATTGGCAATACCGGCAGAGTGCCAGGCATCCACTGTTGCGGAATCTTCTGCGGAAAAGCCGATGGTGGTGCCGTTACCATGACAAGCGGGTGCACCATCAATTGGCTTCCCTATCGCAAAAGTACCGCTGCTCGTTCTATAAAAGCAGCGCCCTTTGTCATCCACCAAGCCAGGCTCGTATCCTAAAGAACCAAGAATTGCATCGTAAAAGATCTTTGATTCTTGAACATCGTTTGCACCAACAATAATGTGACTGAACATGCTTGCTCCCCGTATAAAGTATGAATGGACATTGTTCAGAGCTGTAACTCACTGCTCTGCGCTGATTTGGCATTACCCGCCGAAAATCGTAAAGCTCAGAGTGACGTACACTCCGTATCCAAGCAGGAGTAATCCGCCTTCAAGCTTGCTAAGCCGACTACCGGTATAAAGAAAGAACAGCAGAATTAGCGAAGTCCCCAGCATAACCCACTGATCAAAATTTAAGATTCGCTCATTAACGGGTAAGGGCTGCAGTAGCGCGGAAACGCCAAGTATTCCTAGAATATTAAAAATATTACTGCCTAGAATATTTCCAATAGCAACGTCGGCATGCCGCCGGAGCGCAGCGATTACTGAAATGGAAAGCTCCGGTAAGGATGTGCCAACGGCTACAAGGGTCAGGCCTATTACAGCTTCAGAAACCCCGAATAACTCGGCTATTCCCACCGCTCCCTTTAATAGCAATTGGGAACCCGCAATCAAAAGCGCCAAACCCAATACAATTGCCATAATTATCCATGGCGTTGTTTTTGGCATAGCAGTTATTTCCTGCGCTTCAGCTTTGTGCAACTCTGCTGAAGGTGCATTTCCAGAACGTTCGGTTCTGTAAGTCCAAACAAGATAAGCGACTAGCGCCAGCAAAAAGATAGCTGCGTCGGATCTGACAAGTGCACTTCCGCCGACAAGAACGACAAAAAGAAAACTTGCAGCTACTACTGTGACACCGTCACGGCGCAATACAAGTGGCTTAACTGCAAGAGGCGTTATTAACGCGCAAATTCCCAGAATTAGCAGAATATTACCGATATTACTGCCAACAACGTTGCCGATTGCGATATCAGGCCGATTATTAAGAGCCGCATCTATTGATACAACCAGCTCTGGCGTAGAAGTACCAAACCCAACAATCAGTAAACCACTTAGTAGCGGTGAAACGCCCATGCGCTCTGCTGCTGCTAGTGCCCCCCTGATCAGAACTTCGCCTCCACCAGTCAAAAGCAAAATCCCGACAACAACGAATAGCAGATTTAACATGGTTTTAAACTTCCGGTTTTAAACTTTGAACGTGAATGCTTCGCCATTATGGTTTGCTGAACGAGAGGTTGTGGCGTCGGCGGTCAAATCACGACATCTTTCTGATGCAGGCCTACGACATCACTTCTGCATCCCGTTCTGTATGTTATCAACAATAATAACCCTGTTATTCTGCTGCAAGCCGTTGAGATCAGTAATCATGGATAACTCGTCATCTCTTGCCTCATCTCGTACGTCACTCTGCGCAGACATACTGAAAACAAAAAAAATGAGTAACCAAAACCCCGTGATTGACACAAAAGCCACTTTTAAATAGACCGCTATTTTTTTCCGAACACTAGGATTAGGCTTTTTAGAGAAATCGACGTAACCAGCACCAAACAGGCCAACTCCGCAATCCTCGCAATAGTTTTTCGAATACGAAATTCTTAGCGCTGAAGGTTCAAATACTTTTCTGCAACTATAACAACTAGGCATGGTGATCATCGATTCCTGGAGTACGCAGCATCGCCAGTATGCGCTTGTGCTGAGTACAAATCCCGAACTTGCGCTAGGTCTTTTTGGTGGAGTAATCGGTGTCTGCGAAAACCTCTGAAAGAATCGCCTGCTCAATATAACTGCGTTGCCCGGGTTTGGCTGGCAGCCTGACGGTGAGGTGAATCTCGTTGGCTAGCGGAACCTGAATGGTCACCCGTGGGTCCACAGATGGCACTTCCAGCCCCCGCGAAACGCCAACCTTATTCATATACTTGCGCACAGATTCCAGATAAGGCTCGCAATGGCGATTGGCCGCAGCCAACAGTGCCTTCTGGGCGGCATGCCAGTCGTCATCTCGCTTGAATGGCACGGTAAAAACATGAAAATCCCAGTGGTCGGTAAAACTCTCGTTAATAACTGGCTCAGACAAAAACAATGCGTTGGGTATCACAATCATCCGCCCGGTGCGCTGGTGGGCGGTTTTGCCAGGGCCCACTTCAAGCACTGTCGTTGCCAGCAGGGTCTGATCGATCACATCGCCCCGGAAATCCTTAACCTGAATACGATCGCCGAGATTGAACGAGCCGGCACCACTTTTTAATATTGCGCCGGAAATACACAAAATCAATTCTTTGGTAGCGACTACAAAAGCGACGGCGATAGCGACGATGGACAGGGCCAGAGATCGGATTTGGTCGCCCCATATTAGCGCCAGACCCAGTATTCCTAATAGCAGGAAACCATTGCGAAAGTTCATCAGTAACCGGCCCCGCAACTCCGACGACGTGACGTGCCGACGAATAAAGCGGGCGGTCAGCGTCCGCAAAATCACGATGGCCAGCAACAGCAACCCAGTGCTGATCAGCAGTCGCCAAATCGCGTCTGGCAACGAGAAATTCTGAGGCATCAGAGCCAGTGTTTCGAACATATTTCGGTCTCATGACAGGTAATTCAAAGGTGTATTGTCGGGGCAAAGCAAGGGCGTAACAAGCCGAGATTCACTCCCCGCACGGCCCCCTGCTATAGTCAGATCTTCAACATCGATATCGGAGTGCGACATGACGCAGAGTTTGGAGCTGACCGAGCAGATTGAGCATATCCGCAAACTGACACCCCTGAGTGCCGCCGAAGAGCTGGTCGGTCTGCCGGCGGACGACATTCAGTTCATTCTTTCGCGGTTACCCGCAGAGCAGGCTCTTACTATAGCGTCCTATCTGGGCGAAGTAGCGGCTCCGAACAACGCGGCCACTCGTGCGGTGCTCTCCGGTATGGAAGAAACCATCGGTGAACTAATGACACCGGTGACGGCGTCTTTACCGCAAAGCTATACCGTCGCCGAGGCGCTGACCTTCATGGTAAAGAGCGCCGACGTTTCCGAGATAAGTTACATCTTCGTGACTGAAACTGACCGTTTGGTGGGTGTGGTTGGCATGCGTGACCTGATTCTCGCCAAACCCTCCGAAGCCCTGTCTGGCATCATGGTGCGCGAGCCCTTTGCCTTTCAGGAGGACACAAAGGTGGAAGATGCGGTTAGCGAGGTGCTTTACCGACACTACCGGATGTACCCCGTGGTGGACGATCAGCAGCACGTGGTGGGCGAAGTGCGCGGCTGGAAATTGTATGAACGCATTGCATCGGAACTGAGCGCCCAGGCCGGCTCGCAGTATGGTGTGGCAAAAGAAGAGCATATTAACACACCGGTGCTTGCCGCCTTCCGCATGCGCCACCCCTGGCTGCAAGTGAATTTGATCACCGCTTTTGCCGCCGCCTTCGTGGTGGGCATGTTCGAGAGCACCATCACCCAGATTGTCGCTTTGGCTGCCTTCCTGCCGGTGCTTGCAGGGCAGAGCGGCAATACAGGCTGTCAGGCGTTGGCGATTACCCTCCGTGGTATGACGTTAGGGCAAATAAACGATTTCCCGGTTAAGCAGTTGCTGCGCAAAGAAATCCTGCTGGGCGCGCTCAATGGCGCCGCCGTGGGCGTCATCGCGGGCATCGCCATGTTTGCCTACGCTCTGTTCACCGACTCCGCCAACCCGGCCATGCTTGGCTTTGTTATTTTCATTGCCATGATCGGGGCCTGCATTGGTAGTGGTGTCTTTGGGGTGGCCGTGCCTTTGGTGCTTAAGCGCTTCGGCGCCGACCCAGCCACCGCCAGCAGTATTTTTCTGACCACCTTCACCGACATTATTGGCATGGGTCTGATGCTTTTTCTGGCAACCTCGTTGGTGTTGTAAAATCCCGATTTCTCAGTGTTTCGACAAGGTTTGATCCGCCTGAAATATTCGATTGCGCCCGGCTTCCTTGGCTTCATAAAGTGCATCATCTGCTTGTTGTATCAGCACTGCAGGTGACATTTTCCTGGTCGGAACCAAGCTACAAACTCCGGCGCTGATGGTAATTACCGGCGCCACATCCGAGAACTCATGAGCAATGCCAAGCGCCTGAATGGCGACCCGGCAGGCCTCCGCGACCGCGGCCGCATCTTGAGTGTCTGGTAGCACCAGAGCGAACTCCTCACCGCCATAACGTGCCGCCAGGTCGGTGGGCCGGCGCATCACCTGTTCCAATGCTTGTGCAACCTGTTTCAGACACTCATCACCGTGCGGATGACCATAAGCATCATTAAATGCCTTGAAGTAATCTATATCCAACATAACCATCGAAAGTGGCTGACTCTGGCGTAAAGCCCTAGACCACTCCTGTTCAAGGTAAAGATCAAAATGCCGGCGATTGGCAAGCCCCGTCAGGGCATCGGTCAGGGAAATTTTCTCTAGTTCGCGCTTGGTTTCGTTTAGTTCTGCATTCTGCCGCAGGCTTCGCACTGCAAAGAACACCAGCAATGTGATGAAGGAAAAACCGAATCCGATGACCACTAAAGGCAGGTAGCCCCGCCTGGCACTCACAAACGTCGCCCCTGGCATCGCTTGAATCACCCAGTTTCGGCCCGCTACGGGCGCAAGAGGTACTTCGTGAATCAGGTTTCTCAGCCAGCGCTCATCGCTGGAGCGGCCAGTGCTGTACATTACGTCCTGGGCCCCATCGGTGCGATCCACAATCTGAACCAGAATGTTGCTGTCAATCGCCATCGGAATCGACTGTTTGACCAGTTCACCAATCCGAAATACGCCGTTCATAAAGCCATAATGGCGCGCCGCCCGGTCCTCCGGAGTGGTTTCGGCGACACCGCTGTACAAAGGTGCGAAAACCAGCAAGCCCTTTTGATCGCCCTGTTCCTGTACCAGCTCGATGGCGGCCGTCGAGACCATTTTTCCGGTTTTCCTCGCGGCCAACAGGGCCGCCCGCCGCTTGTCCTCGCTCGACAATTCAAAACCGATAGCTGCCCGATTCTCCGCTATCGGCTCAATGAACTGCACAGGAACGAACCAAGGCGGCTCTTTCGCTGGCATAGCGCCAGTTGTTGCCGGCATCCCAGACAACACAAACCCGGGATACCAACTCTGCTGCCGTTGCTCGAACCCGGCTCGGTCTTCCTGACGGACAATTGGGGCCCAGGCAAACGCCTTGATGGCGGGAGAGCGCTCAAGTACCTGCCGGGTCAGCTTTTCAAAAAGCCTTGCATTCATCTCCGGCATCATGCCGACAGAGGTCTTCAAGGCGAACAGGATTTCAAGATTTAGCCGCACTTCACGCTCAAAGGCCGTCGCAAGCTGAGTAATTTCTGCACGAAACTCTGCGGTGATTTTTTCGTTTTCTTCCAGATACAAGTCACGGCTGAGAGCAGCACAAAATCCCAGACCAATCAACGCCAGAAAAATCACCATTAATGAGGGATGCCGCTTCATAGAGTCCGAGTCGCTATCCAGTAAATATCCGAATGAATATCTCCGCCACGATCCAACACAGGGTAGAGGGTCAGCTCATTTACAGTTGTGTTTAAAAAAATCGGCCTCCACTCCCTTGTGAATCCGGCACGCAGGCTCAGCCCGTTGCCCACATACTTTGGAATGTTAACAAATGTAATCAGGTGGAATACGGTGTTCTTGTGTTGATTAACAAATCCTCACTAACGCGGCCGGGCAAAAACCTGGGTCCAATAAGGGGAGTACTGCGAACTCGGTGCTTCAATCTTCGCCGCGCCCATTTCGGAGAATTGAGCACGCATTATATTGGCACAGTGTCCCGGGCTTGAAAGCCACGCATCAACCACCTCTCCGACAGAGTTCTGGCCTGCGGCAATGTTTTCCCCCACCGCCGACCAGCGGTAACTTCTATCATTCACCCGCTCGCCGATTTGAGAACCATCAGAGCCGGTGTGGCTAAAGAAATCCAGCTCCGCCATATCCTCTGAATGGGCTTGGGCGGCATCGGCAAGCTTGCAGTTCCAGTCCAGCGGGCTTGCAGCGTTAAAGTCCTTGTTGCCGCATTGTCGGGGCTGACTACGAGCTTCGTTCACGCGATTCAGTAAAGACCTATCGGCTTCGTTCATCTCGCAGTTGCCGGCCACAAGAAAACTGGAAAATCCGAGAAAAAAAAGCAGAATAAAGACGCACGGTGAACGTGGACAAAAAAAAGTCATCACATAGCGAAACCCCGGCATGATTTTCTTGGCCTGTTTAGGCATCTGACTCTCCTCGCTTTTAGCAAAAACTGATATCTGCGCAGCTGATGTTTGAGTCTTCTACTATACGGTATCCTGAACAGCACAATATCTTGTACAAGAATAATTTTGTCAGAGGATCAACAATATACTTATTTCACGTCAGTATTTTGTGATGTCGATAGTGTTTAGATAACGTCAGCTGTACTTTCTGAATAATAGAGCGGAGTGAAATAATGCGCTGTCGTCTCAATTCTACCGGTAACTTTGGCAAGCAGCTAAAGCGGCTAATACAGTCAATTAACGAAAATATTGTTCTAGCGCTTCTACACGCATGCAGGGCTCCCGAAACGGGTGTTCATGAGGCTCGAAAAAGCTGTAAAGAAGTGCGTGCCTTACTACGGCTGATTAGACCCCAGATTGGCAGAACCGAGTACAACCGCCGGCAAGAACACTACAAAATAACTTCCGGGAAGCTTTCCGGCAGCCGAGACGCGGCGGTTCGCGTAAAAACCTGGCGGGAGCTGATAAAAGAAAATGCCGCGTTGCAGGAACAACGGTACAACGCCATTGACCATTTTCTGTCTGAACAGCAAAAACTCAATCCACTAGAGGTTAAAGGTCGCGAATTTTTCATGGAGCTGGCTTTAGACGTAGACGCTCAGAGCGCCGCGCCTAAAGAATGGGATCTTCCAAAGTCACTGTCGACACTTATGCCCAACCTCAAACGCATATACCAAAAAGCCCGTGACGCCGAGAAAAAGGCGAATAGCGCTGACGAAATCGAAGCTTTCCACCAATTTCGAAAACGATCAAAAGATCTGTTCTACTGTCTACGTGTATTGCGCCCGATGTTTGGCAAAGGCCTGAAGTCAATGGTAAATAAGCTTGAAGTAATGACAGAACTTCAGGGCTTGGCCAATGACCAAGCCGTATTGCTCGAATACCTGGCAGACCATCGCCACGAAATTGATCTGGACGATGAAAAATGGGACTTAGCCGAGGCATGTATCGTTGCGAAACTTCAGGCGCTTCAAAAGCAGACCCACAAACTGGCGAAACGCATTCTTTCAGACTCACCAGCTTCCTTCATCAAGTCTTTATAGCTTTCAGCGTTGAGCCCGTCGACACCATTCACCGCTAGTGATCGGCGGCTACGTGATTCTGTTGCTGGACTCGGCGATGGTTGCCCGGGAAGTGGGAAACGCTTGCGATCTGGCACCATGGGCATAGGATAAAGGTGATTGGAAAAGGTATCTCACTGTGTGGAGGAAAGGGATATGAAGTGGATTATTTTGATCATTATAGGCGCTGTTGTGGCCTTCTGGCTTTTTCGGGGCCGTCGCAGTAACAGCATTGAAGATCCTGAGGTGAAGACATTCGAGGAAAAGGATTACTACCTCACATCTGATGATAACGCATCCGATGACAAGTCATCCTCTGGTGACAGCAACCCACGTCACTGAATTGTTGCAGGAGTGCAGGCGCAATGAAGATGACGTTTGACACTGATCAGTTCCGCGTAAAAGAGGGGCACGCGGTGGACCTCGGCCAGTGGCCGACGAGAGTGGATCCTTTTTACACATCCAAGAAGAACTATAAAAAGCGACTCCAAAGCCAGGTAACTGAGCTGAGCGACCTTCAAAAAATGCATTACGCATCTAACCGCTATGCGATGCTGCTGATTTTCCAGGCGATGGATGCAGCCGGCAAAGACGGCGCCATTCGCCACGTGATGTCCGGTGTTAACCCTCAAGGCTGCCAGGTTTTCAGCTTTCAGCATCCCAGCGCTATGGAGCTGGACCACGACTTTCTCTGGCGCACAAACAAGGCAATGCCGGAGCGCGGTCGCATTGGCATTTTTAACCGCTCCTATTATGAGGAAGTGCTGATCGTGCGGGTGCATCCGGAAATCCTGCATGTCCAGAACCTGCCAGATGCATTACTCGACGAAAACCTCATCTGGCGGGACCGGTACCAATCCATCACCGATGTGGAAGCGCACTTGCACCGCAACGGCACGCGCATCTGCAAGTTTTTCCTGCATCTTTCCAAAGAAGAACAGCGCCAGCGATTCCTGAGCCGCATTGATGAAGCCGATAAAAACTGGAAATTCAGCTTGGCTGATAGTGAAGAGCGGAAATTCTGGGATGATTACATGAGTGCCTATGAAGCCTGCCTGAGCAATACCAGCACTGAGGATTCGCCCTGGTATGTGGTGCCTGCTGATGATAAGAAGAACGCGCGGCTAATCATCGCTCAGATCATCATCAATACGTTCAACAGCCTGCAGATGGCCTACCCAAAAGTTACCCCGAAGCGCCGGCGCGAACTGGAAAAGATACGTAAAACGCTATCTGAAGTGGTTCAATGATTCCCTATCGTAAAGAGTATGCCTGCTGTTCCAGTTGTGGCAGGGCCGAGTCGTCTGGTAGATCCCGTTTTCACGTTTTTTCCGCAGCAGGTCATAGTGGTCGATACAGTTTGCCGAGGTGGGCTGGAGCATTCCCCAGCAAGCATTGGCGATAATAAAATGCAGG
>JBALXR010000001.1:0-59194 GCA_036960525.1 Marinobacter sp.
AACCCCCTTTGCTGCGCGGCACAAAAGAATTGCTGCCGGCTGCGGAACCACTGCACACATTGAGGGCTTCGACTCCGAATGCCGTGGCTTTTGACGAAGCGCCATCCTGGTCATTGGCAGGGCCGAATGTAGGCATAAACGCCCCGTTAGAAGAGCAGGGTGGCAGCGGGGAACGCTGGCGCGATCAATCACAAAAAACAGGCCTGGACAGCCGTCAACACATTGGCGTGGCGCCATTTTTGCGAGGCCTGGATAGCGATCTGGCTCTGGCCAACAGTGATGATATGACGCTGTTGCTGGAGGAAGCCGGACAAACTCTGCAAGCGGCCATTAGCGGGCTGCTGGCGCTGCACCAAAACGAAGACAGCCGTCACCAGGTGCTGCGCACACGCTTACAGCCTATTGAAGACAACCCTTTACGATTTTCAGCCGACTATTCGTCAACCGTACACACCCTGTTCGCAGGCCAGCGCAGTCCGGTGCACTTGTCTGCGCCTGCGGCCGTGCAGGAAAGTCTGGCCAGTCTGAACCACCACCAACAAGCTACCCGCGTGGCGACCAGCCAAGGCCTGGAAGCGATCCTGCACGCACTGTCACCTGATGCCCTGCTACAGCGTTTTCGTGGGTATCGCCGCGGCTTGAAAACCGATGAAGATGAAAATACTTGGGCCTGGGACATGTACCGGCATTATTACCAAGAGCTGAATTCCAGCCGTCAGCAAGGCTTCGAACGATTGTTCCAGGAAGTGTTTGACCAAGCCTACGACCAGCACATACGCCAACTGCAAAGAGAAAGCCTGTTATGAGTGTCATCGCGCGCCACCTATTGCTTCTAATCCTGGGCTTAAGCCTTGCCGGCTGCAGCACCCCTTATAAAGTGGTCAGCAAAACCGGTATGGTGCTGTGGGACCCCGACATTCCGGTGGGTTACGCCGAAGATCTTCCCAGCCGCATAGATCTGGCGATGGTGGCCGAGCCAGACGTGAATCCGAATGAAGCGCTGAACCCGACCCCCGTTGCGTTTCAGATTATCGAGCTGCGCGACAGTTCGTTGCTGATGGCCGCAGACTTTGACCAGCTGTTGAGCAATTTGAAGTCGTCCCTGGGGCGCAATTACATAGACCACAGTGACTACACCGTAGTGCCGGGCGAGTTCAAGTTTGTAGAGCCGTTCGATGTTAGCGCCGACACGCGGTTTATCGGCGTTATCGCTTTTTACGCCTATCCCAATCAGTCGCAGTGGAAAAAAGTAGTCAAAGTGGATCCATTGGGCGGGCGCTATCACCTGTTGGTGAACTTGCGCCAACGCGAAGTGCAACTGAAACGCGCGGGTGAATCGTGATGACCAGCAGCAATCGCGTAGTCTGGAGTGATGGGTTGTTTATAAAGCCCCAGCACTTTCAGCAGCAACAGCGCTATCTGGAGATGCAAATTCACCAGCGTTCGCTGGCATTGTCCCGGTCACTTTATGGTTTCAGTGCACTGGCATTGAATGACGAATATCTGGGTTTTGGCCGGATCGCCTTGGTCAATGCGGCTGGATTGTTTGCCGACGGCACCTACTTTGATTTGCTTCGCGACGATGTGATGCCGGCGCCGCTGGCAATTACAGGCGCCTCAGTGGCCAATCAGCTGGTGTACCTGGCATTGCCGCTGTATAGCAATACCCAAGCTGAAATTTGCTGGCCGGAAGAGCCCAAAATGCACTCACGCTTCCAAGCAATTCGCACGGATATTCGCGATCTGCACACCGCTCAAGGCGACACCCATAGCGTTGATCTGGCGCGGGTAACGCCAAGATTGATGGTGGCAAGTGACGATCTTAGCGCCTACAGCACGCTGGCCATTGGGCGCATTCTGGAGCAAAGAGCGAACGGCAGCCTGGTGATGGATGCGAATTTTATCCCTACGCTGCTGGACATAAAGGCTGCACCGCGGCTGCAACGGTTTGTGGAAGAAATGGCCGGGCTGATGCACGAGCGTGCGCGTAATATCGCCGATCGTGTGGGGGCCCCTGGACACAACGGCGTGGCTGAAGTCACAGACTTTTTGTTGCTGCAGCTGATGAACCGCAACCACCCGCGCTTTCTGCACCTGTCACGGTTGCCGCAGCTGCACCCACAAACTCTTTATGAAGCACTGCTAGAACTGTGTGCAGAACTGATGACCTTCACCGATCAGAGCCGACTGCCACCGTCGTTTGCGCCCTATCACCACGATTTGCCGGAAGTCTGTTTCAGCCAGGTTATACAGCTGCTACGCCAGGCTTTGAGCACGGTGTTGGAGCCTCAAGCCATGGCTATTAGTCTTCAGGAACGTCAGTTCGGGCTGACGGTAGCTCCGCTGCACGATTCCGGCCTGATTGGCAGCGCTGAATTTATCCTGGCGGTAAAAGCTGATATGCCCCAAGACGACCTGCGCAGTCGCTTTGTGCAGCAGTGCAAAGTGGCATCAGTGGAAAAAATTCGTGATTTGATCAGTTTGCAACTGCCGGGCATTCCATTTGTGGTGTTGCCGGTGGCGCCGCGTCAGCTGCCGTATCATGCCGGTTATGTGTACTTTCAGCTAGATGACAACAGTCAGGCCTGGCAAATGCTGGAAAACGCCAGCGGTTTTGCTTTTCACGTGGCGGGTGATTTCCCCGCGCTGGAAATGCAGTTCTGGGCTATCCGGAGATAAGCCATGGATAACGAAATGCACGGCAATGCCTTCAGTCTGCGCGGGCTGGAGCCGAACCCGCTGATTGACGCCGCGGCGCCATTGCTGGGGCTGGTGATACGAATTCGCCGGTTGGCAGACTATTCGTCGGTTGAAAGCCTTTACCAACAGGTGCTGGACGACATTATAGCTATTGAGCGCGAGTTGGTGGCGCAGGGTTATGAACACTCGGCGTTAGTGTTGTACCGCTACGTACTCTGCGCCTTTATTGATGAGGCCATGCTGGGAACACAGTGGGGTGCCCACAGCGTATGGTCACAGCGGTCGCTTCTGTCGCGCTTCCATAACGAAACCTGGGGCGGCGAAAAAGTGTTTGGTATTTTGGCGCGGGTAGAACAAGAACCGGAGCGCTACAAGGACATGCTGGCGTTTATCTATCTATGCCTGTGCCTGGGGTTCGAGGGCCGTTACAAAGTGATGACCAACGGCCGCGACGAATACGACAGCATTGTGCGCGGTCTGGGCCAGCAACTGGCCACCCTTAATGGCGATGCCGCTTTTGCACCGCTTGCTGACGCGCTGAAAAATCGGGTGCCGACTCGAAGTTATTATGGCAATCGCTGGCCGCTGGCGGGTATCGCTCTGGCTTTAGTGCTCGCTCTGGGCGGTATTTTTCACCTGTACAGCAGCGCTCTGGGCGAGCGTGTAGCGCAGGTACATGAATTGTTGGAACAACTACCAAGATAGGGGAATCACTGTGATTCGGGTTGAACTACCGGCGTTAATCGGACGCCTCAACGAAGTATGCCGTCAGGCCCTGGAGGCCTCCGCGGCCCTGTGTATTAGCCGCCAAGGCTCGGAAATAACGCCTGCCCACCTGCTGTTCCAATTACTTGACCAGCCCTTGTGCGATGTTCGACAGATTCTTCAGCAGGCTGACATCGGGTATTCGCCGTTGCAGCAGCAGTTGGGTGAAAGCCTAGCCGGCAGCGTACAAAATGCCGAGCCGTACCCAGCCTTTTCACCGCTGCTGATTGAGCTGCTGCAAGACGCCTGGTTGCTGGCTTCGGCCGAGCTGGGGCAGCAACAGCTGCGCTCTGGAGCCATTACGCTGGCGCTGCTAATGAATTCACTGCGTTATCTGCCAGAGCAGGTGTGCGACACCTTGGCGCCGATCAATCGTGAACAGCTGCGGCGCCAGTTTGAAACCTGCACCCGTGGCTCGGCGGAACAGCCGACTATTGCGCAGCAGGGCTGCGTCGCCGATAGCCGCCAGATCAGCGTTGATGATGGCCCGTTGCAGCGCTACGCCCAGGACGTCACCGCGCTGGCACGGCAGAAAAAGCTGGACCCGGTGTTGTGCCGCGACCGGGAAATCGACCAAATCATCGATATTTTGTGCCGTCGCCGCAAAAATAATCCCATGGTGGTGGGCGATGCCGGCGTTGGTAAAAGCGCGGTTGTGGAGGGTCTGGCACTGCGCATCGCCCAGGGTGAAGTGCCGGAACGCTTGAGCAAAGTGGCGCTTTGGGGGTTGGATCTGGGTGCCCTGCAGGCAGGTGCGTCGGTAAAAGGCGAATTCGAAAAGCGTTTGAAAAGCGTGATTGATACGGTCAAAAACTCTCCAACGCCGATTATTCTGTTCATCGACGAAGCTCACACCCTTATTGGCTCCGGTAACAGCGAGGGCGGATCAGACGCTGCCAATCTGCTAAAACCGGCTCTGGCCCGTGGTGAACTGAGCACCATCGGTGCCACCACTTGGCGCGAGTACAAAAAATACTTTGAAAAAGACCCGGCGCTGAGTCGCCGTTTTCAGCCGATTGCTCTGGATGAGCCTAGCCCCCAACAGGCGGTGCACATACTGCGCGGTTTGCGACCGGTTTACGAAAAAGCCCATCAGATTTTGATTTCTGACAGCGCGCTGCAGGCCGCGGTGGAACTGTCTGCGCGGTATCTTTCCGGGCGCCAGTTGCCCGACAAAGCCATTGACGTACTGGATACAGCTTGCGCCCGGGTCAGTCTGAATCTGACCACGCCGCCGCGCCAGCTTAGTCACATCCGCAGCGAGCTTGCGCAGCTGGCTTTGGAGCGGGAATTACTTCAGCGTGACCAGCAACTGGGGCAGCCAACAGACAGTGCACGGCAAATAGAACTCGATGAATTATTAGCGTCATTGCAGGTCGCCGCGAGCGAGCTTGGGCAGCGTTGGCAAGCCCAGCGTGGGCTGGTTGAGCGGCTGATTAAGATGCAAGAACAGCTACTGGCTGGCGATTCCGAATTGGTCGCAGAAGCCGGCATTGTTGAGCAGAAACTTGCGCAACTGCAGGCTGATGAGCCGTTGGTGTATGCGCGCGTAGACGAACGCCAGATTGCTGCGATCATCGCCGACTGGACCGGTATTCCAGTCAACCGCATGAGCCGCGACGAGCTGGAGAAAATCACCCACCTGCCGGTGTATCTGTTCGCTCACATCAAAGGTCAGGATAGCGCCATTGCCGCAATCCATCAGCATTTACTTACCGCCCGTGCGGATCTGCGCTGCCCCGGCAGGCCAATGGGCGCTTTTCTGCTCGCGGGTCCGAGTGGTGTGGGCAAAACGGAAACCGTAATTCAGTTAGCTGAGCTGCTCTACGGTGGCCGACAGTTTCTGACCACCATCAATATGTCCGAGTATCAGGAAAAGCACACCGTATCGCGTCTGATAGGCTCGCCCCCCGGCTACGTAGGTTTTGGCGAGGGCGGAATACTCACCGAGGCAATGCGCCAGAAACCCTATTCGGTGGTGCTGCTGGATGAAGTTGAAAAAGCGCATCCAGATGTTCTGAACCTTTTCTACCAGGCATTCGACAAAGGCGAAATGGCGGATGGTGAAGGCAGGTTGATCGATTGCAGCAATATTGTGTTCTTTCTGACCTCAAATCTTGGCCATCAGACCATTGTGCAAAACGCCGATGAGCCGCAAACACTCATCGCAGCGATTTACCCTGAGCTGGCCGCTTTCTTCAAGCCGGCGCTGTTGGCGCGGATGCAGGTAGTGCCTTACCTACCGCTGAATGACAGCACTCTCGACTGCATCGTTTTGGACAAACTGGAGCGGCTGGCCAAGCAGATCAGCCAGCGCTACCAGGCCGAGGTAGTGCAGGATGGCAATCTTGCCGGCGCCATACGCGAGCGCGCTCTGCACAGTGAAAATGGGGCCCGCATGCTCGAGGCCGTTATTGAGGGCGAGTTGTTGCCGAAAGTATCACTGGCTCTGCTGGAGAAACTGGCGCGGCGGGAACCGGTTGTGCGGGTCACCTTGAGCGTCGACGAAAACGGATTCAGTGGCACGGTTGCCTGAACGGCCACCTCACATTACATACTTTAAACGGACAATCGGATATGGGACAGATGCAGACGGAACTGCATACCGGTATCGAGTTGGCGCTAGCGCTGATTGGGCAAAAAAATCTGCCGGACTTGCTAAGCACGGCCACTAGCCAGATGCAAAAAACCTTCGGTTTAGAGCGTTGTTGGGCGCTAGAGCTGGACTTAAGTGGCCGCACTCTACATTGCAGCGCGCTGGCCGATCAACAGTCTTCGCAAGGCGCCAGCGAGTTTGTCTGTGATGATTTCAGCCACCCATTTGCCCATTTGTTACAAAGCGGTCGCCCGTGCGCGGTGTCGCGGGTTGCCGGTTACCGCTTGGATCATCCGGGTTTTCAGGCGTTGATTGATCTCAGCGGCCGGCCTGGATCCATGTGGTTGGAGCCCTTTTTTGGCGGTGACGGACGTACGTTGGGCGTGCTGGTGCTGTGCAGTGACCAGCCGGAGTGGGCGAGGGTGACTGAGCAGGCACTCTACCGCAGCCTGCGCCAGATTATCAGCCATCAATGGGTCAGTGTGTTGCGCAACCATGATCAGATTTGGCAGCGCCGGCTGCTTAAACGTTCGTTAGATCACCTGCAGAATGCGCAATTGCTACGCCAGAGAGCTAAAAAACTGGCGACCGTGCTGGTGGGGCATTCGCAGCAGATGGACGAGTTACGCCTGCAAACCGTGCGTGCTGCCAGCAGCCAGCTGGCGGTGTTGGTACAGGCAGAAACCGGTTGTGGCAAGGATGTTGTGGCGCAGGCGGTGCATGAATTTTCGGCGCGAGCCAAGGGCCCGATGGTCGTGGTGAACTGCGCCGCCATTCCCGACACTTTGCTGGAAAGTCAGCTTTTTGGTCATACCAAAGGTGCTTTTTCCGGCGCTGATCGTGCCCAGGAAGGGCTGTTGACACAGGCTCGCGGTGGCACGCTGTTTCTTGATGAAATTGGCGATATGCCCTTGGCCTTGCAGGCCAAACTCCTGCGGGTGCTGGAAAGTGGACAGTTTCGGCCCTTGGGAGCGCAGCAGGAACAGCATTCTGATTTTCGTTTGGTGGCGGCTACCCATCAGCCGTTGCAGCAGGCCATTAATGACGGTCGCTTTCGCCGCGATCTGTTTTATCGTCTGAACCAGTTTCCACTGTGTATCGAACCTTTGCGCCAGCGCCCTGACGATCTGGAGGCTTTAACCCGCCATTTCATTCGTGCCTACTGCGAGCGCGAAGGTGCCGGCCCTCAGGGCATTAGCAGCCGTGGATTGCGGCGGCTGAAACACTATAATTTTCCAGGCAACGTGCGTGAATTACGCAACTTGATTGAGCTGGCCTGTCTGCAGACCCCCCTCGGTGATGATATTCAGCCTGACGTTATTCGTCTGGATGACCCATTTAATGATGGCTGCAATAACAACGGCGCTGCCCCGCTAGCCAGGGATCGGTGTGCTCAGCGCAGCGATAACCTTGATTGTGAATTTCTGGCGGGTCTGCCTCCACTGGCTCAGGTGCAAGACTTGAAAGCTGCCGCTCAGGCCTTTGAAGCAGCACTGATTAGCCAGCGTTTGCAGCAGTACCACGGCAACCGCAGCCAGGCGGCCCAGAGCCTGGGATTGCCAAAGCGAACACTTGCGCATAAATGTCTGAAATATGCAGTGATGCGCTCATGATTCTTGCCATCAAGAAAGCGGCTGTGTTTTACCAAAGATGCTGTCGCTGGGCGCTAATTTGCCTTTTTTTGCTGCCCGCTGCGCCTGCCTACAGCGGGCTAGTGGAGCAGGCACAGGCGTGTTCTTTTGAGTCCAGGCGCTTACAGAGGCTAGCGTGTTTTGATGCGGTTTTCGCCACGCCGCTGGCGGTACAGAGCACCCACGAGGAACCACAACTGCCCCAATCTGAACGTTGGCGCCAGGCCTATGCTCAGGCGGCTGGCGATAACCGTGACGGCTTGGTTTATCGCGACAGCGGCATAGTCGCTGGTTTGCTGCTTACGTTGCCGGCTCTGGGTGCCACGCTGCCACGGCCCTTAATGGTACTGCAATGCCATAACAATATTACCGAGTTGGCGCTGATGTTGCCGCAGCCGTTAGGTCACGATCGAGTACGGGTGAGCATCAACGGTGACCCGTCACTGTGGCGCCTGCGCGACGACGGCTACGTGCTCGGCGCCGGTCGGGGGCTGCCGTCTATAGCGCTGGCTAAAACGCTGGCGCTTATGCCGCAAGTGCGGTTGCAGGCTAACACCAGCTCAATCGATGGCCTGATGTTTGATCTGGCGGGTTTTTCTAGCGCCATCAAACCGCTGCGCAACGCCTGCGGCTGGTGATAGGAGAGTCTATGCAAGCTATTGAGCAACATCCTTATGTAAACCTGGTATTGGCAACGATCGAGCAAGGAGCCGGGCCCGAATTTGGCGAGTGTCTGGAAGACGATCCAGCGTTGGATTTTCTGGACCAGGAATTAATGAAAATGGGCTCGCTGGCACACACCACTATTGATTGGCCCAAGGTAGAGCGGGAAGCGCTCGGTATTCTTTCAGGCCGCAGTAAAAATCTGAAAGTATTCGGCTTTCTTTTGCTGTGTCTGCTCAGAGGTGGCGGCGGTGAACGCTTCGCTCTAGCGTTGTGGCTACTCGCCGGGGTGTTGGACAGTTGGTGGGCGCAAGCCTGGCCCCACCCCGGGGTCAAGGGAGAGCGGGCCCGACAGATGCTGTTCAAACAGATGTTGCAGCGGGCAGCGCAGCATGCCGATGCTCTGAGTTTTGACGCCAGGCAGGGCGATGGGCAAGCATTCTGCCAGGCAGCCCTGTCGCGAATTCTAACGTTGCTGCCGGCGCAACAGCTGCCCGCTGAACCGGTAAAAAGTTTACAACAGACACTGGCCAGACTGCCCACCGATTTTGCGCCGTCGAAAATAATCAGCTCGACCAATAAAAACGCGGGCAAGAGCGCCGAGCATCCGCTTGTAGATTCTGCCAAACCAGCAACAGCAAGCTTGGTGATCGTTCCCGGTTCGCTCACTCTGGACCCAGGCAACGAACGTGCTACCCGCCAGAGCCTGCTGAAAGTTGCAGAACTGCTCACCACCACAGACGTGACCAACCCTCTGGGTTACCAACTGCGCCGCCATGCGCTCTGGCATAGCATCAGCGGCGCACCGCCAACCCGCGACGGTGTACGCACCGAGCTGGCAGCGATTAGTGCGGACCGGGTGGCCGACTACCAGGATGCCTTGGCGAAGGCAGCAAACGGTGAGGTTTGGCATCGTATTGAGCAAAGCATAGCTGCCAGCCCGTTCTGGCTTGACGGCCACTGGCTTAGTGCGCGAGCGGCGCAGACATTAGGCCATAGCCGCTGTGCTGAAGCTATTCGTGGGGCGTTGGCAGCTTTTTTGGAACGCCTGCCGACCCTGCAACACCTGACTTTCAGCGACGGTACCGAGTTTTTATGCGCGGAGGCCATGCTCTGGCTGCAGGCACCACAGGCGGGTAGCACATCAACGCCTGCTGCTGCCAACCCTTGGAATCAGGCCTATCAGCAGGCTTGTGAGCGGCTGGCGGACAGCGGTTTGGCCGCCGCCATGCAGATTTTGGAGGACGGCTTGCTGAGTGCTCGCGAACCTCGTGAACGCTTTTATTGGCGCCTGGCGTCTAACCGTTTACTTCAACACAGTGGGCTGATAACTCTGGCGCAACAACAACAGCAGGACTTACGACAGCAACTGCAGGGTCGGACATTGGAAACCTGGGAACCAGGTTTACTGAAACAGTTAGAGCAGCCAGCCTGAAATCATCGAATTTAACCTTAAACCGCAGGAAAGGATGCCATGTGGACTTATGTATTACGACTCGGCCGCACTGTTGCCATTGTGACGCCGCATTTACGTCGCGTAGCGCCTTTTGCCCTGTTTGTGGCGCTGGCATTTGCGTTGGCTGCCGTCTGGTGGCTGGGGCCACGCTGGTCGCTGAACGGTGAACTTCCCCTTGCGAGCTGGCAGGCCCGTTCTTTGGTAACACTGGCTGCCGTGCTGCTGGTTGCGCTGTTTTGGGGCTTAATGCTGGCGCGGCGATTACGCCAGAGCCAGCAGTCACAAACCGCTGTAGCGCAGGAGCAGGAAGATCCGGTGTTGCCGTTAGAGCGCAAACAACAGCGCTTGCTGGACCGGCAACTGGCTGCGCTGAGGGGTAAGCACTCGCGCCGGCACGGCGCTTATCGGCTGCCTTGGTATCTGGTGATGGGGCTTGAAAACGCAGGTAAAACCAGTCTGATTCTGGGCTGCGGGCAGTCCTGGGCGTTGTCCGATGTTACCCGTAACAACCGTACCGACCGTAATCCCTTCGGTTTCGACTGGTGGGTGGCTGACACCGGTTTGATGATTGATCCTGCCGGCGAGCTTCTTAGTGAGAATAATGAAGGCGGCGTCAGCGGCGAGATTCAGCACCGTTTGTGGCGGCACTTTCTGGGTTGGCTGCAACGCAATCGACCGCATCAGCCACTCAACGGCGTGCTGATGGTGATCGATTTGGCCCAATTGAGCATGGCTGGTGAACAGCAAAGCCAGGCCCAGGCCATCGTTCTTCGCAATCGCCTGCGTGAGTTGATGGAAAAAACCGGCTCACAGCTGCCAATTTACATCTGTTTCACAAAAATGGACTTGCTATACGGCTTTGAGAGCTTCGCCGCTAGCTGGTCAAAGGCCGAGCTGGAGCAGCCCTTGGGTTTTACCTTCGAACTGCATCGCGGTGGCGATAAAGACCGCTGGCTAACGCAGTTCACCGAACGCTATGAACAGCTGGTGCAGGGCCTGATGGCACGTCTGCCAGAGGTGCTGGGCGCCAGTCACAAAGCTGAGACGCGTGCGGCTGCTTATTCCTTCACTCGCCAGATGGCTGGTCTTGCGCCGGTGCTTGAAGGCTACCTGGCTACGTTGCTAGCAGCCGATGGCTTTTCTAATCCGGCACTGGTGCGCGGTAGTTATTTTACCTCGGTGCGCCAGGAAGGCGTGCCCGAAGACGCATTTGTAACGGCGGCTGCGGCCAATTACCGGTTAACCGGTCCCGTTCAGCCGGCCCAACGTCAACGGCGATCGGTACCGATGTTTGCGTCGCAATTGTTTGCGGCAATTTTTGTGGCGGAGGAGGGGCTGGCCGGCCAAGGTCAGCGCCGCTTCAGACGGCAACGTCAGATTGCAGTCGCCGCGGTTTTGGCACTGGCCGTTGGTGGGCTGATGAGCGCCGGCTGGCAGCACTATTTTACTAAAAATGCCGAAGCGGCACTGATGGTCCAGGCCCAGGTGCAGGAGTTTCTAAACAGCACCGCGACGGTGAATGTTGACCGTGCTGTGTCTGGCGCAGAACTGCTGGGATCTCTTAATCGGTTGCGCGATGCCACTTTGGCCTTTGGTGAACGTAATAAAGCTTCGTCGTGGCTGCGGGATATGGGTCTGTACCGGGGCGATCAAGTTGCGCCAGCGCTGGAAGATGCCTATCGCGACATGCTGGCCTATCAGTTTTTACCAGCGCTGATGTTTGCCGTTAGTGAGCAGATGATGGATTCACCTGGATCCCCTTATCCACCAGGCTCGTCAGTCTTTTCAGGATCTTTAGACGCGTTAGACTTCAACAACAATAGCTTAGAACACCTGCGGGTGTTGCGCATGCTTTACGACGCTAGCGGTCGGCGCAAAGACATCGTTCGCGGTTATCTTCAGGGTTATTGGCAGCGCCTGTATCCGGGCCAGCGTGAACGCCAAGAAGATCTGCTGACGCATCTTGATTACGGTCTTGAAGCGACCGATCTTGCAGGCTGGGCTAAGGCCGGCGATGTTAGCGCCCGTATGGTCCTGGCGCCATTCAGCGGTCGCGTAGAGTGGGCTCAGTATGAGCTTGGGCGTGTGCCCACATTGCAGCGCGTATACCGTAGCCTGGAACAGACCGCCGTCAGGCAGTTGCCCCCAGCGAGGGATCTGGCCCGCAGCAGCGGCCCGGCCTTTGCTACCGTATTCGGCATTGTGGATGCTGACACAACGTCTCTGTCTGCAGTGAATAATCACAACCCTATGCTGATACCGGCTCTGTTTACGCGCGAGAGCCTGCAAAAATGGTTTTTGGATCGCTCGACAAGGGTAACCGAACTGGCACTGATAGACGCCTGGGTGCTGGGCCGGCGTGACAACATTGATTTCAGCCTGGCCGATCAAAAGCAGCTGCAGGCCGGCTTGCACAACCTTTACTCGCAAGAATATGTGCGTCATTGGCGCGGCGCGCTCAGCCGCCTGAATATCCATAATTTTGAGGACTTGAACCACGGCGTACAGATTCTGGAGAGCTTGGGCAGCAGTTATCAACCCTTGGCCGGCGTGCTGCAGCAGCTACGCGAAAACACCTCGCTGGCGGCGAGCCTAAGCAACGATTTGCGCCAGGCCGCGCCAGCAGCGGCAAGGCTGGTATTAACACCTGCGCAAGTGCCGCCCAGACTGGCAATGTGGCAGAACATCGAACGCCAGTTCATTGATTTGAACCGGTTAACCCTGTCGCAAGGCGAAGACCCCAGCGAGCTGGACGAAATCATGCTGGTGGTTGCAGAGCTACATCAATATCTGCGCAACATTCAGGAGTCTCCAGACAGCGGAAAATCTGCTTTGGTGGCCGCAAGGGCGCGACTAGGCCTGGAAGGTGCAGATCCGATATTCACTCTTCAGCGAATGGCGGCCTATCAACCCGAACCACTAAACCGGATGCTCGGCCACTTGGCCAGTGAAAGCTGGCGGGTACTGCTAGACAGCGCAGTGGCGCAGCTAGAGCGCGAGTGGTTTCGCGAGGTGTACCAGCCATTCGCCCAAAATCTGGCCCCGTTTTATCCCTTTAAGGCCGGCACCGACCGCGATGCGGCACTGCAGGATTTCGAGCAATTCTTTGCGCCGGGCGGTATTTTGCAAACCTTCTATAACCAAAAGTTAAAGCTATTTGTGGAAGATCATCCCCGGCAGTCCGGGGCATTGGCTCGTGCCGGGTTACTGCGGCGGGAAGTAACGGCAGCCTTGGCCGGCGCGGATGCCATTCGCCGTGCCTACTTTACAACGTCTGGATCATTGGACGTGGAGTTCGCATTAGAGCCGCTGAACCTTACCTCCAACAAGCGCCGTAGCGTGATGAATCTGGATGGCCAACTGGTGGAGTTTAACCACGGGCCGCGGCAGAGCATTCCGCTGGTGTGGCCCAATACTCTGCGGGATAACGTGCAAAGCCGCATCACCTTGGTGCCGGTGGAAGTTAACAGGTCGCCCCGTAGCCTTTCGCAGCAGGGACCCTGGGCGCTGTTCCGGCTGTTGGGAAACGCTGATTTAACCGGGGTCGACAGCACCGCGCTAGACGTTAAATTCACAGTGGATGATGGTGCCATGCGCTACCGCCTGCATGCCGCCAGTAACACCAACCCTTTTACCCAGCAACTGCTGAGTGGGTTCCGCCTACCGCGCAGTCTGTATTAACGTAACGCTGTAAAAGGAGTTTTTAATGTTTGTTATTTCATGGACGAAGCGCTTGGGTTCAGGCCTGTTGGCGAGTCTTGCGCTGATGACGGCCGTGGTGTTTGGTGCGCCAGCGAAGGTTCCGTTGGCCAATGTGTATCAGCAGGGTGCGCCGCTTGCTGATTACTGGGTGAGCGAAAAACTGGATGGAGTGCGGGCTTATTGGGACGGTGAGCGACTGTGGTCGCGCCGCGGCAATCCGTTTCAGGCGCCTGACTGGTTTGTCAGCGATTTTCCGCCGCAGCCGTTAGACGGCGAGTTGTGGCTGGGGCGCGGCCATTTTGCACAACTTTCCGGTATTGTGCGCACCGTTCGTCCAGTCGATGCGGATTGGCGCTCTGTGCGTTTTATGGTGTTCGATTTGCCGTTAGCCGACCAGACATTCGACCAACGTCTTCCCCGTTTGCGCGAGTTGGTCAGTCAAGCAGGCTCATCCTACCTGGTCTTGGTTGAGCAGAAGCGCCCCGGAAGCCATCAGCAGCTGATGGCTCGCCGGGATGACGTGATTGCTGTTGGCGGCGAAGGGCTGATGCTGCGCCGTGGTGCTAGCGTTTATGAGGCGGGCCGCTCGGATGATTTGTTGAAAGTGAAGCGCTTTGACGACGCCGAGGCGATTGTTGTTGGCATTTTGCCGGGCAAGGGCAAATATCAGGGCCTGATGGGCGCGCTGCGGGTGCGGCTGGCAGATAGCCGGGAGTTTCGCATTGGCAGCGGCTTCAGCAACGCCGAACGCGCAGAACCACCGCCACTGGGCAGCGTTATTACCTTCAAACATTCGGGCCACACCGCCAGCGGCCTGCCACGATTTGCCAGCTTTTTGCGAGTGCGAAACGATGAGCCGGTGGCGCCCGCTCTCGATTCGCCCTCTATTCAGTAGGTTTTATTAACGGTCTGGCCCGAACGCCGGCGCATTAATGGACTGTCATGGTGCCTGCAAGCCACTGTGCTAGAGTTATTTGAGCTGGCAGCTGCAATGTCAGCGCTGATGGAAAATAACATTCTTCATCCGTTGTCGAGTGAATAGTCGAATACACATCATGTTTCTGGATCACTCTACCAATTCAGGAGAAAACTCATGGAAAGCAAAGCCGCACAAGACGATTACGCTCGCGTGAAAAACGATCTTACAGCGCTCAGGGAAGATCTGGCCGCACTGACCAAGGCCGTGGCCAGCAGCCAGGCCAGCAGTGCCAGCAATCTGAAAGACGAAATCAGCAAGGAAACCCACGCGATTTTTGACCAGCTGCGCGCCAGTGGCGATAGGGCAATAGCCCGCGCCACGGAAGCCGGCTCACAAACAGTGGAAAGCGTTGAACACAAAATTGAAGAGCGGCCGTTTTTGAGCATCATCCTGATGTTTCTGGCGGGCATTGTGGTTGGTAAGATGCTCGATCGCTGATTATGTTTGATTCTGCCGTTATAAAAAGCACCATTCGCAAAGCCGCAGCGGCGTTGATCGGCTTTGTAATGGCGCTGATTTTGTTGGCGGCGCTGCTGCTTACCGGGCTGCATTTGCTGGTGAACGCAGGTACCCTCGCGCTTGCCCCGTTGGTGGGGCAAGCCGGTGCTATGGCCATTTCCGGGCTAGTTTGCGTGTTATTGGTTGTGCTGTTTTTCTATCGACTGGTTAGCCCCGGGAAACCTTCCAAAAGTCAGAGCGGTAGCAAGAACAGTGGCAAGATGGCTTCCCGTTCGCCGGTTCAAATTCTGCGCTCTGCTATCACAGACAATCCTCTTGAAGCCATGGCGATTGCTTTCGCAGCCGGTATTGCCGGGCACGACGACTCTCGCCTGCGGAGCCTGTTGCTGCAGGGCGGTATGGCGATGATGGAACAGCCAGAAAAAAGCGCGGCTACTCCTGCCGAAGAGCAAACCCCTGGCGCAGATACCTCGCCCTGATGTGATCGTGCCCGTGAGCTGAGCTTTGTTTCTCCCGCTCGGCCGAAGCGACGCCCGGTTCTTCCTTCTTTTTAATCAAACAGTCAACCGCCGGGACGCCTGAAACGCTTTCCTCTGAGCGAGTTTTGGGGTTTTCTTGATTTTTGCACGTTAACAGAAGATGAAGGCTTTTTACGGTATTTGTAACCCAAAAAGGACACGATGGCGGCTAGTCTGGCTGTGCGTGCTGGTGACATTTTTTTCGTACAAGCCGTCGCCGCAAACGCTGAAGATGCTTAACTCAAATCTTTTTGGACGAACAACGAGGATGACCCCGTTATGAACTATAAATCTCGTATTGCCTGCGCCGCGGTTTTGTCAGCCCGCTTGTGGGCGTGGGTGTGGATTTTCGTGTAACCGAACACCTTACGGCGTTCGCGGAATATAACCGCTATGACATCGACATCAACTCAGATGACTTTAACGGTCAGCTTAAAAACAGCGGCCCGGTATTCGACACCGGTCAGGTTGGCGTGAAGTTTCAGTTCTAATAAGGACGTCTGAGAACGATTGTTGAGAACTGCCGAAGAGTAGAAAGGCGTGGCATTGGGTTGCCACGCCTTTTTTTGGTTTTAACAAACCGCTTTGCGCTACAGTGCCTGCTTTGATGATGGCTATAGGGAGAAGCTTATGTCGCTTACCAGCTCTATCGACTGGCGCGTCACGCCGGCCGCTGTGTGGCGCCGGCACCGTTCCGGCCTGCGCGCTATTCGCCGCCTGGACCCGGTTACCTGGGGGTCGCTGACCGGCGTAGACCAACAGCAACAGGCGCTAGCGCTGAACACCGAACGTTTTTTGCAGGGGCAACCGTCTAATAATGTACTGCTTTGGGGCGCCCGTGGCACTGGCAAGTCGTCTTTGATCAAAGCGCTGCTGAACCAGTATCAGGCACAGGGCCTGCGAATGATTGAAGTGGATAAAGACGACCTGGTGCATTTGCCTGAAATTGTTGATGATTTGTGGGACTTGCCCTACCACTTCGTTATTTTTTGCGATGATCTGTCATTTGAGGCCGGTGAAACCAGCTACAAGGCCCTGAAAAGCGTTCTGGAAGGTTCGCTGGAACTGCCACCGGAGAATGTGCGTGTGTACGCTACCTCGAATCGCCGCCACCTGATGCCCGAGTACATGGCAGACAATATGAGTAGCCACAGTCGTGGGGGTGAAATTCATCCGGCTGAAGCCATAGAAGAACAGATTTCCCTGGCTGATCGCTTTGGCGTGCAGCTTTCGTTCTATGCATTCTCCCAAGAGCTTTACTTGCAGGCGATTGATGCGTTGTTTGCCGAAGTTGGCGATCGTGAGGCTCTGCACCAGCAAGCCATTCGTTTTGCGACCGCTCGCGGTGTTCGCAATGGCCGCACAGCGCAGCAGTTTTTTCGCCAACACGGCCCGCGCTCGCCGGTAGTGGGTTAGCCGGCGACCACACGGTGCTTAGGGCGGCGTCGCGCTTATATCCGTGCCTGATTCAGCGGCGGAAATCACCAGCTGGAACGCCACGCCGTCAAGGCCATTTCGGTTCTGATTATCCGCCTCCAGGCGGGTCTGGTGGTAGTTCGCAATCAGCTGCGCAATCAGCAAGCCCTGGCCTAGATGATGTTCAGACGTATGAAATTGACCTACTCTATGGGACACGAACGCCGAGAAAATATCGGCCCCAGCAGGCAGTTGGGAACCCTCGTTAAACACGCTGAGTTGCCAGCCCTGGTCAACTCGCCGCAAATTCAGCTCAATACGTTGTTCGCGGGGGGTAAAGTCCCGCGCGTTGTCGACTAATTTATCCAAAAGCTGCACCAGCAGCTCCGGCGACCCCAAAACTTGACTGCCATGCTTCGGGCCCCGGTACACAATAACGTGGTGCGGATTCAGCGCCTGATAGGCAGCCGTCACCTGCGTCAGCACTTCAGCCACATCAAACACCTCTTTGTGTTCGGCTTCCAGACTCTGCTCCAGTCGTGCGGCTTCACTCATACTGCGCAAAATACCGCTAAGCCGGGCCACAGCGCTTTGGGCGCGGGTCAGATAATTTTGCCGCTCGGCTTCATCGGTGCAGTGAGTCAGGTTATCGAGGGATGAGCGCACCACCGCCAGTGGCGTTTTTAGTTCATGGGACAAGCGTTGTGAAAAGCTTTCCAGGTATTGGTTGTAACCGTGAAGACTGCTGATCAGCTGGTTAAAACGCTGCTGCAGCTGGCCCAGCTCGTCGTTACCGATGCCTGACTGGGTCTGTAATGGCGTTTGGGTAGCCATTCGGCCATCGGCATCCACGCACTGGCTGACCCATTTCGCCAAACGGCTAATGCGCCATGACAGCCAGCTTGCATAACCCAGCAAAACCACCACCAAGCCAATAATGATCAGAAAACTGCGGGCAAGTACTGTGCCTAAAGCTGCGCCTGAAATGTTTAGCAGTTGATCCAGTGATTGCTCCAGCACCAGTGTTCGCCCACCAAACACCGGTGCCTGTGCGCTCAGCCACAGGCTACCGTTACTGTGGCGCATCAACGCCGCGGCTGGAAGATTAACCGGGAACTGGCGCCACAGCTGTTCATTCACCAGAAGTGAGTCGGGTTGATTGGCTTTTACCAGCGCCTTCAGCAGATTCTGACCTACTTGTTGTAGCCACGAGGCGTTTTCATCTGCTTGGTCGAGGCGGGCTTTACTTGGCTCGATGACCGTTGTGGTCGCCGGCTTGGTTATAACTGTGCGTTGCTGACGGGCGATAACCCAACCGGACTCTTCTATTACCCGCAGTTGCTGGCCGCTGTCTAGCCAGCTGGCCAGCGTCTGTTCCAGATCCCCGTTGCGGCGTATCAGAGTGGCCGCTGGAATCTGCGCCAATGGCGGATTTTCAGCAGCCACACCTTGGCCCCCATAAAGGGCGAAGGCTATGCGGCTGCCTGTGGCTGGCCGGGGCATTGACAGTTCCAGCTGCCAGCCATTGGCTACCGGTTGCCAGAACGCGTTGACGTCGGTGTCGGTTGTGGCCCAGTTGGCACCGCTGCGGGCCGGCAGTTGTCCGGGCGCAGACGGGCGTAGCAACCAGGCCTGATTACGCGGCTTTACACGGAGTTCATTGGCGCCACTGAACCGTTGCAGCAGTAACCGGTGGTGGGCCTGTTGCGGCGCTCCCGGATTGAACAGTCGGGGCCGCTGGCCCGGAATGCGAATCAGCAGATACAAGGCTTTATCGCTGTGGCTGGCCTGCCAGTATATCGCACCAGGCTGAGGGTCAGCCCCGGGCAGCTGCTGCCAGGGTTGAAGAGCGGATAGAGGTGCCTGCGCTGACGGCGGGAACGGTTCGGAGGAGTCGTACCCTGGCCAATCATCGGCGTAGCCGTCAAGCAGCAGAGCACTGTTCTGAGCCGCCGTATAAATAGCAAACGTACCAGCGGCCAACGGTGGCTGTGCCAGCAGCTCATCACCCGTCAGCAGGGCCAGGCGATTTGCCTGTTGCTGCAATTGTTGCTGGGCCTGCTGGCGTAGAATGTTGTCTAACTCGAGCGCAAACTGAACCCCGGCAAGAGGAACCAGCAGCATTAACAAGCTTACCAGCAACAGCTGGCGTTTCAGGCTCAGTGCGGCCACACGCACGGCTCTTGGTTCAGACCAGAAATGGCGCGCTCAGGCATTGTGGTCGTGCCAGCGGTAACCCATGCCGTAAACCGTCTGAATGCTGTTGAAATCGCCGTCCAGAGCGCTGAATTTGCCACGAATACGTTTAACGTGCGACGTCACGGTATTGTCATCGAGTACCGTGCTGGCCGCATCCATCAGCTGAACACGGCTACGCACGTGGCCTGGGTGGCGGGCCAGTGCGTGCAGCATCCAGAACTCGGTGACCGTCAACTCAACGGCCTGGTTGTTCCAGTTGGCGCTCATACGGTCCAGATTCAGTGTCAGCCTTCCTCTTGCCAGCAATTCGTCGGGCTGATGGTGGGCCTGATTCCAGGCGTCTGCGCGGCGTAGCAGTGCATTAATGCGGGCCAGTAAATGTTCCATGCTCATGTCTTTAGTGACGTAGTCATCTGCACCCAGGCGCAGGCCGTGCACCGAGTCTATGTCGCTGTCGCGGGCGGTCAGAAAAATAATCGGCAGCGTGGCTGACTGCCGGCGTAAATCCTGGCACAAAGTAAACCCGCCCTCTGCTTCGCTCCCCAGTCCCACATCAATAATCGCCAGGTCCGGCAACTGGCGCTGTAACGCCTGCCAGGCAGCTGGCCGGTCACTGTAGGTAGAAACAGAAAAGCCCCTGCGCTCGAAAGCAGCGCGGTAATTGTCGCGGATGGCGGGTTCGTCTTCGATCAGTGCCAGATGCTTGTTCATGGCGGCCCGGTGAGTAGATGAGGAGTTGGTAGGCGAGCAATGTTGCAAACCTAAGATAGTGATGACGCTCGCGCGGCACAAGAGCAAAAGGGCTGTGCTGCGGGGCTTGCCACAATTGATCACAGTTGCTCGCTGTCGCTGCCATATTGCGGTCATACAGTGCTGTTGCAATAAATCTAACAACACAACGTATTACCACAACTGACAAACACAAAACGGCGGTGCTGATTATGATGATGACAGGTTTATTATTTATGCAGGCAATATCGTCCAGCCGTGCGTTGGCGCGCCGCGCAGCAGCCGGGTTGAGGCGTGGCCGTGATGCCGCCGGTCTTTGGCTGGTTATGTTGCTGATTCTATTTGTGCATCCGCTGTTTGGCGAAACCGGCAACGCTCTGGATTCTGCGGTATGGGTGTTTGAACGAATAGGTGCTGTCTCTGGGCCGTAAAGCTGACGTACACTTGTGCGCCAAAATATTGGACACAGAGTTGTTATTTTATGGCCTTACTAAGAAAAATACTGGCGTGGACGGGTGTGTTGCTGCTTTGTCTGCTGTCGATGGTGCTGTATTTGGCCCGGCCCTTTAATCCGGATAATAATCGTATTCTGGCTGGGGTATGTGCCCGTTTCGGGCGCGCAGTTCTGGGCATGCAGCGCCCGCTGTACGGCGCCGAGAATATGCCCAAAGACCGTTCCATGGTGGTTATTGCGAATCACCAGCATAACGACGATTTTCTGATTGTGGGGGATGTTGTGCCGCGGCGCGTGGTGGCGGTGGGCAAGCTGGGGCTGCTGTGGGTGCCGTTTTTCGGACAGGTATTCTGGCTTGGTGGCAACGTGATGCTGAACCGCTCGCGCTCGCACAAATCCGTTGCCAGCATGCAGGTGGTAGGCGACACCATTGTTCATGAACGCAAAAGCCTGTGGGTTTTCCCGGAGGGCACGCGCAGCCGCGGTAAAGGGCTGCAGAGTTTTAAAAAAGGTGCATTTTACGCGGCCATTGCCTCCGGGTTGCCGCTGGTGATGGTGTGTGTTGGTCAGTACCAGGATGACTCCCAGGGCTGGCTGGGGCGCCGCAAGCCGGTTCCGCTCAGGATTTTACCGGCGATTGAAACCACCGGCATGACCAACAAAGACATACCCGAACTGATTGCGCGTTGCCACAGTGCTATGGCCAAGGCAATTGCCGAGCTGGGTGAAAGTAAGGCACAGTGAGCCGGCTTCCGTCACCTGTCTGCGACGCTGTCATGCGTCTGCGCGGGCACCTCATTGATCAACAGGACTTAATATGATTGTACCTATAACCGGTGTTTTTGCGGCTGTTATTGGAATTTTGCTGCTGGTTTTGTCCGCCGTGGTGGTTAAGTACCGGATCAAGTACGGCAAGGGCATGGGTATTGCGGAAGATCTCGATTTCGAAGCCGCGGTGCGCGCCCACGGTAATCTGGTGGAATACGCACCGCTGACCCTGCTGATGCTGGGTATTGCCGAGCTGAACGGCGTTCCCAACGGTTTTATTTACTGGATTGGTATGGCCTTTGTGCTGGGCCGTATATTGCACGCATGGGGCATGCTTCAGGGCAAAGGCGGGGCCCATAAGGCTCGGATGGTGGGTATTTTGCTAACCTGGCTTTCGATTCTGATTATTGCCGTGTTGCTGTTGCTGAATGTGTTTCAGGTATATGGCTAGGCCGAAGAGCTCAGGGGGCTGGCCGATTTAGCCGGACAGCGCGCTGGAGACGCTGTGTTGCACGTACTCCAGTTCCACCCGACGGTTGGCCGCATGATCTGCCCGTGTTGCCAGCGGGCGTTCTGAGCCCCAGCCGACGACTTTTAAGCGCTGTTCCTCCACGCCCTCTTCAATTAGAAAACGCACCACGGCGCTGGCCCGCATGCGCGATAGAAAATGGCCATAGTCGTCGCTACCAAAGGCGTCGGAATGCCCGTGTACGCGCACATGCAGATGAACGTTGCGGCGCAAGTAGTGGCCGTGAAGGGTGAGCATGTCCATGTCGGCGGCGCTAAGCTGATGCTTGTTGTAGCCGTAATGGAACTTCAGCTGACGGGGTTTGTGTGACTCGGCGCATGAATCTGGCTGAAAATCTTCGGCCAGGGTTGCGAGGGCCAGTAATTCCGGGTTATCCAAAACAAGAACGGTCATGTGGTGTTTCCTTGCATTCGGGGGCCGGCTGATAATGTTTTTACGCCGTTCTATGGTTTTCAAACCGAGTTTTCAAGCCCGGTTTGAAGGCCGTACTATATATCAAGGCCGAACGATTGGCGCGCAGAACAATAACAGCATTAGGCGGTTGGTCGATAGCGCTATTAAACCGCACAACCAAGGCTACGCTATGACAAAACACGGTTTACAGGTGGCCAATTGTGATCAAATGTGACGACCTATGCTGATTATTCCCGCTGAAAACGCTGTTAACTGGAAACGCCCGCCCTGGATTACCTTGGGGTTGATGCTGGCATGCGTGCTGGTGTTCACGTTTTATCAAGGCGCCGACCAGCGCAAGCTTCAGGGGGCTGTTAACCAGTATCTGAAGAATAATCTGCAGGCTCTGGAGGCGCCGGTTTACGAAGATTACCTACTGCGTCAGATACGCCAGCAGGGCGATAGCGAATCGGTTTACCAGCTGCAGCAGATGCGTAATCTACAGGCCAATCAGAAAGGCGGCTGGCTGGCGGTTACCCTGCTGATGGACCGCGATTTTTATCAGTATTTGCTCGATAACCGTGATTTGGTGTGGGCCAGCGCAGAACGCGAACGCTGGCAACAGCAGCGGGGCTTTATTGAGGACAACTTTATTGGCCGGCTCAGTTCCCAGCGTTTTGGGCTGATACCCGCGCAGTTGTCGCTGCACAGCCTTATAAGCTATCAATTTTTGCACGGCGGCTGGGGCCACTTGCTGGGCAATCTGGTGTTTCTGTTTTTGCTGGGATTTACCGTGGAAAAAGCCTTGGGCGCTGCACGCTTTCTGTTGGCCTATCTGCTGTGTGGGGCGCTTTCTGGCCTTATGTTCACTGGGTTCTCTACAGGCAGCTTGGTTCCGCTGATCGGTGCGTCTGGCGCCATTTCCGGGCTAATGGGCATGTACGTGGCGATTTACGGCCTGCAAAAAATCCGGTTTTTCATTTTTCTGGGCGTCTATTTCAACTATTTCCGAGCTCCGGCTATCGCCATTCTGCCAGTGTGGCTGGGTAAAGAGATTTACGATTACTGGTACGCCGGCGCTACCGGTGTCGCTTACATGGCCCACGCTGGTGGCTTGCTGGCAGGTGCGGTTCTGGTGGGAGCGCTGGGTAAAAGCTGGTTTCAGGTGAAAGACACGTTTTTCGAGCCTGAACCCGAAGCGGAGGATGCCGCTTTTACCGAGGCTTACGGGCAGGCTATGGCGGCGATATCGACCCTGGATTTTGAGCTGGCCCGAACGCGCTTTGAGGCTTTGCGAGAAGTTTATCCCCAGCGCGCGTTGGTGCTGCAGCATCAGCAACAACTGGCACAACTGCGTCCGGATCTGCCCGAGTATCGTCACTTTAGCCGCGAGCGGATGGATGATGCGCTCAGTAGGCAGCAATTTGATCAAGTTATTGCGGTATGGCGGGAATATCTGGCCAAAGGCGAGGCGCACCAACCTTTGGCGGCGGAAGACCACAATCGCGTGCTGTTTGCCAGCCTGAAGCAGCAGGATTTGAGCACCGCAGAAAAAGCCTTTGAGCGCCTGCGAGGCACGGGCAGCGAGCTGATGGTCAGCGAGGCCTGCCGGTTGCTGGTGGCAGAATTTGAAAAACGCCAGATGGCGCCCAAAGCCCAGCACTACCGGCAGTGGTTATAGCGCTTCGCTGGTGGCATCAAACGCTCAACAGGCTTATGACTGAGTCAGGCCGAACACTAATCCGCTACGTTAAAACTGGCTTTGGGGTCGCGTAATGGCTGGCGCTCCTGCGCCTGCTCCAAGAAGTGCTGAATCTCTGGGTGCTGGGGGTGTTGCGGGCACTGGCGTTGAATAAAACCCAAAAACGCTGTGGCTTTTTCCCACTGACCCAGGCCATTGGCCAAGGTTTTTGCGGCCAGCATATAAGCTGGCACCAGTGCTTGGCTGTCGGCAAAACGCTTGTGAAAATCCTGCAGCAGTTTCAATGCCAAACGATAGTGACCGCTGCGATAAAGCGCGCCGGCTGCCGTTACCGAAAGCTCGGCGTCTTGCAAGCGGAATTGTGGGTCTGCCTGCTGCAGTTGCACCAGCAAGTCTGCCAGGGCCTTGCCATCATTGCGCGCTGCCAGCCACGCCATGATGCGCGGGTGGTTCGCGTGCAGGCTGCGAATGTCATTGCGCGCCGCTAGCAGTCTGTAAAGCTGGCCAATGCGCAGCGAGTTGTCTGGCTCGCGCTTGAGTTGCTCTAGCAGCAGAGTTTGCGCGCGATCGTAGTTGCCATCTTTCAGGTTCATGTCCAGATCGGCATCAAAGCGCTGGCTGCGATCGCGGTGCTGCTGGTCTTCGGGTTCGACAGCGTCTTGGTAATCCGCAGCAAAGCCCAGCTCCTCCTGATACTGAAACAGCAGATAACCGAGCATGTGAAATAGCATTAGAGTAAATGTGCTGTTGAGAAAACCCGCCAGCGGCCGTGATACCCATCCTGAAAAGTGCGTCAGGGCAAAATCCTGGGCCGCGCCAGACGCCAGCACCAAAAGAATCAGGTAACCGTAAAGCAGGAAGTAGGGGCTGCCGATGCGGGCGATTAAAGTGGCCAGGTTCAGCGGGTTTACCGCGGCACCCACGCTGCGTTCCATGGCCAACACCATAATGCTGGCGGGCAGGGCCAACACCACGAACGCCAGCGTAAGCATTAATAGCAGGGGCCCACCCAACATGCCCGCGGCCGTTACCAGTCCGCCCATTAGCGCAAACACCAGAATCTGCAAAATCACAATGCTAAAGCCGCTACCACTAAAGGCCTCGGCCAGCGGTGGTGGCTTCAGGTGGCCTTCTGCGGTGCGATTGATAACAGCGTAGGTGTATTTCATCAGCGCCAGCGCCAGCAACAGCCACACCAGCATGCCCAGTAGGTTTTGAGGTACCAGTGCCGGAACCAGTGTGCAGATGGCGATAACCAGCAGTGGGTCAGTGTGGAATGGATAGCGAAAAAATGCGCCCAGCCGGTGCCAGAACGGCACCACCTCAGTGGCGGCACCTAAATAGCGCATTGCTTTGCTGCACTGGGGGCAAATCCCGCGACGTTGTTTGGCGTTAGCATCTGGCATGCAGCGGGCGCAAAAATGCAGCTGGCATTCACCGCAATGCCATTTGGCAGGGTCGCCGGGGTGATAGTGGCAATCGTGTTTCAAAATGTGGCTGTGTCCTGACTGGCTTAAGTGCGGTGGTTATAATCGCAAAAGTGCTACCTAAAGAATACGCCGTTATCGCCGTTAACAAAAACAGGCACGGTGTTGCCGATAACCCCCCTTTTTTACGTAACTAAAACGGGAAAATCAGTTTTGAAAAAAAGACCTGCCAGTGCCGGGTTTGCCTAGGGCAGCGGTGCCGCAGAGCGGTCTGAATGTGGTATTGCCCGGCAAAACAGGGTAGCGCACAGACGAAGCCTGCATACGAGGTGAAAATATGAGCTCCAACCAAGGTGTTGCGCGTTTGCAGCCGCAGAAACTGCTGCGGGCCGGTCGTGGGGCTGCTGGTGCCCCCGGGGTTATGGCGCGTGAGGCTTTGCCATAGGGGCGTTGATCGCTATCGAAGCTGCCCGCGCTGGCGAGCACGGTCGCGGTTTTGCGATGGTCGCGGGTGGGGTGCGGCAACTGTCGCGGCGTACCCAGGAATTTACCACCGAGATCCGCGCCACCATGGACGGCCTGGCCAGTGTTTCAGAAACTACTCTGGCCGCGATTGAAATGGGGGGAACCCGCTCGCGGGAGACGCCCAGTGCGATGAAACAGACCGGTGAAGCGATTACGGTAATTGAAACGGCCATTGCTGAAGTGAACGGCATGAACCTGCAGATTGCATTGGCGACCGAGCAACAGGCAATGGCATCCGGACAGATCAACCAGAGTGTTCAGCAGGTGGCTGAACAAAGCCAGGACGTTTTGCGCGAAGCCAAAAAAACCCAGGTCATGGTGACCGACATCGAGCAGATGATTGGCCAGGTAGATGAGCTGATCGGCGGTTACAAAACTCGCTAAAACCGACTATAAAATGAGAGTTAACGATTCACTATTCAGCCGCTGAATAGTGAAGATCTTTGTTATAAAGTTGCAGTCTGCCGAAACGGTGCGATAGTAGTAGGAGCTACATTCACCGCAGGAGGAGCGCTATGTCTAGTGAACTTCACAGTCAGGATAGTCTGAACACCCTTAGCAGTCTGAAAGCTGGCAACACCACCTATCATTATTATAGCTTGCCGAAAGCGGCGGCTGAATTGGGTGACCTTGACCGCCTGCCGTTTTCGCTGAAAGTGCTGTTAGAAAATCTGCTTCGCAATGAAGACGGCACCACGGTAGACCGCAGCCATATTGATGCTATGGCGCGGTGGCTCAAAGACCGCAATTCCGACACCGAAATCCAGTTTCGTCCGGCGCGGGTGCTGATGCAGGACTTTACCGGCGTGCCTGGGGTGGTAGACCTTGCCGCTATGCGCCAGGCCGTTCAAAAAGCCGGCAAAAACCCTGCAATGATCAACCCGCTGACGCCGGTGGATCTGGTGATAGACCACTCCGTTATGGTTGATCGCTTTGGCGACGCTTCGGCGTTCAAAGACAACGTTGCCATGGAAATGGAGCGCAACGAGGAGCGCTACGAGTTCTTGCGCTGGGGCCAGCAGGCTTTTGATAATTTCCGCGTGGTGCCACCCGGAACCGGTATTTGCCACCAGGTTAACCTGGAATACCTGGGCAAAACCGTGTGGCACAAACAGCTGGGCGACAAAACTCTGGCCTATCCGGACACCCTGGTAGGCACCGATTCGCACACCACTATGATCAACGGCTTGGGCATACTGGGTTGGGGCGTTGGCGGCATTGAAGCCGAAGCCGCCATGCTGGGCCAGCCGGTATCTATGTTAATTCCCGAAGTGGTGGGCTTTAAAGTCAGTGGTAAATTGCGCGAAGGCATCACCGCCACCGATCTGGTGCTGACCGTTACCGAAATGCTGCGCAGCCACGGAGTCGTGGGTAAATTTGTCGAGTTTTACGGTGACGGCCTGAAAGATATGCCGGTAGCAGATCGCGCTACCATTGCCAACATGGCGCCTGAATACGGTGCCACCTGCGGCTTCTTCCCGGTAGATGAACAGACTCTGAAGTATTTGCGCCTGACCGGCCGTGAGCAGCAGCAGGTCGAGCTGGTAGAAGCCTACGCCAAGGCACAGGGCCTGTGGCGTGAACCCGGCCATGAGCCGGCGTATACCGATACACTTGAGTTGAATATGGATGAGGTCGAAGCCAGCATGGCCGGCCCCAAGCGCCCGCAAGACAGGGTGGCGCTGAAGAATATGAAAGCCGCGTTTGAACTGGTAATGGAAACCGGCGAAGGCGCGCCGAAAACGAATGACAAACGCGACAACGCACTTGAATCTGAGGGTGGGCAAACCGCCGTCGATGTCGACAACAGTTATCATCATCACTCTAGTCAGATGCTAACAATGAATGGTCAGGAAACCCGCCTGGATCCGGGCGCGGTAGTGATTGCGGCGATTACCTCGTGCACCAACACGTCCAATCCCAGCGTCATGATGGCCGCTGGCCTGGTAGCACAAAAAGCGGTTGCCAAAGGCTTGAAAACCAAGCCTTGGGTGAAGACGTCGTTGGCGCCCGGCTCGAAAGTGGTCACCGAGTATCTACGCGCAGGCGGTTTCCAGGGCGACCTGGACAAGCTCGGTTTTGATCTGGTGGGCTACGGCTGCACTACCTGTATCGGTAACTCCGGGCCGCTGCCCGATGCGGTGGAAAAAGCCATTAACGATGGCAATATGACGGTGGCATCGGTGCTTTCTGGCAACCGTAACTTTGAAGGCCGGATACACCCTCTGGTGCAAACCAACTGGCTGGCATCGCCACCTTTGGTGGTGGCTTACGCGCTGGCTGGAAACGTGCGGCTGAATCTGGTGGAGGACCCATTGGGTGAAGACAAAGACGGCAATCCGGTGTATCTGAAAGATCTGTGGCCGAGCCAGCAGGAAGTTGCCGAGGCGGTGGAAAAAGTCAAAACCGACATGTTCCGCACCGAATACGCCGCCGTGTTCGATGGAGATGCCGTCTGGCAGGCTATGGAAGTCCCTGAAACCACGGTTTACAAGTGGTCAGACAATTCCACTTACATCCAACATCCGCCCTTCTTCGAAGGTATGGGGCCGGAGCCTGAGCCAATTGCCGACATTCGCGAAGCGCGCATTCTGGCGCTGCTGGGCGATTCAGTCACCACCGATCACATATCCCCGGCTGGTTCATTTGCGGCCGACAGCCCTGCCGGCAAGTACCTGCAGGAGCGCGGGGTAGAGCCAAAGAATTTCAACTCTTATGGCTCACGTCGTGGCAACCACGAAGTGATGATGCGCGGCACGTTTGCAAATGTGCGCATCCGCAACGAAATGCTGGATGGCGTGGAAGGCGGTTATACTCGCTACGCGCCAGACGGTAAAAAAATGGCGATTTACGATGCCGCCATGAAGTATCAAGAGCATGGCATACCACTGGTGGTGATCGCCGGCAAGGAGTACGGCTCCGGTTCCAGTCGCGACTGGGCCGCCAAAGGCCCTAGCCTGCTGGGCGTGCGTGCGGTAGTAGCCGAATCTTATGAGCGTATTCACCGCTCCAACTTGATCGGCATGGGCGTAATACCACTGCAGTTCCAAAGTGGCACCGACCGCAAAACCCTGAAACTGACCGGCGACGAAACCATCGCCATTGATGGCTTGTCTGGCGATATCACGACCGGGCAAATTCTGAGCATGACGGTGACTTATCCAGATGGCACAACCGCAAGTTGTGATTTACTGTCGCGCATAGACACAGCGAACGAAGCGGTGTACTTCCGCCACGGCGGGATTCTGCACTATGTGGTTCGGGAAATGCTGCGTAATGCCTGATTTTTGTTGCTAAAAGCCGTTATGATTAGAAGGCCAGCTACCTACAGGGTGCTGGCCTTTTTTTATGTGGCGGTGATAGCACCAAAGCCTGTAATGTTGTGCGCGCAGTTTACGATCGTATATTCAACGCTTTGCCTGAAAGTTTTTGGCAGGTGCGTTGTTTTGGTAAGTTTCACTAAGGGAAAAGGCCACAGAATGAATGTGTTGATTGTTGACAGCGACGACAACATGGTTGCTTTGCTGACCAGTATTTGTATCGGTGTAGACCCAAGGGTGCGAGTGCACGGATTTGGCTTTGTGCAGAACGCTTTGGACCACTGGGAAGTCCACGGAGCGGATTTGATACTGACGGATGTGGACCTTCCCGATGGCAGCAGCCTAGAGCTGATTCGTCGTGTGCGCCGCTCGCAAAGCGAGGTGCCCGTGTTAATGATCAGCCGAACGGCCGATCGTGAATCCATATTAAAGGCGGCTCGCCTGGGCATCAGTGGCTTTGTCAGTAAACCGTTCAGCGTTGAATTATTGCACCAGCGGCTGCGCAGTTTGCTCCCCCAGGGGCAGGTAGTTGTCAGTATGAACTTGAACGAGCACATTGCAGCAGCCGTTAGCACCATGGTGCAGCTACCCGGAGCTCCGAACACCGCTGGAATAATCGAGCTGCTTCAGCGCAGCCAGGATGTCAGCGCGGCAGAGCTGGTGCGATCATGGCGTAACGAGGTTTCAGTGACGGCGCGTTTACTGGTGGTTGCGGGGAGCATTTCTTTTCGCCGCTCGGGACTACCGGTGACAACACTGAAGGACGCCATTCTGGTTCTGGGTGTACCTATGGCACTGAATTACGCGCTGGCGCTGTCGTTGGATATTTGTGGCCAGTTGGCGCATCCGATACTGGCAGAAAAAGCAAAAGAATTACTGGCGAAGGCGGTGGCCGTGGCCGACGGTGCGCACCAGCTGGCATTGAAGCTTGGTGAGCCTGCCATACCCTGCCATACCGCCGGATTGTTGAGCCGGGCCGGCGACTTAGCGGCGTTAAAGCTGATGCAACAGTACTGTGAATCAGGCCATAAAACCTTGAACGCTGAGGAAATAGACCAAGCCCTGGCCGACTGGGCGCAATCTTTGGGAAATCAGATCAAAGCGCACTGGCGCCTGCCGATGCAGCTGCGGGAGTTGATCGGTGCTGTACATTTTCTACCGCGGGAAACTGTGAACCAGTCCAAAGTGATTATGCGGGCTGCCGGGTTATACGAGAGTGGGCTAATCGGCAGTGATGACGGCAAGTGGTTAATGCGTCGGCTCGGGCTAGAGGCTTTTGATTAAAGCACGGCCTGGCTCCTATCGGTGGCTGCTATTCGGGCAATCGGTTAAAATTTTCCATGCATTTCTGATAATCATCTATCAAGGCCGTTATGTCTTCTTCTTCTGAAACTGCGAATGAAATCAAAGCTCGACTGAATCTTGAAACCTCCCGTATTCACTGGCATGACCTGCAAACCTATTATGCTCACGGGCAAGTTGTGTGCGTGGCCGCCGACACCGATTTATTAAGCGTGGCATGTGAGTTGGTTGCTGACAACAAATCGCAGTTTGAACACTGGCTGGCCAGCGGCAAGGTGGGTGATGTTGCGCCGGATTTGGCCCGCACCTGGCACCAAAATAATACCGAGTTGTGGGCAGTGGTGATCGCGCCTTGGGTGCTGGTGCAAGACCGTGCCGACGGCAATTTGCACTGATGCTGACCGGAGTGCTGCTGATATTGGCGCCGCTATTTCTGGGTTTCGCCATTTCTATTTCCAACCGTCGCGTGATGACCACCATCCACTACTCGTTAGAAACCCTGGTGTACCTGATTCTGGGTATGCTTGGTTTGGGGCTAGGGCAAATGGAAGGCTTGGGCGGTCAGCTCAGCACCATGGCAAGCCAGGTGCTGGCCCTGGTGACATTGTTGTTGCTGTGTAATATGGGTGGCTTGTGGCTGTTTCACCGTTGGCGCCCGTTGACGGTGAACAACGCGGAAGAGTCGGTTAACCCGGGCTATCGACGGATGTTCATAGCGGCGGCAAAACCCTTGCTCGCAGCGCTTGCTGGCTTATTGTTAGCCTATTACCTGTTGCCGGCTATACCGTTTATTGATCAGATTGCCACTGGCCTGCTCATGCTGCTGCTACTGCTGATTGGCTTGCAGCTTCGCAACGCTGGCTTGTCACTGCGCAAGCTGTTGATGAACGTGCAGGGCCTGGGTATTGCCCTGGTATTAATGGTCAGTTCAATGCTGGCGGGTGTGTTGCTGATCCCGGTGCTAGGTTTACCCTGGAATCAAACATTGGCGCTGACGTCAGGCTTTGGCTTTTATTCGTTGTCGGGAATTGTCATTGGTGATGCTTTGGGCTCGGCTTGGGGCGGAGTGGCGTTTATGAACGACGTGCTGCGTGAAATCATTGCTTTGGCCATCATTCCGCTGGTTATCGCCAAACGGCCAGCACTCGCCATAGGTTATGGCGGCGCCACCTCTATGGATTTCACTCTGCCGGTAATTCGCAGCAGTGGTGGCCTGGCCTGCGTGCCGGTGGCTATCGCGTCCGGGTTTGTGTTGTCGTTTTTTGCCCCGGTGTTCATGGGACTGTTTTTGTCATTAGGCTAGGCAGGTCTGAACGGCTTGCGGCTTTAGCCCGCTGGAAAAAATGTGCGCAAGCTGTTGTGATAGGTATGCTCGATTACCTGCTGCAATGGCAGCTCTTTTACTTCGGCAATTTTTTCGGCCACAAAGGGCAGGTAACAAGGCGCGTTCTCACGCCCGCGATAGGGTACCGGAGTCAAAAACGGCGCGTCGGTTTCCAGCAGAATCTGTTCGATGGGCGACATGCGCACAATATCCCGCACGTTTTCGGCTTTGTTGAAGGTCGTTATGCCGTTAAAACCCAAACACCAGCCTTGGTCCAGGGCATAGCGCGCCAGCCCGGGGCCGGAGGTAAAGCTGTGAATCACTCCGCGCCGGGTCAGGCTTGCTTCGAATTCGCGTAGAATCTCAATCATGTCGTCGTCGGCGTCGCGGCTGTGAATCACTACTGGTTTTTTGAAGTCGCAGGCAATTTGTAGCTGGCGGCGAAACACGGTGCGCTGCACCTCGCGGTCAGCGTGATCGTAGTAATAATCCAGCCCGATTTCGCCGATTGCGACGATTTTTTTATCGTCGGCGTGGGTGCGAATTTCAGCTTCTACTTCATCGTTGAAGGTTTCGGCTTCGTGGGGATGAATGCCCTGGGTGCCATAAATCCAGGATGCCATCTGGCTCAGTTGCCGCACACGCTCAAGATTATCCGGAGCGACCGCAATAGTAATAATACGCTCAATGTTCAGCTGCTCACTTTGCAATAGAATATCCTCAAGCGGGCGCTCTTTGAGGTAGTCCAGATGACAGTGAGTTTCTATGATAGGGTGATCAAATCGTGGAATTTCACGACGCTTTTTACTCATGGGTCACTCGCAATACGTTGTCGACATGGAATGTCGCAATATTAACAGTTTTCCCCGTTGTTCACCCAGCCAAAGGAGAGTTCTATGCACGTTGTGGTGATTGGTGGTGGTGTGGTTGGTGTAACCACAGCCTGGGAGCTTTGTCGCCGCGGCCATCAAGTGACCGTTCTGGAGCGTCACAGCCTGGCAGGTAATGAAGCCAGCAAAGCGAATGCCGCGCAGCGTTCTTACGGTGTTGTGTATCCGTGGGCAGACCCGGCTATGGTGCTTAAAGCACTGCCTTGGTTGGTAAAACAGGACGGGCCGCTAAAAATGGGGATGCCGCCGTCACTGGCAACCCTTCGTTTCATGTTTTCGACGTTGCGCTACGCATGGTCGCCGGGGCTCTTTGGCCTTAACAGGCGCGCCATGTTGCGCCTTGCCAAGCACAGCCGAGAGCGTTTCCTGGTTCTGGAAAACGAGCTTGAGCTGGACTTTGACGGTGCCCATAAAGGCCTGTTGCATTTAGCCAGTACGCCGGAGGCGTTGGATGGCTATCGCCGTACTCAACGCTTGTTGAGTAGTATGGGCATTTCTGCACGTATTTTGAACGCCGCCGAGGTAGAACAGTTAGAGCCTGGTCTGAGCGGTAACGGGCCACTTTACGGCGCGCTTAGCTATGACACCGACGGCACGGGCGATTGCCATCTGTTTAGCCGTGAAATAGCGCGGGCCTGTGAAGAAAAAGGCGTGGTGTTTCGCTATGAGGTAGACGTAGAACAACTGCTGGCAGACGACCGGCGTGTCAACAGCATCATGTTGCAAACCAAAGACGGGCAGCGGGAGAACCTGAAAGCCGATGCGGTAGTGGTCAGCGCCGGTTGCTGGTCTGACAAGCTTACCCGGCCCCTGGGCCAGCCACTGCCGATTTATCCGGTGAAAGGCTACAGCCTGACGGCAACCCTTACCGATGCACACAAAGCGCCTGTTTCCACCATACATGACGACCAGTACAAGGTGGTTATGACGCGCCTGGGCGACCGCTTGCGGGCAACGGGGTTTGTGGAGTTGAACGATTTTGACCGGAGTATTCCGCAGGCGCGTCTTGAAATCATTAAAAAGGCGGTCCGCAGTCGCTTTCCGGGTTGCACCGACATCGATAGTGCAGAAAGCTGGACCGGGTTTCGCCCGATGACGCCAGACGGGCCTGCGATCATTGGCCGTGGCAATCGGGAAAATCTGTATTTGAATACTGGCCACGGTGTATTTGGCTGGACACTCTCCGCTGGAAGCGCGGATGTGATTGCCAGTGTAATTGATAGTCAGGAGCCGGCAGTGTGCCTGGATGCGTTTCGCCCGGAGCGTTTTAGCGAGTAGGGCACGTGGGCTTTGTGGGTTGTTAACGTTTACATAGAAAAACAGAAAAAGGCACCCGAAGGTGCCTTTTTTATACGTCACTGCAACAGGCTGGAAGTCTTAGCGACGCACCTGAATGCGTGCTTCAACCCGACGGTTGGCAGCACGGCCAGCGTCTGTGCTGTTGCTGGCAATGGGCTCGACTTCACCGTAGCCTTTGCTGGATACGCGATCCGGGTTAATGCCCAGTGCGCCTGTCAAACGATCGGCAACAGATGTTGCGCGGCGCTCTGACAATTTCTGGTTGTATTCGGCTGCACCGGTACTGTCGCTGTGACCGGCAATTTCAACGTAAGTGGTGCTGTTTGCGCGCAGTGCATCGGCAACACGACGGATCTGGCTGTCATAGGCGGCACCGATTTCGGCGCTGTTCAGAGGGAATTGAACGTCAATTTCAAAGGTGTCGATGGTTTTAACCACGCCTTCACAGCCGTCTTTGTCGACTTTCATGCCAGCAGCGGTGTTCGGGCACTTGTCTTTGCTGTCCACTACGCCGTCTTTATCGCTGTCCAGTTCACAACCTTTGGCGTCAACTTTGGCGCCGCGGGGGGTGTTAGGGCACTGGTCGCGGGTATCGGGCACGCCGTCGTTGTCAGCGTCAGCCGGTGGCTGGGGTGCTGGTGCAACGGGAGCTGCCTGGCCAACGGTGCGGGTGAAGGCAACGCTGATACCCAAAGACGCCATGGTGTCGAAAGTGCTTTCATCAATGCCGTGGAATTCACGCAGATCGCCACGCAGGGATACGCGATCGTTGATGTTGTAACGTACGCCGGCACCCAGATTTACGCGAGTTTCGTCGCTGTTGATGCCCGGGGTAGACGGGCCAGTGCCGTCAAAGCTGGCATGACCGGCACCCACTGATACGTATGGGTTCCAGGGGCGATCCGGGCCGGCAAAGTAGTAGGTACCATCTACGCGTACTTCGTCAAAACCGGTGGGGCCACTGCTGTATTTGCGTTCTGCATCAGCGCGCGAATAAACAGCTTCTACGGCCCAGTTCGGAAGAAAGCGATATTCGATGCCGACACCGTAGGTACCAGACTCATCCAGATCGCGCTTGTCACCAAAGTACTGGTAACCGGCAAACGGGTTCAGGTAAATAGTTTCCTGGCGTTCGGCTAATGCAGGAACTGCAAAAGATGAGGCAAGGGCTGCAATAGCTACCGGACGCAACAATTTCATAAACGCTCTCCATTTCGATTATTAAGTTTCAGGAAATCTACGAAGTTGTGATGACCATCAACTCTTACCGATAAATTATGCTATCGGCGTGCAAAATTCAAAACAAGCTTACGTAATGTTACCTTAGGAGTTGTACGTGTATAAATATGAAATTATTGTTTCAAATAATTGATATTTAAACGAATAAATAAAATTTTGGCACCTGAACTCGCGTTAACTTAACGAGCTGAAGTAGAGATGGGCGCTTTGCTTACTGAAGTTGAGGGTATCGCCGTTATCAAACCGAACTTCAAAGGCTCTTTCATCTTCACTGAAAACGGTTCCAGCGCCAAATATGGCGTGTTGCAGACGTTCTCGCTGCCATAGGGGCTGCTCAGTATCTTCCAGGCTTGTTTCGCCGCTCAGGGTTACGCCTTCGCGGCGGCCGTAACGCTCGCCGATAGCCGTTAGCGGGGCGCCCAGCGTGATAGCGTTGCTTTTGTCGGATTGGTGCAAGCCGCCGCCCAATTCATCGGATAGCTCAAAACAACACTCTGCAACAAAGCGGCTGGGGCCCTGTTCACCGTCCAGATGTGGGCGGCCGCTGGCCGGGCGCGTAATCAGATGCAACTGCTGCCTGCTGCGAGTAATGGCCACATACAACAAGCGCCGTTCGCTTTCCAGGTGGGCGCGCAGATTGTCTTCGGCGCGGGGGCTGTAAGGCAGATACTTTTCCTGAAGGCCGGGCACGATCACCGTTGGCCACTCCAGGCCTTTGGTACGGTGAATGGTCGACAGCAGAGCGCCGGCGGGCTTGGTGCCTTGGTCATCGTTGCGGCGGGCGCCTGCCTGTTGTTTCAGCGTGTGTAGGTGGGCCAGAGCTTTTTCGGCGTTAGTATCCAGGCTTTTCAGGTATTGGCGAAAGCCGTTAATGGTGTCGATGCGCTCTTCCGCGCTGTTGTGGGTCAGGGCCAGGCTGCGAATGCCGTCGTACAGGTCAGTGCTGTCGGCGTATACGCTGATCAGCCCGGCTACCGGGCCACGATAGCCGCTGAGCTGGCTCAGTACTTCTCCCAGTTTACGCAACTTACGGGCGGCCATCGGGGCCAGGGCGTTAAAGTCCATTGCCAGTATGCGTTGTGCCCAGTCTTCGCCAAAGCCGGCCAGAAATCGTGCAAGCTGGTCCAGTTCCGGCTCTTTCAGACCAACGTGGGGAAACCGGAGCAGTTGCCGCGCCAGCTCCAGGCGGTCGCTGTCGGGTAATTCTTTGAGCTGTCCGGTCACTATCTGTAGCAGCGCCATAATGGCCTGCACTTCACGGCTGAACAGCGCACCCTTGCCGGCATCAATGCGGTAAGGCACTTGCCGCGCCAGCAATTTCAGTTCAATGGCCACGCTCTGGCTCCATACCCGGAACAGGATGGCGGTATTGGATAGTTGTTCTGCTGTCATGGCCTGTAGCAGCTGCAACACGGTATCGGCGTCGTTGTCGTGGTGGTGCAGGGTAATGGTGGTGGCCGGCGTAGACGGATGCGCGTGGCACAACACGTCTTTGCGACCACTGTTGTGGTGAATCAGATGATTGGCCAGCAGCGCTACCCGGTGGCCATAGCGAAAACTGTAGCTTAGAGTTTGTTCCAGCGGGCTTTCAAACTCGTCACTGAAGCGGCGCAGAATAAACTCCGGTTTGGCACCGCGGAACTCGTAGATGGTTTGGTCTGGGTCGCCCACCACGGTTACCCGGGCCCGATCACCGGCCACATAGCGCAGCAGCAAATGCTGAATCTCGTTGGTATCCTGGTATTCGTCCACCAGAATCAGATCCATTTTATTGGCCACCAGCCTTTGTAAAGGCGGGTTTTGGTGAATGGCCATTACCGGCTCGTACAGCATGTCCGCAAAACTGATGCGGCTCTGGCCTTTACGCCATTGCTCGAAGCTGTGAAACAGATCAATCAGGTACCGCTGGCGCTCGGTGAATTCCATGTCTTCAAACACGATTTCAGCAGGTGAAAGGCTGGTTTTTACCCGGTCAATAAAGCCGATAGCGGTTTCTATGAATTCTTTTTTATTACGCCGCAGCTCGTCTGCCAGGTCTTCCGGTACCAGCCGGCGACTGAGCTGAAACACCTGATAGTTAATTTCCTGATCGCTGAGAATGTTAGCGGAAAAATTAGGCAGGTAGCCCTCCCTCACAAAGCGCCGGTAAAGCCGCAAGCCCATGGCGTGATAGGTGCGTATTTCCGGCAGCGCCAGGCCGCTATTGCCGCTTACCGCTTGCAGTTTGCGCTCGAAATCTATCTTGGCGCTGCGGTTGAACATCAGCACCAGCATGCGGGCGGGGTCGTGCCCCTGGTGCAGCAGATAGCGAATGCGCCAGGCCAGGGTAGTGGTTTTGCCACTGCCGGCTACGGCGGTAATGACCGCATGTTCAAAACCAGCACCGATGATATCCCGCTGCTCGTCGGTCAGAAACCCGGGCAAAGCCAGTGGTGTTGCTGGATTCGCCGAGGTAGTTGCGGCAGTGTGGGGTTTGTGCTGGTAATCGGTAGTGGCTGGTTGCTCTGGCATGAGGCCATTGTAATCGGCAACTGGCCGCGGGCACAGGCCTGTTCCATAATGGCGCCGACATTTTTTATATTCAGCGGTTCAAACGCATTCAAGAATACCTAAAAGAGCACCGCTATGGCGTTTCCACCGAATTCACCCAGCACCCTCGCACTGCAATACTTGCGTGTTGAATTGCGGCACGCCGGTGAACGCAGGCTGGTACTGATTGAAGGTGACCGCGATGCCGCATTGCGCTGGCTGGCGGCAGAATTGCCGTTTATAAGTGCAGATCACGGTTTGTGGGTCAGCACCAAGGCCGACAGCCCCCTGCCGAGCCTGAAAGCAGCGACACCTGCACAAGCGCGAGCGTGGCTGGGGCGCGAGCTGGATCTGCTGGTGTGGGACGGTTTCAGTGGCAACCCGCCCGACGGGCTGGCGGCGCTGGCAGGCACGTTAATGGCAGGTGGTTTGTGGTTCTGGTTGATGCCGCCGCTGGCGCAATGGGGCACATTTGCTGACCCGGACTACGCCCGCACCGGCCTTGATCAGGCCAGTAAACATCCCTTTGCTGAGCGCTTGGCGAAGCTACTGTGCGATGCGCCGGACGTCATTCGGCTGGACATGAGTGTGAGTGAGGGTAAGAACGCGAACGCCACCATAAACTCCAAACTCATGGGCGTGCGGGATGAATTACATCGGCGCCGATCAGCAACGGCTTTTTGCGTGAACGGCGGCCCCGAGCAGAACTCATTGGTTCAGGCGCTGGTGCGCTTCGGCTTGGGCCGCCGGCGCCGGCCAATGGTGATTACCGCCGATCGTGGCCGTGGCAAATCGGCCGCTTTGGGCCTGGCGGCGGCAGAATTACTGTTGCAGGGCCGCCAGCAAGTATTACTGACGGCGCCCTCGGCCGAACAGGTAGCCACCGTTATGGCCCACGCCCGTGAGCACCTGGGAGCGCAACTGCAAAGCCAAGCGGCTACTGAACTGACAACCACTGGCGGCGCCAGCCTGACATTTTTATTGCCGCAACAGCTGCTGGCGGACAAACCTGCCGCTGAAGTTGTGATGGTAGACGAAGCCGCCGCCATAGCCGCGCCGCTGTTGCAGCGTATTTTGCTGGGCTGGCCCAGGGTGGCCTTTGCCACCACCGTTCACGGCTACGAAGGCGCCGGGCGGGGATTTGCGGTGCGCTTTCGCGAACAGTTAGACCAACATACGCCGCACTGGCAAGAGCTTACGCTTTCGCAGCCGGTGCGATGGGCCGCCAGTGACCCGCTGGAACCGCTGGTTTTTCGCCTGTTCATGCTAGCTGCACAGAACCAGAGCAATACACCGCAGCAGACTCCTGACCGTTTGCCGGTATTGGAGGTAGAGCGCTGGCAGCCGGCTCTGGCAACAGAAAACGATCTAACAGAAGCTTTTGGGTTGTTGGTGAACGCTCATTACCGCACTAGGCCGGCAGACCTGCGCCAGTGGTTGGACGACCCCGCCGCCGTCAGCTGGCGCGCTCGCATGAATGGGCGCACGGTCGGATTGTTGTGGGCTCAGGGCGAAGGCGAGTTTCCAGCGCCGTTAGCGCAGCAGGTCAGTCTTGGGCTGCGCCGGCTGCGCGGGCATTTGTTGGCACAGTCGCTGGCGTTGCACGCGGGGCTGCCTCAAGCGGCTCAGCAGCGCAGTTTACGAGTAATACGAATTGCGGTGGCGGCCCCTCAGCGGCTCAGCGGCATTGGCCAGCGCTTAATAGCGGCCGCCCAAGCCTATGCCAAAGCGGATGGCTTTGATTATATCGGCAGCAGCTTTGGTGGTACGCCAGGGCTCTTGGCTTTTTGGCAGCGCCAAGGGTTGCAGCCGGTGCGCCTGGGCTTCAGCCAAGAAGCCAGCACGGGTGAGTATCCGTTACAGGCTGTGTGCGGGCTCAGTGCAGCGGGCGAGCGTTTGGTACAGGATTTACAGCAGCGCCTGGGTCGGCACTGGTTGGTGCTAGCCAGCCGCCAATGGGCTCAATGTCAGCCGGAACTGATGGTTGCCGTCATGCGCAGTCTGCCAGCCGGTCCGCAACTGGATGCCGAGGACACTCGCGATTTGCAGTATTTTGCCGCTGGCTATCGGGGCTTTGAGCTGACCTTGCCGGCTTTGCAGACCCTAAGCCGCTGCGCCGGCGCCGCAGAATGGCTGAGCGCCTTGCAGCCCGTGCAGTGCGCGCTTTGGTTTCGCGCTGTGGTGCAGGGTTGTAGTTGGGCCGAACTTCAGCGCGAGAATCTTTGCCTTGGCCAGCGTGATGCCGAACAGCAACTTAGGTTTATGGTTTCAGGCTGGTGCTGTTAGTATCCGTGCCATGCCAATGGCGTCTTGATCGAACACATTTGAGCAGGGCTCGGCCCGTGCTATAACGATAATCCGTTTTATTGATATAGAAAGTGTTATCCGCGGTTATTGGCGTATAAACGATTGCAAGCATTCGATTCGAAAAAAAATGAGAGGATTGCCTAAATGAAATTGAAGCACTTTGCTGTTGCAGGTCTTTTTGCAATGAGTGCCGCGCTGCCGATGATGGCCAGTGCTGGAGATGCTGCCGCTGGAAAGGCAAAAGCGGCCGTGTGTGCCGCCTGCCATGGCCAGAATGGTATTGCGTTGATCCCGATGTATCCGAATCTGGCAGGCCAGCACGAGATGTATTTGGTGTCGTCGCTGAAGGCCTACAGAAGCAAGGAACGTAATGGCGGTATGGCCGCCATTATGCAGAGCCAGGCGGCAGCGTTGAGTGATGACGATATTGCCAACCTGTCGGCGTACTTCGCCAGCCTGCCTGCAGGCGGTAAGTAAGCCACCCCGCAGTTGATTGTTGTGCAATAGCGGGACTGGTGTTGCGTCTGGCTAAGATGTAAGTTGACTTAGCCAGACGTTTATCAGGCCTCGCTGACAATCCTGTAACTTGGCCGATAAGCCGAGGTTCCGGGCAGTTTCATCCGGTTTTGAGTCACAAACTGTTCTAGCATCGCTTCTAAAGGCCGAATCAGGCTGGGGTCTCCCGCAATTTCGAACGGGCCATGGGCCTGCACCTTCCGAATTCCTTCTTCTTTCACGTTACCTGCAACAATACCGCTGAAGGCTTTACGCAGATTGGCTGCAATCAAGTGTACCGGCTGATCGCGATGCAGCTCCAACGCGCGCATATTGGCGTGGTCTGGTTCGAATGGCAGCTGGAACACCGGGTCGATTTTCAGGGTCCAGTTGAAATAATAGGCGTCTTGCATAGCGCGGCGGAAGGTCTCGACCTCTTGCATGCCGTGCTTCATGGCGCGTGCCACCCGCACCGGATCGTCAATGATAATCTCATAACGCTTCGCGGCGTCGTCACCTAGGGCATTGCGGATAAACTTGTCGATCATTTCAAAATAATCAGCGTTCTCGCGTCTGCCGGTAAACACCACCGGAAAGGGAATGTCGGCGTTGTCTGGGTGCAACAAAATACCCAACAGGTAAAGAATTTCTTCCGCTGTGCCAACTCCACCGGGGAATACGATCACGCCGTGGCCAAGTCGCACAAAGGCTTCCAGGCGTTTTTCTATATCCGGCATGATCACCAGCTCGTTCACAATCGGATTGGGCGCTTCGGCACCGATTATGCCGGGCTCGGTAATGCCAATGTAGCGGCCGTTTTTTACTCGCTGCTTGGCGTGGCCTATGGTGGCGCCTTTCATCGGGCCCTTCATGGCGCCAGGGCCGCAGCCGGTGCAAATGCTCAGTTCCCGCAAGCCCAGCTGGTGGCCCACTTCTTTGCTGTATTGGTATTCATCATGGCTGATGGAATGGCCACCCCAGCACACCACCATGTCTGGCTGTCGGCCTGGTTGCAGCACCCGCGCGTTGCGCAGAATGTGGAACACCATATTGGTCAGATCTTCCGGCCGCGGGTGCCGCCGGGCTTCAATGAACAGCGGGCTGGAATGGGTGTATACGATGTCGCGCAACACTGAAAACAAGTGCTCGCGATTGGCGCGCAGCATTTCATTATCAACAAAGGCGTGGTGGGGTGCGTTGATCAGTTCCAGTTTCAGGCCGCGGGGCTGGGGCACCAGGCGCACCTCAAAGTCGCTGTGGGCTTTCATCAAATCCTGGCAGTCGTCGGTAACCACGCCGGTATTCAGTACTGCCAGTGCGCATTGGCGAAATAGCCGGTAAAGGCCGCCTTCGCTGCGGTCTTTCAAGCGGTTTACTTCATGGTTAGACAGGATTTCCAGACTGCCTTCGGGCGACACCAACGCGTTGATGGTGGGTTCATTCATCGATCGTAAAACTCCTTGGGTTGCGGCCGACATCACCCACCACACGGGTGCTAGTCCGATTGCCGGCGGCCAAGGCGCTACACTAAGTGTTTTTTTGCCGGTGCGCTACCCGATAAAGCTGGATTCCAGTCTGGTCTGGAATCCAGCTTTGCCGCAACAGGCCCGAGCGCAAATAGGGCTCAGCCAGTCAGGCCTTTGAAAAATTGCTGCACGTTGTGACTCAGGGTGTCCAAATCATAGCCGCCTTCCTGCACGGTCAGTGTTGGCAGTCCCAGTTGGCGAATATGGCTGCCCAAACGACGGAAGCCCTCGCTGGATACCGACACCTTGGCTTGCGGGTCATCCTTGTAAATATCGAAGCCCAGGGCCAGAACAATAACATCCGGCTGATACAGTTTCAGGGCCGTCAGGGCTTCTTCCACTTTGCTGAAAAAATACTCTTCATCAGAGCCGTGGGGCATGGGCAGGTTGATGTTGTAACCGTAGCCTTCGCCTTCGCCGCGTTCGTCTTCGTAGCCGGCCACCACCGGGTAGAAGTTGGTGGGGTCGCCGTGCACCGAAACGTAAAGCACGTCGCTGCGGCTGTAGAAAATCTCCTGAATACCCTGGCCGTGATGCATATCGGTGTCGAGTATGGCTACCCGCTGGTAACGGCTGCGCAGGTGCTCGGCAGCAATCGCTGCGTTGTTCAGATAGCAGAAGCCGCCGGCGGCTGCGCGGCGGGCATGGTGGCCCGGCGGGCGGCATACCGCATAGGTGGTATGCTCCCCTGCCATCAAGGCGTCGGCCGCGCCCAGAGCGGTCTGTGCCGACCAGTAGGCTGCGTTCCAGGTGTGCTCGCCAATGGGGCTGCTACCGTCTGCCTGGTAACGCGCGGCCTCAGCAAGAACGCCTTTTAACGCGTTGGGACTTTGCACAAAAATATTGGACATGACCTCGTCGCCCCAGTCATCGCCCATCGCCTTCCAGCGCCTATGGGCAGATTCCAGAAAGCGTAGATAACTCAGATCGTGCACCTTGCCAATGGGGGCCGCGCCCTGGTCAGCTGGATGCAGCACCGGAATACCGCTGGCCTTCAGGCCTGCCAGCATTTCCTTTGTACGGTCTGCTATTTCTTGCGGTTGGCGCATTTGGCCGCGGGTGAAGTACGACTGTGGGCTGTGTTGATCTTGTGCGGGGTGAAAAAATGCTTTCATATCACTGCGGCCTTTTTAGATAGCGGTAGGGCATGCTCACCCGAGTATAGGCATTGACTGGCCGGGGTCAAAAAAACGTAACACGCAAAAAGCGCTGCCAGCTTTACAGGTTGCCGGACAGCATCCACTATGATTGATGAGAATTTACATTTCCACTGTCGACTGCTCAGATCGCATCGCAGTGACTTGAGCAGTATCGCAACAGCCTGACTACCATATAAGGGAGCCTGAATGATTGAATCACCATTATTGCAGAACATATCCGGATACGCTGGTGGCCAGTGGCAACAAGCCGCCGCTGAGACCTTTGATGTGGATAACCCGGCCACCGGTGCCGTTATTGCCAAGGTGCCGTTTGTAACCGAACAACAGGTGCAAGAGGCCATAGCGGCGGCAAAAAAAGCTGAAAAACTGACCGAGCCCTACCCGCTGGAAACCCGCCGTAAATGGCTGACAGACATTCGTGATGCCCTGACCGCCAATCGCGCAGAGATGGGCCGTATTTTGTGCCTTGAACACGGTAAGCCGTTAAACGAAGCCCAGGGCGAAGTTGACTACGCCGCTGGCTTTTTTGATTACTGCGCCAAAAATATTGAGGTGTTGAGTCCGCGTAATCTGGACGACAAACCCAAAGATTGCAGTTGGACCGTGCATTTTCGCCCGGTGGGCGTGGTGGGCCTGATTACACCCTGGAACTTCCCCATTGGCATGATTGCTAAAAAGCTGTCGGCGGCTCTGGCAGCCGGTTGTCCGTCGGTAATCAAACCCGCCAGCGCCACCCCGCTGACCATGGTTGCATTGTTCACTCTGATGGATAAATACGTTGATCTGCCCGCCGGAATGGTGAACCTGGTGATGGGTAAGGCCAGCATGATTGGCAAAGCGCTGAGCGAAAGCCCGGACGTGCCCATGCTTAGTTTTACCGGTTCCACCGAAGTGGGTTGCCAGCTAATCAAAGACACCGCCGACTCGGTGAAAAAGCTGGCGCTGGAGCTGGGTGGCAACGCGCCGTTTATCGTGTTTGACGACGCCGACCTGGACGCCGCAGTTGATAACCTGCTGGCCAACAAATTCCGCGGCAGCGGCCAGACTTGCGTGTGCGCTAACCGTATTTTCGCCCATGAAAAAATTGTCGACAGTTTCAGCCAGAAACTGGCTGAACGGGTCAACAAAATGACCGTAGGCGACGGTATTAACGGCGATGTAGATCTCGGCCCGCTGATCAACCGCGCCGGTTATAACAAGGTGAAACGCCATCTGGCAGATGCGCTGGAGCAGGGCGCCACTTTAGTAGCCGGTAAAAAGCCGTCGGAGTTGAACGATGACGATTTGTTTTTCCCGCCCACGGTGATTACCGGTGTCACCCCGCAAATGTGTTGCTCGCGGGAAGAAACCTTTGGCCCGTTGGTGCCCATTGCTAGCTTTAGCGATGAAAACGAAGTAATCGCGGCCGGCAACGACACCGAGTTTGGCCTGGCCTCTTACGTGTTTACCGCGGATGTCAAACGCGCCCAGCGCGTCGCGGCCGGGCTACGCTTTGGCCATGTGGGTTGGAACACAGGCACCGGTCCCACACCGGAGGCGCCATTTGGTGGTATGAAAATGTCTGGTACTGGCCGTGAAGGTGGCGAAGAAGGGCTGTTCGAATTCACCGAAGCGCAAACCGTACCCCGCGGTTTTTAGTCGCGCCGGCTAGCGAAAAAACCGTTAGCGCTTGTCAGTGAAAGCGCGAAAGAGTGAACGAAAACGGTGAGCTGCGGCTCACCGTTTTTTTGGCTAAACCCCATGGAATTTGCCCCAACGCACCCGCATTCGGCAAGGGCGATTCAAGGCTGGTATACTTTCCGACCTGTTTATTTAACCAGTAGCGACATTTTATGGACGTTTCCTACATTATCGACGGCCTGAACGACGCCCAGCGCGAGGCGGTGACGGCAGAAAGCGATCACTTGCTGGTTCTGGCCGGCGCCGGCAGTGGCAAAACCCGGGTGCTCGTACACCGCATGGCGTGGCAGATGCAGGTGAACCGGGTACCGGCAACCGGCCTTCTGGCGGTGACCTTTACCAACAAGGCTGCCAAGGAAATGCGCCACCGCATTGAAGAGATGATGAACATACCCTCTCGCGGCCTGTGGATTGGTACCTTCCACGGTATTGCCCATCGCCTTCTGCGCGCCCACTGGAAAGACGCCGGCTTGCCGGAAAACTTCCAGGTGCTGGACAGCGACGACCAGCTGCGCATGGTGAAGCGGGTAATGCGCGAAGCCCAGATCGACGAAACCCAGTTCCCGCCCAAACAGGCCCAGTGGTGGATCAGCAGCCAGAAAGACGAAGGCCTGCGTGCTGACAATATTCAGGAAAACCCCGGCGACCACTTCACCAGCACCATGGTGCGGGTGTACCGCCAGTACGAAAAGCTGTGCCAGCTAAGCGGGCTGGTAGACTTTGGCGAACTGCTGCTGCGGTCCCACGAACTCTGGCTGCACCGTCCGCAATTGCTGGCCCACTATCAACAGCGCTTTCAGCACATTCTGGTGGACGAGTTTCAGGACACCAACACCATTCAATACGCCTGGCTGCAAGTGCTGGCCAGCAACCGTGTGCCATTAACCGTGGTGGGCGACGACGACCAGTCCATTTACGGCTGGCGCGGCGCCAAAGTTGAAAACATCCAGCAGTACCAGCGCGATTTCCCCAACGCCCGCCTGGTCAAGCTGGAGCAGAACTACCGCTCTACCAAGTTGATCCTGAAGGCCGCCAACGCGGTGATCGACAACAACCAGGGCCGCCTGGGTAAAGAGCTATGGAGCGACGGCGTTGACGGTGAACCGGTCAGCCTTTACGCCGCGTTTAACGAGCAAGACGAAGCCAACTACATTGCCGACACCATCACCAGCTGGGTGCAGGACGGCAATCTGCGCAGCGAGTCGGCTATTCTTTACCGCTCCAATGCCCAGTCTCGTGTACTGGAAGAATCGCTGATGCGCCAAGGCATTCCGTACCGGGTGTATGGCGGCCTGCGCTTCTACGACCGCCAGGAAATCCGCAACGCTCTGGCTTATCTGCGGCTGGTGCATTACCGCCGCGACGACGCGGCATTCGAGCGGGTGGTGAACCTGCCCCCAAGGGGCATAGGGGCCAAAAGCCTGGCCGATCTGCGCCAATACGCCGGCGAGCAAAGCATTTCAATGTGGGAGTCTGCCCAGCGCATGTTGGATGCAGGCCAGATGAAAGGCCGTGCAAAAACCGGACTGCAGAAATTTCTGTCGATCATAGAAGAACTGTCTGCGCTGGCTGAACACGGCACACTGCACGGCCTGATGCAGCAAACTATCGACGACAGCGGCCTGAAGGACTACCACGCCAGCGAAAAAGGCGAAAAAGGCCAGGGGCGGGTGGAAAACCTGGAAGAACTGGTAAATGCGTTGACGACTTACGAGGTAGAGGATGGCATTGATCCGCTGTCTGAATTCATTGCTCAAGCTGCTCTGGACGCCGGCGAGGCACAGGCGGATGATCACGAAGACAGCGTGCAGTTAATGACTCTGCACTCTGCAAAAGGGTTGGAGTTCCCGCTGGTGTTTATGGCCGGCGTTGAAGAAGGTCTGTTCCCCCACAGCATGTCGCTGGAAGAACCGGGGCGCATGGAGGAAGAGCGCCGCCTTGCTTATGTGGGTATCACCCGCGCGATGAAGAAGCTGATAATCACCTACGCTGAATCTCGCCGTTTGTACGGTCAGGAAAAGTTCAATGCGCTGTCGCGGTTCGTGCGGGAAATTCCTGGCGACTGTATTCAAGAGGTGCGGTTACGCAATACGGTGACCCGCCCGGCCATGGTGGCGCGGCCCAACGAAAGTATGTTCAGCCAGGAATCGGCCAAACAGTCCGGTTTCAGGTTAGGGCAGCAGGTTATGCATCCGAAGTTCGGTGAAGGCACGGTGATGAACAGCGAAGGCAGCGGCCACCACACCCGGATTCAGGTTAATTTTGATGACGGTGCCAAATGGCTGGTATTGGCGTATGCGCCGCTGGAGGCATGCTGATCTTTATGTTTTGGATTACTACCCAAAGTTGATAGCACAGGTTGGTGACGTCGTCACCAACCTGTGCGACCACTAAAGACTCAACCTACATCAGAACCGCAAAAATCACCCCCGCCAGAATCACCCGGTAAACCACGTACGGCCACATGCCCACTTTATTCAACCACTTCAGAAAGAAGTGGATGGCGGTAATGGCCATAACGAATGAGGTGACGCCGCCGATCAAGAAACCCGTCCAGTCTACCGCCATATCCATCATCGCCACTTCCAGGATTTTTACACCCGCCGCCAGTGCCGTAATCGGGATGGCCAGCAGGAATGAAAAGCGCGATGCCGCTTCGCGGCTGAGGCCCAGGAAAAGGCCGGCGGTGATGGTAATGCCCGAGCGTGAAGTGCCCGGTACCAGCGATATGGCCTGGGCCAGGCCGACAATTAACGCGTCTTTCCAGCGGATAGAGTCTAGCGGGCGATCGCGTTTGGGTATCCAGTCGGCCACACCCAGCAGCAAACCGAACACCAGGGTGGTGGTGAAAATGATCGCAGGTGAACGCAGCTCGTTATCAATCATATCCAGCAGCGCCAAACCGGCCAGGCCTGCGGGGATGGTGCCTATCACAAGATAAAACGCCATGGCGCCCTGGCCCACAATGCGGCGTTGGGCCATGGACACCAGACCGTCGCGGGCTATGCCGAGCACATCGCGGTGGAAGTAGAGCACCACCGCCAGCAGCGTGCCCACGTGAACGGCCAGATCAAAGCCTACGCCCTGGTCCTGCCAGCCCAGCAGAGCCGGCGTAAGAATAAGGTGGGCAGAGCTGGATATGGGCAGAAATTCTGTCAGCCCCTGCAGCAGACCAAGAAACATTGCCTGAAAAAAGTCCATATCGTATCAATCCAAAGTTTCGCAACAATCCGGGGCGCTAGAGATGCAAAGGTATCACGCACAGCAAGGGTCAGGATTGCTCTGGCACCTCTCGGATACGGCCCACCTCATCAATTGCCACGTAAATGAAGTGGCCTTCGGTCACCTTGCGGCGATCTTCGGAATAGCGGTCCATAGTCCATACTTCTACTTTAATGTTCATTGAGCTACGGCCAATTTCGATCAGTTCGCAATAACAACCAACCTGCGAGCCTACTCGCACCGGCGACAAAAACTCCATCCGGTCCATAGCCACAGTGGCGCTGCGGCCCTGGGATATCCTGGCCGCCATAGTCGCCGCCGCAATATCCATTTGCTTCACCAGCCAGCCCGCGAACACATCGCCGTTGGCGTTGGTGTCGCCGGGGAATGGAATGATTCGCAGGATTAACTCACCGAGGGGCATTGGGTTGTCGTCGTCAAAAGTGCTCATCACACAGGCCTTTAATAAACGTGGCGGACTGCCAGTTTGGCAGATTCCTTAATTGTTTGGCTGCATGGTAATGCCGCATCTGCCATTTGTCAGGTGCGTTCGCTATTCTAATGGTGAATTTAGATAATTTTAGCCTTTGTCACAAACCTGTCACAGAGAATGCCTAGTCTTGGGCCATCAAAACAGCAGATGTCGATACGAAAAGCGATGCAACCCAGGAGAAACACGGTGACTAAACTCTATAAAGCTCTGACAACAGTAACCCTTGCTGGCGCAATTGCGGCACTTTCGGCTCCGGCCATGGCCCGCGACACCATCAGCATTGTTGGTTCTTCCACGGTATATCCTTTTGCGACCGTGGTTGCCGAGCGTTTCGGCCGTAACACCGACTTCGCGACGCCCAAGATTGAGTCTACCGGTTCCGGTGGCGGCCTGAAGCTGTTCTGTCAAGGTGTTGGCACCCAGCACCCAGACATCACCAACGCTTCTCGTCGCATGAAGAAGAGCGAGTTCGACATGTGCCAGGCTAACGGCGTCAAGGAAATCACCGAAGTGCGTATCGGTGCTGACGGTATCGTTATGGCAAACTCCAAGGAAGCGGAAAAGCTCGACTTGTCCCTGAAGCAAATTTTCTTGGCGCTGGCTAAAGATGTACCTAACCCAGACGGCAGCAACGAGCTGGTAGCTAACCCTTACATGAACTGGAGTGAAATTGACGCCAGTCTTCCAAATATTGCCATCAGCGTAATGGGCCCGCCTCCGACTTCAGGCACCCGCGACGCGTTTGTTGAGTTAGCGATGGAAAGCGGTTGCAAACAGTTCCCCATGATCGCGCAGATGGAAGACGACAACGAAGACGAGTTCAAAACCGTATGTCACAGCATGCGTGACGACGGCCCGTTCGTTGAAGCTGGCGAAAACGACAACCTGATTGTTCAGCGTCTTGCGCAAGATCCGGAAACTCTGGGTATCTTTGGCTACAGCTTCCTGATGGAAAACACTGGCCAGATCCAGGCCGCGACCGTGAACGGCGTTGAGCCGACTCCGGAAGCAATTTCCAGTGACCAATATCCGGTGGCCCGTTCACTGTGGTTCTACGTTAAAAAGGCGCACGTGGGTGTTGTTCCGGGTATTCAGGAATTCATTTCCGAGTTCACCAGCGAAGGCACCTGGGGTGATAACGGTTACCTGGTCGACGTAGGCCTGATCCCAAGCCCGCGTAACGAGCGCATGAAGATTGCTAAAGCAGTGAAAGAGCTGATGCCGATGACGGGTAACGAGTTATAAGGCTGGTCAGGCAGCGTCAAGGATGACAAAAAAAACAACGCGGGCTTTGCGGCCCGCGTTGTTTTTTGCAGTTGTAAGAATATTTTTATGCGGAAAACTGGCAGAATAAGCGCCCAGTTAACTTAAAATCACCAACACAGAGACTGATATGCAGACGGTCAATCTTCTGCCCCTGGTTCTGGTTCTTGCCGTGGTTGCCTATGGTCTCGCTTATATGCGATCCCGGGCTGTGGCAGCGCCCCTTGGCGGCATCCGGAATCTTAAGGCTCTCCCTTTTTACTACGCGGCGCGTGCAGCACTTTGGTGTGCTATCCCGGCACTGGTTGTACTGGCAGTCTGGGCCGGTTTTGAGAGCAAGGTCATTCAGGGCATTGTGATCGCATCGCTGCCTGAGGATGCCTGGCCCGAGTCTGCAGGACAGGCAAGCCTGATTCTTTCTCAAATCAGCAACGTGGCAGCGGGCAGCCTCAGCTCTGAGTTTGTGCCGGAGCACATTGCCGGGGCAGCATCATTGCTGGAAGCCCTGCAAGACAAAAGCGGGAACTTTAAGGCAATCCTGGTTGTGTTGATTGCAGTATTGGGGGCAACCTTCGCCTGGACCCGCGTAGCGCCCCACATAAACGCCAGAAAAAATGTAGAAACCACCCTGCGTCGAATCTTCTTTGTGTGTGCCGCATTGGCCGTGTTGACCACTGCAGGCATCGTATTTTCGGTCTTTCTTGAAACCATGCGTTTCTTCGACAGAGTGCCGATTACCGAGTTCCTGTTCGGCACCAGCTGGAGCCCTCAAACTGCTTTACGGATTGACCAGATAGGTTCCGAAGGCGCTTTTGGTGTTATTCCCCTCTTTACCGGCACCCTGCTGATTTCTGCCATTGCGTTGTTGGTTGCAGTGCCCGTTGGTTTGCTGTCTGCCATCTATCTTTCGGAATATGCGAGCAAGCGTATGCGTTCGACGATAAAGCCTGTGCTGGAGATGCTGGCGGGCATTCCTACCGTTGTTTACGGCTTTTTCGCTGCGTTGACCGTTGCCCCGTTTATCCGTGACCTTGCTGCAATAGTGGGCCTTGAGGCCTCTTCCCAGAGTGCTCTGGCCGCAGGCCTGGTGATGGGAATCATGATTGTGCCGTTCGTGTCATCGCTGTCAGATGACGTGATCAACGCGGTACCTCAGACCATGCGTGATGGTTCGTTGGCTTTGGGTGCAACGCAGTCGGAAACCATGAAAAAGGTGATTTTCCCGGCGGCTCTGCCGGGTATTATTGGCGGCATTCTGTTAGCGGCGTCCCGTGCCATCGGTGAAACCATGATTGTGGTCATGGCGGCGGGCCTCGCGGCCAACTTGACGGCCAATCCGCTGGACTCGGTGACCACCGTAACCGTGCAGATTGCGACACTGCTGGTGGGTGACCAGGAGTTCGACAGCGCCAAGACGCTTTCGGCCTTCGCCCTTGGCATGCTGCTGTTCATTGTCACGCTGCTGCTCAACGTACTCGCACTGAAAATCGTACGTAAATATAGGGAACAGTATGACTGATCAACGTTCTCAGGCGGAGATTGTCCGCAAATCTCTGAAACGCCGGTACCGTACGGAACGCCGATTCCGGCTTTACGGAATTCTGGCAATATTCATTGCACTCGCGTCCCTGTTTATCTTGTTCGCCGATATTATCAGCAAGGGACACACAGGGTTCGTAAAGACCACCATTACCCTGGAGGTGACTCTCGATTCCGGAGTGATGTACCTGGATGATCCGACGGATAAAGATCAATGGTCCAGCGCGGATTTTAAAGCGCCGATTATCGCCGCACTGCAGGCGCAAGTTCCTGAGGCCGCCAGCGCGGCCGAGAAGCGTGAGCTTGGCCGTTTTCTGGGTACCTTTGCAGACAGCGAAATCCGCAATTTACTGACAGAAAATCCGGAGCTTCTGGGGACCACCCAAACCATTGAGTTTCCCACCCATGATCGGGTGTCGGTCTATGTCAAGCATGCGGACAATCCGCGGTACAGCATCAAACTTTCCGAACAGCAGCAACTCTGGGTAGACGAGCTGTTGGAAAAAGGGATTATTGATACCAGCTTCAACGACGTGCTGTTCAGTCGAGGCGACTCCAGAGAACCTGCCAACGCCGGTGTTCTTGGCGCGATTGTCGGCTCCCTGTTGACCATGCTGGTGACCCTGGCCATTTCATTCCCCGTGGGGATTGCGGCAGCCGTCTATCTGGAAGAGTTTGCGCCCCAGAACAAGCTCACCGATTTTATCGAAGTGAATATCAATAATCTGGCCGCGGTACCGTCTATCATCTTTGGTTTGTTGGGCCTGGCGGTATTCATAAACCTGTTCGGAATGCCCCGATCGGTTCCCGTTGTAGGTGGTTTGGTGCTTGCGTTAATGACGCTTCCAACCATCATCATTTCCAGCCGTGCCGCCATCAAAAGTGTTCCACCTTCAATACGCGAGGCGGCCGAGGGTGTTGGCGCCTCGAAGATGCAGGTGGTGCTTCACCATGTGGTGCCCCTGGCGATGCCCGGAATGCTGACCGGTTCCATCATCGGTATGGCTCAGGCTTTGGGTGAAACCGCACCGCTGCTGCTGATTGGCATGGTGGCGTTTATCGTGGATGTACCTGACGGGCTTTTCAGTTCAGCCACCGTGCTGCCGGTACAGATTTACCTCTGGGCGAGCAGCTCCGAGCAAGGTTTTGTGGAGCTGGCATCCGCCGCCATCATGGTGCTGCTGACCTTCATGATCATTATGAACGCATTGGCGATCTGGCTGCGCAAGCGGCTTGAACGTCGGTGGTAAGGAGAATGATATGAACACGATGAGTCCGAGTATTTCCGCGGAAGCCAACATGCGAGGCAAGGGGGCATCGGTTCCTGTGCCTGAACACAAACGCAAAGATACCCTGATGGAAGACAAGCCCGAAGATACCGTTATTGAAGAAGGTAAGACGGTTGGAAAGCCCTTTACCGACAACCCTAAATTCAAGCTGCGTAATGTGGACGTTTCTTACGGCGCAGATCGGGCGATCAAGAACATCAGCCTGGATATTGGCCGAAACGAGGTCATTGCCTTCATCGGTCCTTCTGGTTGCGGTAAATCAACTTTTTTGCGATGCCTGAATCGTATGAATGACAGCATCGATATTTGCCGCGTCAAAGGCACTCTTGAGCTGGAGGATCAGAACATCTATGACGCCAAACGGGACGTGGTTGAACTGAGGGCCAGGGTTGGCATGGTGTTTCAGAAGCCAAACCCCTTTCCGAAGTCGATTTACGACAATGTGGCCTATGGGCCCCGAATTCACGGGCTGGCAAATCGCAAGTCCGAGCTTGATGACATTGTCGAAAACAGCCTTCGCAAAGCGGGCTTGTGGAACGAGGCTAAAGACCGCCTGGATGCCATGGCAACCGGCATGTCGGGCGGCCAACAGCAGCGCCTGTGTATTGCCCGCGCCATTGCCGTCAGTCCGGAAGTGATCCTGATGGACGAGCCGTGCTCGGCCCTTGACCCGATTGCAACTGCACGGGTGGAAGAGCTGATTGCCGAAATGTCTGAAAGCTATACGATCGTCATTGTGACTCACTCCATGCAACAGGCGGCTCGGGTGTCTAACCGCACCGCTTATTTCCACATGGGTCACCTTGTCGAAGTGAATGAAACAGACACGGTGTTTACCTCGCCCCAGCATCCGCTGACCGAATCCTACATTACCGGCCGTTTCGGCTAACCCTGCCTGTGTCGGTAAGACCAGAATATTTACGGAGCAATATAATGCCGAACAACAAAGATCAGGTGTATGGCGACCATATCTCCGAGCGCTTTAACAACGAGCTGCTGGAACTGAAAACCCGTTTTCTGGAAATGGGAGGGCTGGTGGAAGAGCAGCTTGGCAATGCGGTGCAGGCGCTGACGTCCAATAACAGCGTTCTGGCGGAACAAGTGCGTACAGGTGATCGTGGCGTTGACCAGATGGAAATTGACATCGATGAAGAGGCCATACTCATCATCGCCCGGCGCCAGCCGGCGGCGCGGGACCTTCGGTTGGTTATTGCGGTCATCAAAATGGTGGTCGATCTGGAACGCGTGGGCGACGAGGCCAAAAAAATCGCCAAACTGGCTTTGAAGCTTGAGGAAGAGGGCCAGACATCACGCGGCTACGTGGAAGTCCTCCACATTGGCAGCCACGTGCACGCCATGCTGCATGACTCCCTGGACGCCTTTGCAAGGCTGGACGCCGGGCAGGCGCTGCGAGTCATGAAAGAAGACAAACGGGTGGATGAAGAGTACAAGGCCGCCGCTCGCACCCTTCTGACCCATATGATGGAAGACGCTCGCAACATATCCCGCTGCATGTCGATCATGTGGGTACTGCGGGCTTTGGAACGGGTAGGGGATCACGCCTGTAACATTGCTGAAAATGTGATTTTCATGGTTAAGGGTGAAGACGTACGCCATGCGCCGATGGAAGAAAAAGAGCGGGTGGTTGGGCGTTGAAATAAAACACAGCGGCGTAGATTTAAACAGGTCGCTGTGTCGCTTAACCCTCCCCCCGGAGGAGATTTAGAGAGCTCTAGAAGTCAAATCTCTTCCGGGCGGCCAAACAAGTAGCCCTGGAAATTCCGGCATCCATGGTCCGTCAGCCAGTTTTTTTGTTCTTCAGTTTCCACTCCCTCGGCAATAACTTCCAGGTTCAGCCCTTTGGCAAGCCCGATTATAGATTCCACAATGGCAGAGCTTGCAAGGCTGGTTGTTACCTCATGGATAAACGATTGGTCTATTTTGATCTGGTCCAGCGGCAACTGGTTAAGGTAGCTCATTGATGAGTAACCTGTACCAAAGTCATCCAGTGAAAAGCGAACCCCCATGGAGCGCAAACGATTCATCATCTCGGTGACTCGCTCGGGGTTATCCATTAGCAGGCTCTCGGTTACCTCAAGCTTGAGCCCGTTTCGGGTGGCGCCAGCGCAAGAGTTCTTCGTAGCCGGCCAGCTGATTCGGGATGCGAATCTGGGGCTGGTAATAGAATACGAGCTTCTCAGCGATGGCGTTCAGGACCAAATCGCCAAACCTGTACCCCTGGCATCATTAACCGCGCGCAGTTGCTCAACATCAATATACAAAAGGGCAGCATGGGTATTGTGTCCGGTCATTCAGACTACCCACGACCCGTTTTTTTGATGTTTGGTGATAGATTCGAGCACTTGATACAGTAAACACTGAGTGATGGTAACTCAAAATCAAACGGTGTGAATGATGAGTGGTCTTTGCGCATCCTGTCACTATTCAGAGAACCCCGGTATGAAAAGCCCTTTCGCGTCCCTGTTTAAAAAAGTCCCGGGAATTGACATTGAACAGCTGCATAACCGGCTTCATCAGGTGCAACTTGTGGATGTGCGCACTCACACGGAATTTGGGCACAGTCATATTGATGGCGCGCAGAATTTGCCGATCACAACGTTTACTGAATCGCGAATCGCGAATTGCAGAGTTGAATCTTGATCAATCGCGCCCGGTGGTGCTGATTTGCCTGTCGGCCCATCGCAGCATTCCGGCCACGCGCAAGTTGATCAAAATGGGGTTTGACGCAAAGCAGCTGAAGGCGGGTATGAAAGCCTGGTGAGCGGCAGGTTTCCCCGTTGTTTAAAGGGCGCCCTTTGCAGGCGTCACGTCCTAATTGCTCTGGCTGCGCGAGCGTTACGCCTGCTTCATTTTGTCGGAGTATGGCGGCCAGCCCATAGGTTTGCCAGCCAGCAGATGCAGGTGGATGTGGAATACTGTTTGGCCGGAGTTTTCACCGCAGTTCATGACGGTTCGGTAGCCGTCGTCGGCAAAGCCCATTTCTTTCGCCAGTTTGGCGGCCACGTAATACAGATTGCCCACCAGTTCCCGGTCGTTTTCGGTAATGTCATTAATGGTAGCAATGTGCTTTTTCGGAATAATAAGCAGGTGCACGGGCGCTTGCGGGTTGATGTCGCGAAACGCCAGGGTGGTGTCGTCTTCGTACACGATGTCGGCGGGAATTTCCCGATTGATGATCTTGGTAAAAAGGGTGTCTGACATAACAGGCTCCTTGTTGTAAGTGAGGTTCAATCCAGGCCCATGGCGTAACGGGCTACGCGGTTGCGGGCGAAGGGCAGTGCCTGCGCTGCACCCAGGCCCAGATTACGCAGCAAGTGCAGGGGCGGAACGCGGTTGCTGAACAGGTGATAGAAGGCATCCATGGCCAGCATCATGCGGCGGTTTGCCGGGCGGCGCTGGTGCTCGTATTGGCTCAGTATGGCGGGGTCGGCCAGGTCGGTGCCAGCGCTGCGCGCGTCCATCAATAGCTGTTGCAGGCATTGGGCGTCTTGAAAACCCAGATTAACCCCCTGCCCGGCCAGGGGGTTAATGGTGTGGGCTGCATCGCCGGCCAGTGCCACGCGGCCCTGGTAATAGTGTTTGGCGTGCTGGCGGGCAATGGGGAAGCTGGCACGGGTGTCTACATGGGTCAGCTCTGGTAGCGGTTGCGGAAATTCCTGTTGAATTTCGGCCATCAACTGTTCGGTGGGCATGGCTTTAAGCTGTGCCAGTCGGTTAGGGGTGTCGTACCACACCAACGAGCCCCAGCTTTCACCGGGAAATTCCTCGCCGGCTGTGTGCAACGGCAAAAAAGCCCGCGGGCCAGAAGGTAAAAAGCCCTGCCAGGTGATGTCTTCTACCGCACCGCGATAGCGTACGGAAATCACCATGGCCTGTTGATCGTACTGGCTGCGGGTAACACCAATGCCTGCCAGGTCGCGCACCCGGGATTGGGCTCCGTCGGCGCCTACCACCAGGGTTGCCATAATGGCCGTGCCGTTGTCTAAATCAAGCTGAGCGTGAGCTTGGTTCTGAATGAGGTTGGTAACCGCAACGCCCGGCATTAAAGTGATGTTCGGCTGGGTACTCGCGGCGTGCCAAAGCGCCGCCTGGGTAACGCGGTTTTCCACGATGTGGCCTAGGTGGCTGGCACCCAGCTTATTGGCGTCGAACTCCACCCGTGCCAGGGGCTTTGGCAGCAGCCTGGTAAGCGGGTGCGAGGACTGGTCCCACACCGCCAGGCGGCGATAGGGCGTGGCGCGCATGGCCAGCACCTTATCCCAGGCCTGCAAGCTCTGCAGGTAACGTTCACTACCGGCGCTAAGGGCTGACACGCGAATATCCGGCGTGCTGCCTGGTACCCATTCGGGGGCGTCAGCGAAGTCGATCAGCGCAACCTTAAAGCCGTTGCGGCCCAGGCCGGTAGCAAGGGCTGCACCCACCATGCCGGCGCCGACAACCGCAATATCAAATGCTTGAGTCATATTGGGTTCCTGTTTGTTGTTGTCAGTTTACGCGATGGCAACAAACAGGCAAGCCGTAGAGTGGTTATCGCGCTACAGCAAGATTATGAACGCTAGAGCATTCGGGCGAACTCGGAGGCCGCGTGCTGTTTTCGTTTTGTCAGCCATGCTGGCTTGGCCGCACCGGGTTTGTTAAAGCCCTGGTTCAGAATCGTCGGCTGGGCAAGTGCAAGAAAGTCGGCGGTTTTCATGTGGATGGATTCGCTGTGGCTGCCGGCAGCAAAAGCCAGTTCCGGCTGTTCGGTCAGCGCTTCGGCGCAATACACGTTCATGCCGTAGAGTTCTCCAAAGGGTGGCATGGCGCCTACTTCACACTGGGGAAACAGGTTCTGGAACGCCTGTTCATCGGCCAGTTCAACAAAGTCGGTGTCCAGAATCTGGGACAATCCGTGCCATCGCACGCGCCAGGTAGCGGGCATGACCAGCATGGCCATTTTGCCATCCAGCTCGATGATCACGGTTTTAACCACCCGGTCTCCGGCAATGCCAACGTGCTTCGCCAATTGGCGGGCGCTGAATGCGGGTGGGTGAGGCATGCACAGGTATTCTACGCCTGCGTTTTCGAGGTATTGTTTTAACGCGTTTGCGGGCATGTTGTGGCCTCCTCAACAATAACGGCTGCTGACGTTATTGTTGAGCTTAGCCGAGGTTTCAGGGATTGCGAAACTCGGTTGCAGGCTTTTTGTGCGCCGCCTTAGTCGGCTTTGTACATGTGCACATCGCGCTGGGGAAAGGGAATCGTGATATCCGCAGCATCGAACGCTTTTTTGACTTTTTCCTGCATGTCCCAGTAATAAGGCCAGAGGTTATCCGTCGCGACCCAAACCCGGAACATCAGGTTAACGGAGCTGTCGCCGAGACTGCCCACACAAATTCGCGGAGCAGGGTCGCTGAGTGAGCGTTCGTCCTCTTCCATCAGCTGTTTGAGTATTCCTTTGGCTTTGTCGATGTCATCGTCATAACCGATACCGAAGGTCATGTCACACCGACGCTTGTCGTAGATGCTGACGTTAACCAGCGTAGCGTTAGACAGGCTACCATTCGGGATTACAACGCGGCGATTGTCGAAGGTATTAACAATTGTATACAGAATGCTGATCTCATCCACAGCGCCAAGGAACCCTTGGGCCTCAATGGTATCTCCCACCTTGAAGGGCTTGAAAATCAGAATCAGCACACCACCAGCGAAATTTCCGAGACTGCCTTGCAGTGCCAGGCCGATAGCCAAGCCGGCAGCACCAATAACGGCAATAAATGAGGTGGTCGCAATGCCGATCATAGAGGCAACAGAAATTAGCAGGAGAACCTTGAGAATGGCATTGATCAGCCCACACAGAAACTTGTTCAGCGTGGGGTCTTTCTTGCCAAGTTTTGAGTCCAGTACGTTAACAAACCGGTTAATCAGCCACATACCCACAATGAGGGTGATAATGGCCAGTACCACTTTGGGTGCGTATGCCATGACCAGTGTAATGGCCTGGTCTACCAGTTCTGTGGCGCGGCCGTTGGCGCCGAATAAATCTTCCATAGCTAACTCCTTGTGAAATTTTCGTTTTATGAAATATGCGGGCTGGCATTCTTGGCCCACTGTTCGATGGCGTCTGGACCGCCATGCATAATCACTGTGCCCGGTTTACGGGCCAGTTGATAATCGTACATCGGGTCGTAGTAATGCTCTAGCAGGCTCTGTATCCAGGCATTATGGCCGCTGCTGGCGCCGTTCTCTGCCTGTTGCGCCAGTGCGTATTCCATCATACTGCGCAGTTGCTGATGGCGTTCGCCGCCCAGGCGCTTACGAATGCGATCGAGCGCGCTCAAAAGGTAGTCGCTGAAATTGAGCCAACCGGCCTGTTCGCCGTCCATATTCGTGTAGTCGGCAAGCATATTTTCGACATAGTCTTGGCGAATAATATCAATGCGTTCGGCCATTGGCCGGTCCAGCACGACCAAAGGCGCCGTCGCCATGCGCTCACGCAGGCTTATTGGCAGCGCGCAACGCCCCACAAGACGGCTTTCGTCTTCCAGATAAATTGGGCCGCCGTGCTGATGCCTGGCGTGCAGCATGGCGACTGCAAGCTGGTTTTCGAAGTTGATTTGCGTGGGCTGTGGCGTTACCTGCCGGCCAAAGCTGGAGCCGCGGTGATTGGCCAGGCCTTCGAGATCCACCGGGTTGGGCAGGGTGT
>JBALXR010000001.1:59294-84709 GCA_036960525.1 Marinobacter sp.
CAATACGCGGGTTTTGCCAGTGCCGGTGCGACCGCTGAGGATGTAAAACGTCTCGCTGGCAATCTGCTGTTCCAGCTGATCGATCAGAAACCGGCGCATGGCTTTGTAGCCGCCTTCCACCAGCGGATAATCAATGCCCGCTTGGGCGATCCACTGGCGTGAAAGATTTGAGCGCAGGCCGCCGCGGAAACAATACAGGTAGCCGTCTGGATGCTGGGTACAAAAGTGTTTCCAAGCCTCAAGGCGCTGAGCTTTTATGTCGCCCTGTACCAACTGGTGGCCCAACTCGATGGCTTTGCTCTGGCCATGCTCTTTGTAACAAATCCCGACAAGGTGGCGTTCGTCGTCGTTCATCAGCGGTGCGTTAATAGCGCCGGGCAAATGGCCTTTGTCGAATTCGACAGGCGCACGCACGTCTAATAAAGGTGTGTTGTTCAGAAATAGCGAAAGGTAGTCGTCGGTGTCTTGTCTGCGGGTCATAAAAAAAGGATAAACTGGCCAGATTGGCTAACAAGTATAAAGCAGTTGGTGCGTTTATGCCGGGGCGAGTACAAAAAAGAGCCGCGCTTGAAAATGGGTAGGCGCGTCCCTGCGCAATGTGCAACTGCCGTGTTGCTGTTCCTTGGCCCGCTCCGTGGTGCATACATCGTCCGTGACCAACACCATGCTACCAATACAGAGTGTTTGGGAAATTATACCTTTTGATGATAACCCTATAAAATACACAGGTTTTCTATTTAAATTCTTTACTAATCAACTATTTATTATGATTTATGTAATATTTTCTTGCTAATAAAAAGCTAAAAAAACAATAGATTTGTAAGAGAATGCTTACGCTGGCCTACACATTTTTCAGTATTGCGCGCTAAATTTTTGCAGCCAAGGCCAAATTAGCATTCCGGCCGCGATGCCGGCGGCGTCAGCGGCCACGTCAGCCAGTGAAAAGTCGCGGTAGGGCAGCGTGGCTTGCACAATTTCTATCAGCATGCCGAAACCCAGCAGCAGCGGGACGAAATAGAGTGGCTTCAGCTGCGGCCAGCTCAAGCGCACCAGCAGCGTAAGCTCCAGAAAGGCAATCAGATGATTGACCTTGTCGTTGGGCACAGAGGGCACGGGCAGCGGACCTGCGGTCGTGGCCAGAAAAAGAATAGCGGCGATAGACGCCAGTAGCGCAAGCCGCCACAGGGTGCATAAGCGGAGTAGTTGTGCAAACCGTTGTTTCGTGGTTGCTAAAAGCATATCGATTGTTTGTTCCGGCTGTGGCAAAGACCGCATCATGATATGCTTTGCAGCCCGTCAATGTCACTGCAACCAAGGTTTTGCGCCATGCTTAATGGTAACTTTTTTCGCGGATTGGGGTATCTGGGTGAAGGTTTTGGCCTGATTTGGCAACCCGGTCTTCGTCTATTTGTGGTTATCCCCCTGCTGATTAACATTCTGCTGTTCAGCCTGCTGTTTTTTTATCTGGGTGAACTATTTTCCGGTCTGATTGCGACGGCCATGGGCTGGTTGCCAGACTGGGCCTGGCTGCAAGCGCTTGACTGGCTGTTCTGGTTGCTTTACGGCGCGGTTATTGTGTTGGTGCTGGCCTATGGGTTTGTGATTGTGGCCACTCTGATTGGGGCACCGTTTTACGGGTACCTGGCTGAGCGCTGTGAACAGCACCTGACCGGTCAGCCAATCGGTGACGACGAAGGTTGGGCAGGTATTGTCAGGGACATTCCGCGTTCACTTTGGCGCGAGTTGCAGAAAATCGGCTATTACCTGCCCCGTGCTTTGGGCCTGCTTATCCTGGGGCTGATTCCGGTGGTGAATCTGGCGGCGGTGGTGCTGTGGTTTGTGTTCAACAGCTGGATGATGGCGCTGCAGTACGTTGACTACCCGGCAGACAACCACAAGACCAGTTTCCCGGTGTTAAAACAGATGCTGGCCGAGCGCCGATTGTCGGCTTTGGGCTTTGGGCTGCCGGTAGCGCTGGCGGCCATGGTGCCAATATTGAACTTGTTTGTGGTGCCGGCAGCGGTGTGTGGTGCCACGGCGTTATGGGTGCGTGAACAAGGTTCCGCACGTTTTTGATTGGGATTGGGATTTGGAGGTTGTTTGGAAACGTCGGATTTTGTTATTGGTCAGCGCTGGGTTAGCCACAGCGATACAGCCCTGGGCTTGGGCATAGTTACGGATATTTCCGGGCGCAGGGTTACCCTGGGTTTTCCAGCGGCTGACGAAGAACGCACCTACGCCACTGACAACGCGCCCTTGTCGCGTATTATTTATCAGCTGGGTGAGACCATCGAAACCTTTGATGGCGGAAGCTACATTGTGCGCTCGGTGGAAGACATGGCCGGTCTGCTGGTTTACCACGCCGACGATGGCGAAAATGTCCAGGCGGTTTCTGAGGTGAAATTGAGCGGAACGGTGAACTTCTCGGCCCCTCATCAGCGCCTGTTCGCCGGCCAGTTTGACCGCAACGGTGCCTTTCGGCTCCGTTTTTCCACGTTGAAGCACCTTGACCGTCTGCGGGCCTCTCCGGCCGAGGGCCTGATTGGCGCCCGCACCCAGCATCTGCCCCATCAGCTTTATATTGCCGGCGAAGTGGCCCGGCGTTTTGCCCCGCGGGTATTGTTGGCCGACGAAGTAGGCCTGGGCAAAACCATTGAGGCTGGTTTGATTCTGCACTATCAGCTGCACACTGGCCGCGCCCGGCGGGCCTTGATTGTAGTGCCAGATTCGTTGATTCACCAATGGTTGGTTGAAATGCTACGGCGCTTCAACCTGCGCTTCTCCATTGTTGATCAAGGCCGTTATGACGCCATCAAAGAACAGCAGAGCGACGTGGATGCTCTGATGAGCCATATATTTGGCGAAGAAGGTCGGGAAAACCCGTTTGAAAGCGAGCAACTGGTGCTTTGTAGTCAGAGCTTTCTGACCGCTACTGAACAAGCCCGAAACGACGCCATAGCAGCCGGCTGGGATCTTCTGATTGTAGACGAAGCTCACCACCTGGCGTGGAATGAAGACCACGCCAGTGCGGAATATAAAACGATCGAAAGTTTGGCAGCAGCAAGCCAGGGCCTGCTGCTGTTGACCGCAACGCCGGAACAGGTCGGGCTCGCCAGCCATTTTGCACGCCTGCGCTTGCTGGATCCTGCGCGGTTCCACGATTTACAGGCGTTTCGCGAACAGGAAAGCCAGTACGAAGCGGTCAACGCTGTGGTGCGCCGATTGCAGTCTGAAGACACCATTGCGAGCGGCGACCAGGACATTCTTCAACAGTGGCTGGGCTCGCAATTGCCTCAGCTGTTGACAGAGAACGACGCCCATCAGGCGATCATTGACGCTTTACTAGATCGCCACGGCACCGGCCGGGTGTTGTTTCGTAATACGCGCGCTGCTATTCAGGGCTTTCCCGAGCGCCTTCCCCACCCGGTGCCACTGCCGTGCCCCGAACTCTACAGCGGCTTTACCCGCGGCATTGAAGGCCTGACTCCCGAACGTAACGAGCCCGACGAAGAGCAGTGGCTAGCGGAGGACCCGCGGGTAGCCTGGTTGCAAAAAACACTGGCGGGTTTGCGCCCGGAAAAAGTGGTGGTGATTTGCGCCCACGCCAGCACGGCTATGGCTCTGGAGCACTATCTTCAGCTGCGCGCCGGCATTCGCAGCGCTGCGTTCCACGAACATTTAGACCTGATCGAGCGTGACCGGGCTGCAGCTTATTTTGCGGACTCCGAACAGGGCGCCCAAGCGCTGATTTGCTCCGAGATCGGCAGTGAAGGCCGTAACTTCCAGTTTGCCCATCATTTGGTGTTATTTGATCTGCCGGCCAACCCAGACCTGCTGGAACAGCGCATTGGGCGCCTGGACCGTATCGGCCAAACCAGCGCCATTGATATTCATATCCCGTATCTGGAAGGCACCAGTCAGGAGGTTCAGTACAAATGGTTTCAGCGTGGCCTGAATGCCTTTGCAGAAAGTTGCAGTGTGGGTGTGGCGGTGCAAGAGTCGGTAGCCGAGGCATGGCAGCAGTCGCTGGCCGGCGACGAAGCCGCTCTGGAAACCATGGTGAGTGATTCGGCGCTTGAAACTGCGCGCCTCAAAACTTTGCTGCAGAATGGCCGCGATGCGCTAATTGAGCTGAATTCCTGCCGCAACGAGCCGGCGCAACGTTTGATTGACGCGATTGAAACCGAAGAATCTGCGGCGGCCGTGCGCGATTATATGATGGAAGCCTTCGACATTCTGGGTGTAGATGTAGAAGATCATTCCGAACATGCGGACGTGCTGCGCCCGGGCGAGCAGTACCAGGCCGGGCACGTGGACGGCTTGCCTGAAGACGGCATAACCGTCACCTGGGAACGGGACCGCGCGCTAGAACGCGAAGACCTGGCGTTTATGAGTTGGGAGCACCCTATGGTGACCGGCATTATGGAGTCGGTGACCAGTTCCGGGTTGGGTAAAGCCGCGCTGGCAACCATGTCGGTGAAGGCGTTGCCGGCCGGTACCCTGCTGATGGAAGCCTTGTTTACGGTGCACTGCCCGGCGCCAGACGCTCTTCAGTTGACCCGTTATCTGCCGGTATCGCCGCTGCGCTTGCTGGTGGACGTGACCGGCAAAGACTTGTCGAAAGCCTTACCCCACGACCGCCTGAACGATATGTGCTCTAACATTCGCCGGCGCACGGCACAGGCAATTGTGCCGCAAATTCGCGCTCAGGTTGAGGCTATGGTGAATCATTCTCAATGCCTGGCCGAGCCGCACTTGCAACCGCTGCAACAAAAAGCACTGGCGCAGGTGGACGCGATGTTCGGCCCGGAAATACGTCGCCTGGAAGCTCTGCAGGCGGTAAATCCGGCGATTCGTGATGAGGAAATCGAATATTTCCGAACCCAGTTGGCAGCTGCTCGCGAAGCGATAGGGCGCGCTACCCTGGCGCTGGAAGGTATTCGAGTGATTGTAACCGCTTGATGCGGTGATACGCCGAGCTTAGCTGGCCAGATATTAAGCAATCAGGTAACGTAAAGTGATGAATATCAGCTGTTCAAACCAGGCACAACAGGGGAATTAATGATGACGTTCATACTGTTTATAGTGGCGATAGCCGGCTTGTTGGTGGTGATGCGCCAGGAAGCCGGCGCTAAGGCTGCAGTGGGTGTTATGGTTGGAGTAGGCTTGGTGTCGCTGCTGTTTGCATCTTTCTGGCTGGCTCTGCTGCTGTTTATAGGTGCCGGGATTACGGCCGCTGCTGGCTTGCCGGGTTTTCGTCGCAGCTGGTTAACGCCCAAAGCCTTTGCCCTGTTCAAGAAAGTCGCCCCGAAAGTGTCTGAAACGGAAAAAATAGCGCTGGAAGCGGGCACGGTAAGTTGGGACGGCGAATTATTTACCGGTAAACCCGATTGGCACAACCTGCTGATAAACCGCAACACCGGCCTAACGGATAAAGAACAGGCGTTTTTGGACAATCAGTGCAACCAGGCGCTGGCTATGTGCAATGCGTGGGACATAGCCGTAGAGCGGGCCGACCTGCCGGAAGCATTGTGGGATTTCCTCAAGCACGAAAAGTTCTTCGGGATGATTATCCCTGAGAAATACGGTGGTCTGGGATTCTCCGCGAAAGCTCAGACCGCCGTGCTGCAGCGCCTGGCCGTTAACGAAATGCTGATGGTGACGGTTGGTGTGCCCAATTCCCTGGGGCCCGGCGAGCTGCTTATAAAGTACGGCACTGATGAGCAGAAAGAATTTTATTTGCCGCGCTTGGCTGATGGCCGCGAAATACCCTGTTTTGGGCTGACCGGCCCGCGCGCGGGCTCCGATGCCACCTCATTGCCGGATACCGGTATTGTGTGTAAACAGGAAGTTGACGGCAAAGAAGTCATTGGTTTGCGACTGAATTTCGAAAAGCGCTGGATTACCCTGGCACCGATCGCCACGGTGGTGGGCCTGGCCTTCCGCATGTTCGACCCCGATGGTTTGCTGAGCGATGTTGAAGACCGCGGCATTACCTGCGCATTGATTCCCCGTGATACAGACGGCATGGAAATCGGCCGCCGCCACTGCCCAATAGGAAGTCCGTTTCTGAATGGCCCGATTATTGGCAAAGACATGTTCATTCCGCTGGACTACCTGATTGGTGGTGAAAAAATGGCCGGCGAGGGCTGGCGCATGCTGGTGGAGTGCCTGTCGGTGGGTCGCTGCATTACCTTGCCTTCTGGCGCTGCCGGTGGGGCTGCTTTCGCGGTGGCCACGGCCGGTGGTTTTACCCGTATAAGGCGCCAGTTCAATACGCCCATAGCAGAAATGGAAGGCGTGCAGCAGCCGCTGGCGCGGATTGCGGCCAAAACGTACATTGCCCAAGCGGCGGTTAACCATACCGCCAACATGATTGACCAGGGCCAAAAACCAGCGGTGCCGTCGGCGATTCTGAAGTATCACCTGACCGAGTATCAGCGCGACATTCTGTGCGATGCCATGGACGTTCACGGCGGTAAGGCGGTCACCCTTGGCCCGCGCAATTATAATGGTATTTCGTTCAGTGGTTCAGCGGTGTCTATTACCGTTGAGGGCGCCAACATAATGACCCGCAGCCTGATGATCTTTGGCCAGGGCGCCATTCGTTGCCACCCGTACGTGTTAAAAGAGCTGGCGGCGAAAGACAACGATGACATCGATGCCTTTGACGAAGCTTTCTTTGGTCACGCCGGGCTGGTATTCGGCAACGCTGCCCGTGCCTTTACCCAGGCCTTGGGCATTGGCCGTGCAGACGTGCCGTTTGACCATGGTGCACGTAAATACGCCCAGTCTGTGGCCCGCTTCAGCGCCGCTTTCGGACTGTGTTCCGACGCGGCCATGACCACCCTGGGCAGTGAACTGAAAATGCGCGAACTGACCTCTGCGCGTTTGGGCGACATGCTGTCGAATCTGTACTTGGCCTCTATGGTGCTCAAGCATTGGCACGAAACCCAGCCTGTGGACGGCGAACAGGCACTCATGGCCTACAGCCTGGACATGCTGCTGGCGCGCACGGAAACGGCGTTGGTAGAATTTCTTGATAACTTGCCAAACCGCTTGGTAGCTGGTGCGTTGCGGGTGATTACCTTGCCCATCGGCCGGCGCTGGACAGGCCCGAGTGATGCTTTGACCCACACCCTGGCAAAGGCCATTTCAACCGATTCGCCGCTGCGAAAAAAGCTGTTGTCCAGCCTGTGGGTGGGTGAAGGTGAAAACGGCGTCGACGCCGTTGATTCCAACCCCGTAGCCAGTTACAACAACTTGCTAAAAGACAATGCTAAAGCTGAAAAACTCTATCGCAAAGCCAACAAGGCCTACAGCAAGGGCGAATTGCCGATCACCGCTTTGCACCCGGAACAGCGTTTTGAAGCCGCTCTGGACGCGGGCGTGTTCAGCGAAGAAGATGCAGTCTTCATGCGCGATTACGAAGCAAAGGTGTTGGAAATGCTGACGGTGGACGACTTTGCCTTTGACGAATTCGCCCGCAATAAAAAGTCGGTGATTGATCACAACCCCTCAGAAGTGCAGCCTTCTTGATGGCGCGCTGAGTATGTGGTTGTCGGTTCTGGCCATTAGTGGTGGTGCGGTGTTCGGCGCGAATTTGCGCTGGGCATTGGGTTTGTGGCTGAACGCCAGCCATCACCATGTGCCGTTAGGCACTTTGGTTGCCAACATGGCCGGTGGCTGGCTGGCGGGCTTGTTGCTGGCCTGGTTCAGCCACAGCTCTAGCCTGTCACCGGAATGGCGCTTGTTTGCAATAACCGGCCTGTGTGGCGCGCTTACGACTTTTTCCACTTTCTCGTTGGAAATGCTTACGGCGTTGCAACAGGGAAAGTGGGGCATGGCGCTAGTGGGTATTTTGGCCCACGTTTGCGGTGCTTTGCTGATGACAGCCGTTGGCTTCTATACAGTCACATTGGTTAAAAGTTGATCTGCACCATTACCTATACAAAATTTTCAAAATCCACTTGGCAAGCCCTGAATTCCCGAGTAAAGTGATTCTTGAAGGAAATATTCAGTGAAGCATTTCATTAATAAGACGTATTCCAGCGGTTAGTATTAAACCCAGTGATGAGCAGTTACCGTCCTTTTTTTGATTCCGCAGATTCTGGTTTTCCGTAAACACCGGCTCACACCATGTTGGTTGAGCGGGGTGAATAATTGATTGATTGCAGGATATTTAAGCATGTCTACTACTACCGGTACTGTTAAGTTCTTCAACGAAGCAAAAGGATTTGGTTTCATCACTCGTGAAGGCGGCCCCGACGTATTCGTTCACTACAGCGCTATTCAGGGCGGCGGTTTCAAGACTCTGGCAGAAGGCCAGCAAGTCGAGTTCACCGTTACTCAGGGCCAGAAAGGTCCTCAAGCGGAAAACGTTGTACCTCTGTAATCCCGCTTGGATGCAGAAGTAACCCGCTATAAGAAAAGGCAGCTAAGGCTGCCTTTTTTTGTGGCGGTGATTCGTTCTGAACAAGACTTTGACCATGGCCACTTAGCGGGTGATAACCGAAGGGTCACCCCGGCCTTCTACCGCTGCCAGTTCCGCGCTCGATAACCACTCGCCGGGTGGTAATGCCATTACGCTGGCGCAAGCCGCCAGAGCGTGGGCCCAGGAACAACCATTGGTAAACAGCATGCCGGCTTCGTTCAGCGTGCCGCCATGGTTGCGGTAACCCAACACCCGTGATGTTGCCGGCGCCGGAAACAGCGTGTGCAGATGGCCACGGAATACCTCCGCGCGCATGTGCGTTAGTGCGACCCGGCGGCTCAGCTGGCTAGGGAACAGTTGTTCACGTTCCATTTCACTCATGCACACAGCGGCTTCCTGCGCGTCGCGGGGTTGGCGCAAGCGCCCTGGCTCCTGAACGTACACCAGGCGGAAAGCTGCGCCGCTGTCGCGCAATTGTTCACAGGCACGGATGGCTTCCGAAAGCTGGTAGGCGCCATTCGCAATCAGCATAACCGGTTTTTCCCCGCCAGTATCCTCATCAATCACAATCGCGCCCTGGCGCGCCAGCAGCGCCGCTTCGGCGGTGTTGAACACGCATGGCCGTTCACGCTTTGGCACAACCATGCAGGTAATGCGGCCACGGTTGCGGTAAATACCCGGCATCAGCGCCAGGGTGCTGTTGTAGTCTGCGGGAAACACCACGCGGGACACATCGCTCATTTCCCCCAGCAGGCTTTCACAGAAGGTTGTGTCTTGATGGGATTGCTCGTTTTTGCCGTTTTCCCAGGTATGGGACGTGGCTACCACGGGCAGGCCAAGCCAGCGTGCAGGGCGCCCTACTGCAGTTTGATGACGGGCGAATATCAGTTCCTGACGGATGGCTCCCAGCATTTTTACACAAAAGGCTTCGTAGCTGGCCACCAAGTTGAGCCCGGCCTTGTTAGCCAGGCAGGCAGACACCACCGTCTCTTCATTTAATACGGTAATAACCCCGCCCAAAACCGACTCATGGTTGTTTTCCGGTTCGTTCACCCGGTGTTTTAACAGGTGCAATACGCCTTCTAGGCGGTTGCTGGCAAGCTCGTCCGGATTGCCCACGCGGGCCCGCAAATTGGGGTTGGATTCAACCAGCGCGCAGAAGAAATCGTTGATGGCGGTCATCGGCGATGCAGCTTGCTGCATCGCCGCCAACGTTGGAATGACAGGGTCCGGGGGGTTGCGCAGAGCGAGAGGGTGGTCCCGCTCTAGCGATCTTTTTTGATCCTGATGGCGGTTCAACGTGCGCAGAGCGGCGCTCAGTTCGTCTGGCTCAACGTGCAGTGACGCGGTGTGCTGATGAAACAATTCGCGTATGCGTGGGTCAACCCGTGGGTTGCCCGGCAGTGGCAAATTGTGGGCAGAATTTTCGCCCGCGCCGTAAAAACCAAAGCCTTTGACGGTTTCGGCAATGCCGTAAGGAATCCGTGCGGGATAGCTCTGCTGACCATTCAATACGGCCTCGGCCTGTTCTTCCAGCGCCCATTCCATGCCCAGCATGGCGCACACAAACGCCGCAGGATCACGACCATCAAAACGGAAGGGTGCAAAACCGCGCGCGGAAAGATGTTCTTCAAAGCGCTCCAGGCCTTCGCGGGTGCCCAGTTCGGTACGCTGTTCAATGCGCCGGCCGTTGGCAATCATGATGGGCATTATCAAGCCGCAGTCTTCAGCGCGCCACCAGCGCGGAATCCAGTCGCTGCCACGCTGTTCTTCAGCGGCACCGTCAGACAAAAACGCCACCAGAGATTCGCCGGGTAGGGGCATGTGCGCGTATTGCAGCTCGGCAAACCCCAAATAGCCGCCTTCGATAATGCCGCCGGCGGTGTAAGGGTTAACGTGGCTGCCCAAGGGCGCGGCGTTGCTGCCATCCGGATTCTGGCGGTAGTTGTAAAAATCCCGGGCAAGCTTTGTCAGGCCGTCTACTCCGCCGTAGGCCTGCTGTTGTTCCGGGTGCAAGTTGCCGGTCAGAACATTCAGAGCGTCAATAGCGGCGACGCAGTGGCCTTGGCCCATCAGCCAGCTGCGGGTTTTTCCGGTCAGGCTGTTGGTGGCCAGATAGGCGGCGTAGGCAGGCACCATATTCAGCGCGCCACCGGTATGGCCTTCGGGTTTGGGTTTGAAGTCATCCGCCGCAAGCGCTTTGCCCTGCGGGCATACCCGGTTGGTGTAGGTCATGTGCACCACTTGCCACATGCCTGCACTGGCAAGCCGGTCCAGAGCAGCGAAGTGATGGAATACGGCTTCCAGATTCGGTTGCAGCTTGCGGCTGACGAGCTGCCGGGCCAATCGCAGCACGCTTGCACACAGCCGGTCACCGTGGCTGATAACGCCATAACCGGCGCGCCAATAGTTGTATGCGTCTTGCGCATGGCCAGTCAGGGTGTTGATTAAAGGATCGTTGTTTAGGTCGGGCGCAGACATACAAACCCTCTATTTATGTCAAGGTATGGCTAAAGTATATGCGCGGCAGATTCGGGGGCTATTGATGCAGGTCAGCGTGGTGGCCTGCATAGATTACACGGGGGTAAGATCTGGTGTTGCCTGTTGCGGAACCGGGGGCTTAAAAATTTCTAGGTGAAACTGGCGATTTCGGCGCTGGTTAGAAACCGATGTTCACCAGCGGCCAATGCAGGGTCCAGCGTCACCCCACCAATACGGCTGCGGTGCAGAGTAGTGACGTGATTACCAACGGCGGCGATCATTCGTTTGACCTGGTGGTAGCGGCCTTCAGAAATAGTCAGCTCTATGAGCTGTGAGTGCAGCACCTTCACCTGAGCGGCCTTTGTCGGCTTAGTGTCGTTACGAAGCATCACGCCGGTTTCCAGGGCCGAAATGGCCACTTGTGAAATCGGTTCGCTCAGAGCTACTTGATAGGTTTTCGGGCACTCTACTCTTGGCGAGGTGACCCGGTGTGACCACTGGCCATCGCTCGTTAGCAGCAATAATCCGGTAGTGTCTGCGTCCAGCCGGCCGGCAATATGAAGATTGCGGGCTAGCTCTGCAGGCAGAAGATCCAGCGCTGTGGGCTGGTCGCTGTCGCGGGTGGCGCTGATATACCCTGCAGGTTTGTTGAGCATCAAGTAGTGCTCACCAGGCAGGGCCACGGGTGCTCCTTGCAGCATAACCTCAGCGTTAGCTGGAACGGCAGTGGCCGAATTTTTCCAAACGTCGCCGTTTACCTGAACGTCACCGGCAGCGATGGCACGCTTTGCCTCTTTGCGTGAAAGCTCCGAGCTGGTGGCAATAAATTGATCGAGGCGCATGGACTTCAACACTCTTGGCCGAGCGTTGGCGTGGCCAGGCTGGCAAGACAAAGTACCGGGATAGTGCCGGTTATGCGGCCCCACAGCAAGGGCAGTGCCGCGCTGTTGAAGGCGGGCCGGGGAGCTTGTTCGCCGTTGCCGGGCGTTAGTGCGCCACCCCGGTCATTGGCGAGCACAAACGTAAAAGGGTGCGACCCGGGAATGCCGAGGCGTACATCTGTGGCGGTGATTTCACCGTCGCGTGTCTGATAGTCAAGAAAACCCCGGGTAAACCACTCCAGGCGACGGGCTTCAGGCAGTTGTGCAACAGAGTTGGCAAGCTCTGGCTTGCGCGGGAAATATTCAAGCATTAAGGGGCTGTCGCCATCTAGAAAGCCGGTCACGATTTCAACACGCTGCTGGTCTGTGATCGCGGTGGCGCGCCAGAGCACCGTGTTGAAGGGCATAGGTTGCACCAAAAGTTCGGCGTCGGCAAAGCCTGCGCTGACAAGGGCCGGTTGCACGCGCTCGATTATGGCCTGCTGAGCCGCAAACGACCAGCCGAGATAACCCGTGGACAGCAGCAGGCCCGCTGCAATGGCGCGCACAGCGGGAGGCCGCAGTAAAAAGGCGGCGCAACCGGCCAGTAGCGGTAGCGTATACAGGGGGTCAATAATAAAAATACTGCTGATGGCCAGCGGCCGGCCAAGGGGCCAGAAGAGCTGTGTGCCATAGGTGGTAAAGGTGTCCAGAAGTGGGTGCGTCAGCAACACCAGCGCAGTGAGCAACAGCCAACGCGAAAAAGACAGCTGTGGCTTCCAGCGCCAGAACAGAGTTGCAAGCACCAGCGACAGGGGTGCAAGCACAAACAACGAGTGGCTAAAGCCCCGGTGCTGGGTAAAGTTGGCGACCGCCGAGCCGTAATTAATCAGCACGTCCAGATCGGGAAGCGTGCCTAATAGCGCGCCGGTCAGCAGAACCGATCGCCCGAGCGTTTTACCGGCTACAAGGCCTGCTATGGAAGCGCCAAGAGCCACCTGAGTGATTGAGTCCATGAAGATCGCGTCATTTTGGTTAGTGAGGTTATCTACCGGCGCCTCAAAGCGCCGGTGTTACCTGCAAAACTTGTAAAACTTGAGGCCCCGGATAGCCGTCGGCGATTAAGCCGTTGGCAATCTGATACTGGCGAATAGCGGCGCGGGTGGCCGGGCCCATAATGCCGTCTGGGGCGCCGGCGGAATATCCGCGTTTTTCCAGCTGCTGTTGTAACTGCATTATGTTATCGCGTGACAGCGCAGGTGCGTCAACCGGGGGAGGGTTCTGTAACCCGCCTGCACCGGCGATGCGGTCGGCCAGGTGGCCCACGGCGATGGCGTAAAACTCCGAGCGATTCCAGCCCATAATCACTTTGAAGTTGTGGTAGGCCAGAAACGCCGGGCCTTGATGGCCAGCGGGCACAATCAATGCTGCATCGATCGCTTCTTGGGCCAAAGGCCCGCCAGACACGTTGGTAACGTCAAGCTGGTTCCACTGCTCCAGAGATTTACGACGGCCATCGGCCAGGGCAAAGTTAAAGTTATCGGGCAGCTGTACTTCACGGCCCCAGCGGTAGTCGCCATCCCAGCCCATAGACTGCAAAAATAGACCGGCCGACATCAGGGCGTCTGGCAGGCTGTTCCAAAGGTCACGGCGGCCATCGCCGTCTGCGTCGACGGCGTGCTTAAGGAAAACGGTAGGCATAAACTGTACGTGGCCCATGGCACCGGCCCAGGAGCCTTCCATTTGTTCGGGGCTAATGGCGCCTTCGTCAACAATCTGCAGCGCAGCGATCAGCTGGCGGGTAAAAAAGGTTTTGCGGCGCTCGTCACAAGCCAGTGTGGCCAATGAGCTGGGCACCGACATTTTGCCAAAATAGCTGCCGTAGTTGGTTTCAAGGCCCCAGAAGGACAGCAAATAGGCGGCTGGCACGCCGGTTTCATTGGTCACTCGTTGCAGTAGATCGGCGTGCTCTATTAACAGCTGGCGGCCTTTGTCGATGCGCGTGTCGTTTACCCGGCGGTTCAAATAATCAGCAAAGGGCGTGGTGAATTCTGGCTGGCGTCGGTCCAGCTCAATCACCCGTTCCAGATATTCCGCGCCAGCTAATACGCTGCGTGCGGTTCCAGCGCTAACGCCGGCGGCTATGGCCTGTTGTTGTAAATCTGCTTTGCACGCCTCAAAACTGTTAAGCGTAGCCGGCTGGTCCGTGGCCTTGTCGGCAAGGCTGGCGCTAACGTTCAGCGGCAGCGTGGCCAGCATGCCGGCACACAGGGCCGTGGCTGCCGGGCGAAGAAGGCGGAAAATGGAGATGGGCACGTAGAACCTCCGGAAAATGGGCGTGGGACATATTATTGACGCCCATAATAGCGTTTTTTGCGGTCCTAAAAACACACTTGCCAATACTGGCGGGTGACAAATCAGTAACCTACACCCACAAGAAGGCTCCATTTTTACCCGATGGGTTTCTATGGTGAGGGTTTGTTTTATAGTAATGTGAAACACACTAACAATAGCGTAATAAAAGGTTGAGCCAATGGCGATGCTGACAGCACTGATAGTAGATGACGCCAGCTTTGTAAGGGACCTGATCAAGCGTGCAGTCAGACAGCAGTTTCCTGTTATTGAAACCATTGATGCCGCCGACGGCAAAAAAGCGCAGTCGCTGATGTCACGGACCACCTTTGACTTGATTCTCTGCGACTGGGAAATGCCGGAAATGTCGGGGCTGGAACTGCTGCAGTGGATGCGCCAGCAGCCCCAGTACGCCAAAGTGCCATTTATTATGATTACCAGCCGTGGCGATAAAAGCCACGTGGTTGAAGCCATACAGCAGGGCGTGTCGGAATATCTGGGTAAGCCCTTCAGCCCTGACGGTCTGGGTAAAAAAATCCGTAAGGTGATGGGGCAAACACTGGCGCAGGCTATGGCAAGCGCTGGCAAGGCACCTGCGGTTCAGGCCGATGCCCTGGCACAGTCGGCCTCCTTGTTAACCCGTACAGCCGAGCCGCAGGCCCCACCTGCAGTGCCTGCGGAACCGGTTGCCGCTGCGGATTCGCCCCAGGGCCAACCAGGTGCAAAGGCGCGCCCGGCGATGAATATGGCCACCGTGCGATTTGCTGACCACACCCTGCAGTCGGTGGTAAAAGACATCAATCTTAACGAGGTTAGGGTGATTGCACGCCGTGACCAGCAGTTTCCCGGCATTCTGGATCAGGCAGTTGTGGATATTGAAATTTCGGAAACTGAAGTGGCGCGGCTCAACGGATACGTGCACCAGCTTCAGGCGGTCGACAAACGCCAAGACACCGACTTTGTCAGCGCCACTATCCGCTTTGTAGACGAAGATCCGAAAAAAATGGAAGACCTGTCGCGCTTTATTGCCCGCTTTCGAGCGGCTGCGCCGCGCTAGCCACGATCCGTTCTGGTGGGAATTGACAGCTAAAGGTACTTCCTTTTCCAAGGCTGCTGCTGATAAGCAGTTGGCCGTCGTGGTTTAACAACACGTGTTTAACAATAGCCAGGCCTAGCCCTGTGCCTCCCGTATCTTTGTGGCGACTGGGGTCGGCGCGATAGAAGCGTTCTGTTAGCCGCGGAATGTGGGCTGGGTCAATACCAAGGCCGTTGTCCTTTACCGTCAGCAGCGGGCCTTGTTCGCCAGTGGTCCAGTGAACGCAAATCTGGCCTTGTGCGGGGGTGTACTTTACCGCGTTAAAAACCAGATTAGAGACCGCGCTGCGCAACTGCGACAAGTCGCCGCGTATCTGCGTCGGGCCGTCGATTGTCAGCTCAATCTTGTGTTGCTTGTCGCCACTGAGAGTGTTTGCGTCATCGCAAACCTGTTGCAGCAGAGTGCCTGCATCGACGATGCCTTCGTGCAGATTGCGATCGCCGGTTTCGATTTTCGACAATAGAATCAGGTCAGAGATTAAGGCTTCCATGCGCGCTGATTGGTCTGCCATGGTGAGAACGGCGCGTTGCCAGTTGGCCGGTACTTCATTGCTATGGTCTGCCAGTGTTTCCAAGTAACCGCTGATAACGGTCAGGGGTGTACGCATTTCGTGGGATAAGTTGCTAACGAAATCCCGCCGCACCTGTTCTAGCTGATGTAGGCGGGTAACGTCTTTGATCAGCAGCAGGCGGTCGTTATCGCCAAACAAGCTGATTTGGATTTGCAGGCGAAGGTGGGTGCGAGCCGGAGCGTTCAGCTCCAATGGTTGCTGGTACTGCTTCTGTTCAAAGTAATGGATAAATGCGGGTAAGCGAATCAGGTTCTGAATCAGCTGTCCCTTGTCGGTGCCGTTACGCAAATTGAGCAGGTAACCTGCGCTGCCGTTCCACCAATCTATAGCACCGCGGGAATCAGTCATAACGACGCCATCGCGCATGGCATTGGCCGATTGCTGCACTCTTTGAAGGCGTTCTTGCAGCGCAGAGCGGTGTTTGATGTGCTGTTTCTGGAGTTTGTTCAGACCGTCAAAAATCGTGCCCCACAAGCCTACGCTGTCTGGCGCTTCGCTTGCGGTATCCGGTTGCGCCAGCCAGTGTAGCAGGCGTTTTGTTTGCGCCAGGGTCCAACTCAGGTAAAGCAACAGGCCGGCGAGCAAGCCGTAAAGTGGAAAGCCTACCAGCCAACCCAGCAACAAGGTCAGTCCCAGCAGGGCAATCATCAAGCGCAGGTATTGCGACCAGTTCTGTTGCATAGCAATGGTTCCGTAACAGGTTTGGCGCTTAGCTGGGGTCTGCGGAAAATCGGTAGCCGGCACCGCGAACGGTTTGTATTAGATGGTCGTGATGAGTGCCAAGCGCTTTTCGCAGCCTGCGGATGTGGACGTCTATGGTGCGCTCGTCCAGATACACGTTGGCGCCCCAAACCTGATCCAGCAGCTGGCTGCGGCTGTATACCCGATCCTGATGGCTCATGAAAAACTGCAGCATGCGGTATTCTGTTGGCCCCAATTCCAGTTGTCCGAACTGACTACTAACCCTGTGGCTGAGCGGGTCCAGTGTCAGGCCGCCGACTTCCAGCGCACTGTCAACGCCGGCGGGTGTGCTGCGCCGCAGCACGGCTTTCAACCGGGCCAGCAATTCCCTCGGGCTGAATGGCTTGGTGATGTAGTCGTCGGCGCCGGATTCAAGGCCCAGTATTTTGTTATCTTCTTCGACTTTTGCGGTCAGCATAATAATGGGAATTGCCGCAGTAGTATCGTCTTTTTTCAGCCGCCGGGCCAGCTCGATACCGCTGGTGTCCGGTAGCATCCAGTCCAGCAAAATCAGATCCGGGCGCTTGTCGACAATCAGAGTGTGGGCGGCCCGTGCGTCGGCGGCTTGCAGGCAGTTATAGCCCGCCATTTCCAGGGCCATAGTGACCATTTCGCGAATGGCAGACTCATCGTCCACGATTAAAATGGTTTTTTCTGACATTCCAGTAACCTGCTTTAGCGTTGCGTTGAGTCCGCCGTATTACACCCGCTTACTGTTACAGGTATGTGACAGCGCGTCGAGGCTTTTGCTCAGGTGAGCATGAGGTCAACGGCCAGCCCGGCAAACAGGGAAAAACCGGCCCAATTGTTGTGTAAAAAGGCCTTAAAGCATCCGGCTCGGTCACGCTCGCGGGCCAGAAACTGGTGGTAAATGAACAAGCAAGCCATGGTCAGCAAGCCCAAATAGTAAAAAATGCCCAGTTCGGCCTGTTGGCCGACCAACAGCAGAATGGCGATTACGGTGGCCTGCAGAATGCCCAGAATCAGACGGTCGGCGTCACCGAACAACACCGCGGTAGATTTTATGCCCACTTTCAGGTCGTCTTCGCGGTCTACCATGGCGTAAAAGGTGTCGTACACCACCGACCAGATAACGTTGGCAATAAACAATAGCCAGGTAACTTGGCTGAGCTCACCGGTTTGGGCAGCCCACGCCATTGGAATGCTCCAGCCAAAGGCCGCCCCCAGAAATATCTGGGGCAGGTGGGTGTAGCGCTTCATAAACGGATAAATAAACGCCAGTGCGGCGCCACCAAAAGCCAAATAAATGGTCAGCGTGTTGGTAAACAGCAGCACCATTAGAAACGATACCAGGCCCAGCCCGGCAAACAGCGCCACGGCCTCCCAGGGCTGGATGCGGCCGGTGGTTAACGGTCGGTCTTTGGTGCGCTCTACGTGTTTGTCCCATTCACGGTCAGCGAAGTCATTGATGGCACAGCCCGCTGCACGCATAAAATAGACGCCGAGCGTGAACACAATCAGGTTGCTCAAACTAGGCATGCCGTCGGCGGCTAGCCACAGCGCCCAGTAGGTGGGCCATAGCAATAACAAGGTGCCCACGGGGCGGTTCAGACGCAGCAGCAGGGCATAATCCAGCAGGCGTAAACGAACGTGATCGGGCAAGGCGTTGGCTAGCATGACGGGGTTCGCTGGTCGGTAATAACGGTGAATGTGCAGGGGATTATAGTCAGTGCCGGGCGCGGGTCAAAAAGCCTCTGCCAGCCCAGACCAAATTAAGCTTGCCCTGTGCCGCTGTAAAGCTGTGGCAAGAAGTATTCGCAAACCATCAGCGAATGCTGGCGGCCCTGCCTTAGGGTGTGAAACAGCGAACGTCGGGCGAGCTGCGGTTGGCCATTATGGGTGCCCTGGCATAATCCGGTTTCGAGCGGGCCTCTATGCCACTGCCGATGGCTAAACAGGTAGGCCCCGAGGGGTCGGTTGCCCAGATTGCGAAGCTGGCGGCCGGGCCCTTGTAGGCATGCCAGGGGGATCACCGTGCGAGCCAGCACCCAGGGCTGACCGTCGCCGCACAAGCGCACTTCGCGAATCCACGCTTGCTGGCGCCAGGGAATGTTCAGCTTGCGGGCTTCTTCGGCGCGGGGCAGGGCAAAACCTTCGCTGGCGACTTCTACCAGAAAGCTTTGCTGGCAGCGTTGTTGCAACGCTCGGGTGAACGAGCCCTGAACGTTTAACCAGTAGCGCGCCGGGCCATGAACCTGAGGGTCGCGCAGGCCCGCGGCCGCTGGCTGGCGATACCAGCAGGCCGGTGGGACTGTTAGAGCGCAGGCCGCCGTTGGGCTGCTTTTACAGACCTTTGACAGCATAGATACCAGGCGCATTGCGCCAGTAGCCTTTGTAGTCCATGCCAAAGCCGAATAAAAAGCGATCTTCGACATCCATGCCGGTGAAATCGGCTTTCAGGCCGGGGCGACATTTGCGATCGTGCTGTTTGTCTACCAGCACGGCGGTCAGCACTTCCGCGGCGCCGTGTGCGCGGCAATAATCGGCGATGGCGCACAGGGTAGTGCCTTCGTCCAGAATGTCGTCAACAATCAGAATGGTGCGGCCGTTCATGTCAGCTTCCGGCCGCAGTTTCCACTCCAGAATGCCACCGGTGGTTTCCTGACGGTAACGGGTAGCATGCAGGTATTCGGCCTGAACGGGAAAGTGCAGCTGGGTAAGCAGTTGCCCCGTGGTGATCAGGCCACCGTTCATCACGCAGAAAACCAGCGGGTTGCTGCCTTCAAGGCGTTCGGTGATAGCGCTGGCCAGAGCAGTAATGGCGGCTTGTACCTGCTGATTTGGAACCAGGCAATCGGCTTCTGCCATTACCTGCTTCATTTCGGCGACGGTATCGATCATAACGGGCGGTCCTGTCGTAAAACGGGCGATTATACCGGAGCGATGGGTGTGAAGGGAGAGTTAACCGGGCATGGAAAGGTCTGTATTTATGGCTACACGTGCAAAACAGGCATACTGACCACGCCGTAGGGCTGCGGCAGGCGTTAATGACCGCGTATTTTCCGCGGTAAGATTGGCCCGGGCGCCAATTTGAAGCGTAAGTGAACGGCAATCGCTACTAACAGCAATAGTAACAGGAGTAGGTAATGAAAAAGTGGCAGTGTGTGGTGTGTGGGCTGATTTATGACGAAGCCGAAGGCTGGCCGGAAGACGGTATTAAACCAGGAACGGCGTGGAATGACGTGCCAGAAGACTGGTTGTGCCCGGACTGTGGTGTGGGCAAGGAAGATTTTGAAATGATCGAAGTCGACTGAGGTGAGTACGGCATGACAACAGCTTCCGAACGCAACCCCATTGTTATTGTTGGCAGTGGCCTGGCCGGTTACTCGTTGGTGCGGGAGCTGCGCAAGTATGACGCGGACGCGCCCATATTGCTGGTAACCGCCGATGACGGCACCAGCTACTCAAAGCCCATGCTGTCTACCGGCTTTGGCAAGGGCAAAGATGCCGACGGTCTGGCCCAGGCCGATCATCAGTCGATGGCTAAGCAGTTCAATCTGCACTTGCTGCCCCATACCCGGGTGACCGCTCTGAACCCACAGGCCCACCGGATTCAGCTGGGCTCTGGTTTAGACTCTCGTTTAGAGAGTCACTGGCAAAGCTACAGCAAGCTGGTGCTGGCATGGGGTGCGGAAGTGGTGCCACTACACCTGGCCGGTAGTGGCACCGATGCGGTGCATTCCATTAATGACCTGGACGACTATCGTGCCTTCCGTGCAGCACTGACGGGCGCCGAGCGAGTGGCCATTATGGGTGCTGGGCTGATTGGCTGTGAATTTGCCAATGATTTGCTTCTGGGCGGATATCAAGTGGAGGTGATTGCACCCTCTGCAACTGTGATGCCCACGTTAATGCCCGAACCGGCCGCTCGTGCCCTGCAGAATGAACTGGAGGCGCTAGGTGTGGTGTTCCACTTGGGCACCCGGGTGGATCGCATTGAGCAAGTGCCGGCCGGAGCCGATGGCGGAGTAAATCTGGCGCTGGCCAACGGCCGGCAACTGCAGGCTGATGTGGTGATTTCGGCGGTGGGGTTAAGGCCGCGGACCGAACTGGCACAACAGGCCGGGCTGGCGGTGAGCCGCGGTATTGTGGTGAATCGGGCGCTGGAAACTTCGGCTCCGGATGTATACGCCCTGGGCGACTGTGCCGAGGTGGACGGCCAATTGCTGCTGTATGTGATGCCGTTGATGGCTAGCGCCCGAGCGTTGGCAAAAACCCTGAGCGGCGAGCGCAGCGAAGTGCTCTACCCGGCCATGCCGGTGATGATTAAAACACCTTGTTGCCCGGCGGCGGTAAACCCACCACCGATGGGTGCGGAAGGGTATTGGCAGGTCGAGCAGGACGGTAATCACGTGAAAGCGCTGTTTAATAATCCAGAAGGTGCGCTGTTGGGCTTCGCGCTAACCGGTCGCTTTGCGATGGAGAAACAGGCGTTGTCGCGGCAGTTGCCGGCGTTGCATAACGCCGTTTCCTGAGCGCGAATTGTCGGTTTTTATTGCCAAGCCGCGCGCCCTGGGTGAAAATTTAGGTCGTTTGCTTATCATCACTCAACAGGAGCCGGCATGCTGGATATAACCCGAAAACTGGTGGAGTTGCTGAACGTGAGCGCTACCGGCGTAGATCACTTCCAGGGTGACAGTGAAGACCTGGGATTTCCCAATGTATTCGGCGGCCAGGTTCTGGGCCAGGCGCTGATGGCCGCCAGCCGTACCGTGGAAGATCGACTGTGCCATTCTCTGCATGCTTACTTTTTGCGCCCGGGTAACCAGCGCATGCCCATTGATTATGAAGTGGAGCGGGTACGTGACGGTGGCAGCTTCTCTGTTCGGCGGGTTACCGCGCGACAAGAGGGCAAGGAAATTTTGACCTGTTGTGCGTCGTTCCAAAGCGATGAGGTTGGTCTTGAGCATCAGTTTGACATGCCGAAGGTGCCTGGGCCGGAAACCCTGAAAACCGAGCAGGAGCTGGGCGAACTGCTGGCGCCCCATGTTTCTGAAGCCCTGCGCCCTCTGCTGACGCGCGATCGCCCGGTGGAGTTTCGTCCGGTCGCGCCAGGTAACCTTCTTCATCCCGAGCCCCGCCCACCCCGAGCCCAGGACTGGGTGCGGGTAAGAGGTACCTTGCCGGACGACCCAGTGCTGCACCGTTGCTTATTGGCTTATGCCTCGGATTTTTCGTTCCTGGGCACGTCGCTGGTGCCCCACGGGGTCAAGTTTTGGGACGGCGGCTTGCGGGTAGCCAGTCTTGACCACGCTATGTGGTTTCACAGCGACTTTCGCATGGACGAGTGGTTGTTGTATGACAAAGATAGCCCGAGTGCAGCGGCCGGACGGGGGTTGAATCGCGGTAGTTTCTACAATTCGTCCGGTAAAATAGTTGCGTCCTGTGCACAAGAAGGCCTGATTCGCCTGCGAAAAAGCCAATAGCGGCAACGGATGAAGTGAACAGTTCTGACCGGTTTTTTGGTTTGTGTCTTAGGCGAGTGTTTCCAATTGCTTGACCCATTCCTGCGCCCACTCAGCGGCCTCGATCTCGGGCTCCATGGTTTCCATGGCGTCGATGCGCAGGGTGTCTCCCACTTTACGTGCAGCGGTTTCGTAGAGGGCTTCTTCGATCAGTTCGCCGGCGCCGCAAAAAGTATCGCCGTAAGAACTGTCGCCCAGCACGATGCTGCCAAACGGGCGGCCGGGCTGCTGTGGCAGCTGGTCCCGCAAATCCACATAAAACTGCAGAATGTTTGAGGGCAGTTCACCCTGGCCAGTGGTAGAGGTGCACACCAGCAGTGCGTCATTGTTGTCGGTGATGTCAGACAGCTGTGGCTCTTCCAGAACCGTTACACGGTAACCGAGCGGCGTCAGTGTTTTTTCGACGGCGCGGGCACTCATCAGAGCGCCACCGTAAACGCTACCAACAAGAATGCGGATGGCTTTCATAAAAAAATTCCGAACAATGAGTAAGGTTTGGGTTTTTGGTGATGAGTTGCTGGTAATGAGAAGCAGCTGCAACCATTTTCAGGCTGAGATAATAGCCCTGACCGATCGTTTTTTGCAATACGGTGATTTATGCCGGATTTATTTCAATTTCATTGCAAAAATTTTATAGTGCCGCCTGCAGTTTTTCTGCAATCAGATGACGCCATGCCACATGAGATATTCCATAATATGAGCCGTTCAAGCGGATTTCTGGACACACTTCTTACCAGTCCCTCCACGGAACGCTTTCGGGTTGGAATCAGCCTGTTGTTTTTACTGGGCGTTTGGTTGTCGGTAGGCTCGTTCGCGAGTGGCCTGCCAAATGGCATGCTGCTGATGGCCGCCGCAGTGATTGGTGGTTATATGGCCATCAACATCGGTGCCAACGATGTTGCCAATAATGTGGGCCCGGCTGTGGGCTCTGGCGCTTTGTCGCTGGGCGCTGCGATCGCTCTGGCAGCTGTCTTTGAAGCCGCTGGCGCGTTGATTGCCGGCGGCGACGTGGTGTCTACCATCAAGGGCGGGATTATTGATCCGTCTAACCTGAGTGACGACCGTTCCTTTGTCTGGTTGATGACGGCGGCCCTGCTGGCTGGCGCGCTGTGGCTGAACCTGGCTACCTGGATGGGCGCTCCGGTGTCTACCACCCACTCTATTGTGGGCGGGGTGCTGGGGGCAGGCATTGCTGCCGGAGGCTGGGGCATTGCGGATTGGGGAGTTATGGGTAAAATTGCGGCCAGCTGGGTAATTTCACCGGTGTTGGGTGGTGCTTTGGCCGCTCTGTTTTTGTACCTGATAAAACGCACCGTGTTGTACCGGCGCAATGTTATCGCGGCAGCGCGCATTTTTGTGCCCTGGCTGGTGGCGGGCATGGCTTGGGCGTTTGGCACGTATCTGATGCTTAAAGGCCTGAAAAAGCTCGTGTCGCTGGACTTCATGGGCGCTTCGCTGGTGGGTCTTGTGGCTGCCGTGGCGGCCTTCTTCGCGATACGCGCGTTGGTTAACAGCAAAGCCGCGACTATGGAAAACAACGCCACGGGCGTAAACACGTTGTTCACTTGGCCGCTGATTTTTGCTGCGGCGCTGCTCAGTTTCGCCCACGGTGCGAACGACGTAGCCAATGCCATCGGGCCCCTGGCCGCTATAAACGATGCTCTGGCCCACGGCGGCGTGATGACATCCTCTAGTATTCCTTTGTGGGTGATGGCGGTGGGCGCCTTGGGTATTGCGTTGGGCCTGATGCTATTTGGTCCGCGGCTGATCAAAACCGTGGGCAGTGAAATCACCGAGCTTGATAAAACCCGCGCTTTCTGTATTGCGCTATCGGCCGCTTTGACCGTTATTTTGGCGTCGCAACTTGGACTGCCCGTTAGTTCCACCCACATCGCCATTGGCGGCGTGTTTGGCGTTGGCTTCCTGCGTGAGTATCTGAAGTCGAATTATGCCACCCAGCTGCACAAGATCATGGAAGAGCGTGACCCCGAAGAGCGCGAACGTTTGAAGCCATTTCTGGATGACTTCCGTAACGCCTCGGTTGAGGAAATGGAGAATTTGCTCAAGCGTGCGAAGAAAAATAAAAAACAGGTGCCACTGACAAAAAACGACCGCAAACGGCTGAAGAAAGTCTACCGGGAAGAGATGGTTAAGCGTTCCCATCTGACCCGCATCGCAGCGGCCTGGATTATTACCGTGCCGGCTTCGGCGTCGATTGCTGCCGTGTTGTTTTTCACCCTGCGCGGGCTAATGATTTAGCGTCTTGTTTGGCTAACGAATCAGCGAAGCGGGACACTAGCCGTTCAAGGCGAGTTTGCCCATACTGAGTAACACAACGTGGGAGTGATAGCTTCCGCAATTCTATTTGTTGGGGAGTGAGCTTATGAGTACATCTGTTGAAAGCAACCAAGCCAGGATAATTAACGAGCTGAGGGTGTTTATCAAGAAAGTAATGAGCGAACCCACCATTGCGGTCAGATCGATGGACATTGCCCGCAAGCACAAAGGCGAACCCAATTCTGATGAGGCTATCGCGCGGGAAATCAGCTCCAGTACCAGTATTCGCATTCCGGAAAAGTGGAGCGATGCGGACCGCATGTTTTTAGACATCATTCACGAAGTGTTAGACGATGAAGACGCGCTTTATTGAGATTGCCTGAATCGCCCTAAACAGAACACACAATAACGGCGCCCCAGGGCGCCGTTATTGTGTGTTCTGTTTCTTTAGAGCGTATTGGGAACGCCTAAGCGAGCGCATTGGCGCCGACGGCCAGGTTGTTCAGAATGGCCATTTCGTCGGCAATACCGTCTTCGCCGGCCAGCAACCGTTGCTCGGCCAGAATGTCAGACAGTATATCAGTGGTGGTCAGAGGGTTGGCTAGCACCACGCGGAACACAATGCAGGGGAAGTTGAAGTAGTAGTCTGGCTCCAAACGAGTGCGAGAGACAAACGCCTTACCCCTTTCACGCTGGGTTTTTTGGATAAACTTGGTGATGCGGTTCAGGCTGGTGTTGATCTTTTCCGCCAGCATTTCATCGGCACCTTCCAGAGCCTGCCGGACCTGTGGCGGGCAGTAGCGATAGGTCAAAATGTTCAGTTCGGGCCGGGTGATCAGCTCAAAATCGTCAGCCTCATCAATCATGGCCGCGAAGGTTCGGGCCTTGCCAATGCCTGCGTCAATCAGCAGTTCATAACCTTCGCGGGCCAGAATTTTCAGGCCAGAGTGAATCAGCATGGCCATGCCCGGGCGCGAGCCCTCAAGCGTGGTGCTGCCCAGATCCCGCGAGCCTTTGCGGATAATGTACTGGGCGTGGTGTTCAACCGCACTGGCCAGGCTGGGGTCGCGGAACACCACCAAACCCACGCCCATGGGTACGTACAGCTGTTTATGAG